>CBFGPX010000332.1:0-2631 GCA_965650725.1 uncultured Comamonadaceae bacterium | reverse complement strand
ATCGCGCTCTGGAAGCGCGCATAGGGGCACATGTACTTGCAGACCTGCTCGCGCATGAAGCCCGCGTTGCCGTAGGTGGCGAAGCCGTAGAACAGCACCCAGAAGGCCTCCCAGGGCCCGAGCGCCAGGCCCGCCAGCTCGGCGCCCAGCTCGCGGATGGGCGTGAAGTAGCCGACGAAGCTGAAGCCCGTGAACAAGGCCAGCGCGACCCAGATCAGCTGCTTGCCGCCCTTGCGCCACAGCTTGTTCCAGCTCCAAGGCGCCTTGTCCAGCTTGAGCCGCGCGTTGCGGTCGCCCTCGAACCAGTGTTCGATGCGCACGAAGATCTCGGTGTAGACCGTCTGCGGACAGGCATAGCCGCACCACACCCGCCCGGCCACGGCCGTGAACAGGAACAGGCCGTAGGCCGAGATCAGCAGCAAGGCCGTCAGGTAGACGAAGTCCTGCGGGTAAAGCACCAGGCCGAAGATGTAGAAGCGCCGCGATGCCAGATCGAACAGCACGGCCGGCCGGTCCCCCCAGGTCAGCCAGGGCAGGCCGTAGAACACGAGCTGGGTGAGGACCACCATGGCCCAGCGCCAGTTCGTGAAGCGCCCGCGCACGCTGCGCGGATGGATCTTGTCCTCCGACTTGTAGAGGCGGATGACGGCTTCGGAATCGGCCATGACGGATTACCGGGACAGGCCCCACACATAGGCCGACAGCACGCGGATCTGCTCCGGCGTCAGCCGCTCGCCGTGCGCCGGCATCTGGTTGTGCTTGCCGCCGTTGACCATCGCGACGATGGCCGCCTCGCCCCAGCCGTGCAGCCAGACCTTGTCGGTGAGGTTGGGCGCGCCGAGCGCCGGGTTGCCCTTGCCGCCCACGCCGTGGCAGGCCGCGCAGGCACCGAACTTGGAGCGGCCCAGCTGCGCGTACAGCGTGTTGTGCGGGCTGCCCGACAGCGACAGCACGTAGTGCGCCACGTTGCGCACGTCCTCGCTGCTGCCCACCGCCGCGGCCATGGGCGGCATCATGCCTGCGCGGCCCTGGGTGATGGTCTCACTGATGGTCTCGAAGCTGCCGCCCCACAGCCAGTCCTTGTCGGTCAGGTTGGGGAAGCCCTTGCTGCCCTTGGCGTCGGCGCCGTGGCAGGTGGCGCAGTTGTTGGCGAACAGGCGTTCGCCGATGGCGTGGGCGTTGGGGTCCTTGGCCAGTTGTTCGGGCGACTGCGACGTGAAGGCCGCGTAGACCGGCGCCATCGCCGCGCGCGCCTGGGCCTGGTCGGCGGCATGCTCGCCGACGCTGCTCCAGCCCAGCTTGCCGGCCACGCTGCCCAGGCCCGGGTACAGCGCCAGGTAGATGCCGGCAAACACCACCGTCAGCACGAACAGGCCCATCCACCACAGGGGCAGCGGGTTGTTCAGCTCGCGCAGATCCTCGTCCCAGACGTGGCCCGTGGTGTTGTCCGCCGCCGACGGCTGACGACGGCTCGCGACGAGCAGCAGCACGATGCAGGCCAGCAGGCCCAGCACGGTGGCGGCGGCGACAAAGATGGCCCAGCCGTCGTTGATGAAGTCACTCATTGCTCGTCCCCCTCAAGTGGCAGCTGCGCCGCGGCGTCGAAGCGACCGTGCCAGGCCCACACGACGATGCCGACGAAGACGGCCAGCGACACCAGCGTCACCGCCACACGAAGTTCATTGATTCCCACGTTGGGCCTCCTTTTTCGCCGTTGCGGCGGCCGTGCCCAGCACCTGCAGGTAGGCCACCAGCGCGTCCAGCTCGGTCTTGCCGGCGGCGGCCTTGGGCGCATCCTGGATCTCGGCGTCGGTGTAGGGCGCGCCGAGCGTGCGCAGCGCGCTCATCTTGGCGGGCAGCGACGCCGCATCCACCGGTGCCGTCTCAAGCCACGGATAGGCGGGCATGTTGGACTCCGGCACCAGGTCGCGCGGGTTGATCAGGTGGATGCGATGCCAGTCGTCGCTGTACTTGCCGCCCACGCGGTGCAGATCGGGGCCGGTGCGCTTGCTGCCCCACTGGAAGGGCCGGTCGTAGACGAACTCGCCGGCCGTCGAGTAGGGCCCGTAGCGCAGCGTCTCGGCCAGCAGCGGGCGGATCATCTGCGAGTGGCAGTTGTAGCAGCCCTCGCGCACGTAGATGTCGCGGCCGGCGACCTGCAGCGCCGTGTAGGGCTTGAGGCCGGGGGCCGCCTGCGTGGTCGAGCGCTGGAAGAACAGCGGCACGATCTCGACGAAGCCGCCGACGAAGACGGTGGCCAGCACCAGCACGATCATCAGCAGGTTGCTGGTCTCGATGCGCTGGTGGCCGGTATAGCGTTCAGTTTTTTGGCTCATGTCAGCTCTCTCAGGCGTGCGCCAGCACTTGGGGAATGCGCACCTGCTGCGGCTTGCCCGCCTGCATGGTCTTGACGACGTTCCAGGCCATCACGCCCATGCCGCCGAGGTACAGCAGGCCACCGACGAGGCGGGTCACGTAAAACGGCCAGGTCGCCTTGACGCTCTCGACGAAGGTGTAGACCAGCGTGCCGTCGGGGTTCACCGCGCGCCACATCAGGCCCTGCATGACGCCGGCGATCCACATCGCGGCGATGTAGAGCACGATGCCCAGCGTCGCGATCCAGAAGTGCAG
>CBFGPX010000331.1:0-2890 GCA_965650725.1 uncultured Comamonadaceae bacterium | reverse complement strand
CCATCTCGATGCTGGCCGCCGGGCTCATCTCGCTGGGGTTGATGATGCCGACCTGCGGCACGTAGAGGATGCCCGCCAGCGCACACATCAGCGCGGAGATCACGTAGGCGCTGAGCTTGAAGGCGACCGGGTCGTAGCCCAGGAAGCGCACGCGGCCTTCGGCGTCGCGGATGGCTTGCAGGATGCGGCCCCAGCGGCTTTGCGTGAGCCACTTGGCCAGCAGGTAGCAGGCGATCAGCGCGACGCCGCTGGCCACGCACAGGCCCACCTTCATTCCCGGCGTGTTCAGCGGCATGCCGGCCAGGCGCTTGAAGTCGGTGAAGCCGTTGTTGCCGCCGAAGCCTGTCTCGTTGCGGAAGAACAGCAGCATGGCCGCCACAACCAGCGCCTGCGTGATGATGGAAAAGTACACGCCCTGGATGCGCGAGCGGAAGGCGAAGTAGCCGAACACCGCGGCGATCAGGCCGGGCACCGCGAGCGCCAGGATGACCTGGCCGACCAGCGAATCGCTGAGCGCCCAGTGCCAGGGCAGTTCCTTCCAGTTCAGGAAGACCATGAAGTCCGGCAGGTCCGACTGGTACTGCCCGTCGCGGCCGATCTGGCGCATCAGGTACATGCCCATGCCGTAGCCGCCCAGCGCGAAGAACAGCCCGTGGCCCAGCGACAGGATGCCGCCGAAGCCCCAGATCAGGTCCAGCGCCAGCGCACAGATCGCGAAGCACAGGAACTTGCCCAGCAGGCTCACATAGAACTCGCTGAGGTGCAGCAGGTGGCCGGCCGGGAAGGCCAGGTGCAGGAAGGGCACGAGCAGCGTCAACACGGCCACGACGATGAGGAGGTTCTTCTTCATTCGACCGACCTGCCCTTCAGTGCGAACAGGCCTTGCGGCTTTTTCTGGATGACGAGGACCAGCACCAGCAGCAGCGCGATCTTGGCCAGCACCGCGCCCTGCCAGCCTTCCAGCAGCTTGGACAGCACGCCCAGGCCGAGGCCTGCATAGACGGTGCCGGCCAGTTGACCCACACCGCCGAGCACGACGACCATGAAGGCGTCGACGATGTAGCTCTGGCCCAGGTCAGGGCCGACGTTGCCGATCTGGCTCAGCGCACAGCCGGCGAGACCCGCGATGCCGGAGCCGAGCGCGAAGGCCATCGTGTCGACGCGCGCCGTGTTGACGCCCACGCAGGCGGCCATGCGGCGGTTCTGCGTGACGCCGCGCACCATCAGGCCCAGCCGCGTCTTGGCCAGCAGCGCGCCCATGCCGACGAGCACCAGTGCCGCGAATGCGAGGATGGCCAGGCGGTTGTAGGGCAGCGTCAGGTTGGGCAGCAGCGCCCAGCCGCCGGACAGCCAGGCCGGGTTCTCCACCGCCACGTTCTGCGCGCCGAACAGCGTGCGCACGGCCTGCATCAGCACGAGGGATATACCCCAGGTGGCGAGCAGCGTTTCCAGCGGGCGGCCGTAGAGCCAGCGGATGACCGAGCGCTCCATCGCCGCACCGACGAGGGCGGCGGCCAGGAAGCTCGCCGGCAGCGCCAGCCACAGGTAGTAGTCGAAGGCGGCCGGCGCCCATGCACGGAAGCCCTGCTGGACCATGTAGGTCGCATAGGCGCCCACCATCAGCAGCTCGCCGTGGGCCATGTTGATGACGCCCATCAGGCCGTAGGTGATGGCCAGGCCCAGCGCCACCAGCAGCAGCACCGAGCCCAGGCTCAGGCCCGAGAACAGCAGCTGCGCACGCTCGCCCCAGGCGAGGCGGTCGCCGATGTCGTTGACGGCCTTCTGCATCGCGGACTTGGTGGCCATGTCGGTCTCGCTGCCGAGTTTCTCCAGCAGCAAGGCCCGCGTGGCCGGATCCGCGCTGCCGGCCAGTTCGATCGCGGCGGCCTTGCGCTGCGCCGCGTCGGTGGACGACAGCTTGGCGCCGGCCACCAGTGAACTCAGTTGCCCGCGCAGGCCGGCATCGCTTTCAGCCGCCAGCGCCTTTTCCAGCAGCGGCAGCTTGGACGCGTCGGCGTCCTCTCTCAGCGTCGCCAGCGCGTTGGCGCGAACGTCCCGGTCGGTGGACAGCAAGTCCAGCCCCGCCAGCGCCGCGTCGATCTCGCGGCGCATGCGGTTGTTCAGCATGGGCTCCTCGGCATCGGCCGGCGGCTCGGCGCCTTCGGCGATGACGAGGGCCTGCCCGCCCTTGACGCGCACGCGCCCGTCCTGCAGTGCACGCAGAAAGGGCCCCAGCGACGCATCGCCCGCCGCCAGCGCCTGCTGGATCGCAGCGACGCGATCGTCACTCTCACCCGCGGCGATGCGATTGGCCAGCTCGGGCGACAGCGCCCAAGCCGACCAGCCGCTCAACGCCAGCAGGCATCCCAATAGAAGTCGTTTGATCATGAAGATCCAAGCGAACGAAACCAAGTGACGCGCGCAGCGCGCACGTCCCTCCAGCGGCCGCCGTGGATCCGGCTTTAGTTGCGGCATCACATCGCCACGCGATATGAGCCTTCACTGAGCGCAAAGCGCTTTGCCGGTCCACCAGCGGCGCCCCCTCGAAGGGGGCCGCGGCTTTGCCGCGGTAGGGGGTGAGCCTTATTTCGCGGGCTCGTCCTTCTTGCCCTTGTTCTCAGGGATATGCGGGCTCCACGGCTGGGCCTTGACCGGGCCGGGCGTCTTCCACACCACGTTGAACTGGCCGTCCGCCTTCACTTCGCCGATGAAGACCGACTTGTGCAGGTGGTGGTTCTTCTCGTCCATCTTGGACGTGATGCCCGACGGTGCGGTGAAGGTCTGGCCGGCCATCGCAGCGATGACCTTGTCGGTGTCCGTGCTCTTGGCCTTGGTGACGGCCTGGGCCCACATGTTGATGCCGATGTAGGTGGCTTCCATCGGGTCGTTG
>CBFGPX010000330.1:0-3100 GCA_965650725.1 uncultured Comamonadaceae bacterium | reverse complement strand
ACGACCGCCAGGATGTCCGCCGGCCGGCTGGCAGCGACGGCCGCGGCGGCCAGCGCGGCGGCCAGCAGCAAGGCCTTGGACAAGGTCACGCGCCGCGTGCGCGAGGCTTCCGGGTTCAACGTCTTGTAGTAGAGGTCGTGCGACAGCGCGCTGGAGATGGCCAACAGCAGGCCGTCCGCCGTTGACAGCGCCGCCGCCAGTCCGCCGGCGGCGACCATGCCCGAGATGACGTAGGGCAGCCCGCCCAGTTCGGGCAGCACCAGCATGACCAGGTCGGGGTGCAGGCGCAGCTCGCCCAACTGCAGCCGGCCGTCGCCGTTCAGGTCCACCGCAGACAGCAGCGCCGGGTCGACGCGCTGCCACTGCCGTATCCAGGCCGGCAACTGGTCGAAGGCGGTGCCCACCAAGCCCGTGAAGACCTCGGTCTTGACCATGACCGCGAGCGCCGGCGCGGTCAGGTAGAGCAGGCAGATGAAGACCAGCGACCAGGCGACCGACTCGCGCGCCTTGGCGACCGAGCTGGTCGTGTAGTAGCGCGTCAGCAGGTGCGGCAGCCCCGCCGTACCCACCATCAGGCACAGCACCAGCGCGATGAAGTTGCGCCGTGACTCGCTGGCCTGCACCTGCTCGGTGGGACTGCCGTCGGGGTTGCCGGCAAACGGCTGGGTGTGCGGCACCAGACCCGACAGCGGCCGGGCCAGTTGCGCCTCCCCGACCTGCTCACGGCGCCAGCGCTCCTCGGCCTCGGCGCCCGTGCGCGGCAGCGCGGCGCGCTGCTTCTCCGCCGCCTGGATCTGGGCCAGCGGCGCACCCTCGGCCTTCAGTGCGGCCACCCGCGCGGCGGCGCGCGCCTGCGCATCGGCCAGCGCCACCGGCACATCGGCCAGGCGCTCAGCCGCCGCATCTGCACGCTGCTGGTGGATGGCCCGCACCTGCAGCTCGGCGGGGTCGCGGATCAGCTCGCGCTCGCGCTCGGCCAACTGGTGCAACTGCTGGCCGTAGACCAGCTGCGGCAAGGGCCAGCCGGTCTGCTTCACGCTGAGCCAGATCACCGGCACCAGATAGGCCAGGATCATGATGAGGTACTGCGCCACCTGCGTCCACGTGACGGCCCGCATGCCCCCCAGGAAGGAGCACACCAGCACGCCGCCCAGGCCCACGAACACGCCCACCTCGAAGGCCAGGCCGGTCAGCCGCGTCGTGATCAGGCCCACGCCGTAGATCTGCGCGACCAGGTAGACGAAGGACACCAGGATGGCAGCGCCCGCGCCCACCAGGCGCAAGGTGCGGCTCTCGAAGCGCTCGGCCAGGAAGTCGGCCAGCGTGTACTGGCCGAAACGGCGCAGATAGGGCGCGATGCACAGCGCCACCAGCACGAAGCCGCCGGTCCAGCCCAGCACATAGGCCAGGCCGCCATAGCCACTGGCGTACAGCGTGCCGACCAGCCCGATGAAGCTGGCCGCGCTCATCCAGTCGGCCGCGGCGGCCATGCCGTTGTACAGCGGCGGCACGCGACGGCCGGCGACGAAGTACTCGGCCGGGTCGGTGGCTCGGCACAGGATGCCGATGACGGCATAGATCGCCACCGTCGCGCCCAGGAAGCTGTAGCCGATCCAGGCCTTGGGCATGCCCCTGCTCTCGGCCAGCCCCAGGCCCACGACGAGACCGATGAAGCTCAGCGTGAACAGCAGGTAGCGGCGGTGCAGATGGCGATGGGCGAACACGGCCGCGATGATGGCCGCAAAAAAGCCCGGCTTCCCTTACGGAGAACCCGGGCTGGTCGTCAGGCGCGAAGGATTACTTGGCGGCCAGGCGCTGCCAGGTCTCGATGACCGTGTCCGGGTTCAGCGAGATGGACACGATGCCTTCCTCGGCCAGCCAGTCGGCGAAGTCAGGGTGATCGCTGGGGCCCTGGCCGCAGATGCCGATGTACTTGCCGGTGGCGCGGCAGGCGCGGATGGCGCGCGAGATCATGGCCTTGACGGCCGGATCGCGTTCGTCGAAATCGCCGGCCAGCTGCTCCAGGCCGGAGTCGCGGTCCAGGCCCAGCGTGAGCTGGGTCAGGTCGTTGGAGCCGATGGACATGCCATCGAAATGCTCCAGGAACTGCTCGGCCAGGATGGCGTTGCTGGGCACCTCGCACATCATGATGAGGCGAAGGCCGTCGACGCCGCGCTTCAGGCCCTTCTCGGCCAGCATGTCCACGACCTTGGCCGCCTGCTTCACGGTGCGCACGAAGGGCACCATGATCTCGACGTTGTTCAGGCCCATGTCCTTGCGCACACGCTTGAGCGCCTCGCATTCCATCGCGAACGCGTCCTGGAACTCGCCGCTGATGTAGCGCGACGCGCCGCGGAAGCCCAGCATCGGGTTCTCTTCGTCAGGCTCGTAGCGCGTGCCGCCAATGAGTTTGCGGTACTCGTTGGACTTGAAGTCACTCAGGCGCACGATGACCGGACGCGGGAAGAACGCCGCGGCGATGGTCGCGATGCCCTCGGCCAGCTTGTCCACGTAGAAGGCGCGCGGCGAGGCGTGTCCGCGGGCCACCGACTCGACGGCCTTCTTCAGGTCGGCGTCGATGTTGGGATAGTCCAGGATGGCCTTCGGATGGACGCCGATGTTGTTGTTGATGATGAATTCCAGCCGGGCCAGGCCCACGCCGCCGGACGGCATCTGCGCGAAGTTGAAGGCCAGCTGCGGGTTGCCGACGTTCATCATGATCTTGATGGGGCAGTACGGCAACTCGCCGCGGTGCACCTCGCTGACCTCGGTCTCCAGCAGGCCGTCGTAGATGTAGCCGGTGTCGCCCTCCGAACAGGCCACGGTGACCAACTGGCCGTCCTTCAGCACGTCGGTCGCGTCGCCGCAGCCGACCACGGCGGGGATGCCCAGCTCGCGCGCAATGATGGCCGCGTGGCAGGTGCGGCCGCCACGGTTGGTGACGATGGCCGACGCGCGCTTCATGACCGGCTCCCAGTTCGGGTCGGTCATGTCGGTGACCAGCACGTCGCCCGGCTGCACGCGCTCCATCTCGGCGACGCTGTCCACCAGCCGCACCGGGCCGGTGCCGATCTTCTGGCCGATGGCGCGGCCCTCGGCC
>CBFGPX010000329.1:0-3104 GCA_965650725.1 uncultured Comamonadaceae bacterium | reverse complement strand
CTGTCGCGCAGCGTGTTCTGGGGCCCGATGGCCGTGGCCATCATGGGCGGCCTCATCGTCGCCACCGTGCTGACGCTGCTGGCGCTGCCGGCCATGTACGCGGCCTGGTTCCGCGTCGTGCGGCCCGAAGAGGAGGAGCACAGCCGGCTGCACAGCGAACTTCCTGCCCAGATCTGAGCCATTCACCTAGGGTTTTGCCGCCCCGCACGCCGGGGCGGCGGGTAAGCCGTGCAGGATCGCTACAATCGCCGGTTTGCCGAATCGCCTACGGGGTTGCTCGTCCTGAGCAGCCCAACCAGAACATCCCGTTGCGCGGGTGGCGAAATTGGTAGACGCACCAGGTTTAGGTCCTGACGCCTTCACGGGCGTGCCGGTTCGAGTCCGGCCCCGCGCACCACACTTCCAACTGATTCCGAGTCCACTATGGCTGTCACCGTCGAAACTCTCGAAAAGCTCGAACGCCGCATCACGCTCACGCTGGCGGCCGCTGACATCAACACCGAGGTCGAGTCCCGCCTGAAGAAGCTGGCCCGCACCGTCAAGGCCGACGGCTTCCGTCCCGGCAAGGTGCCGATGAATGTCGTCGCCCAGCGCTACGGCTACTCGGTGCAGTACGAAGTCGTCAACGACAAGCTGGGTCAGGCCTTCAACAACGCCGCCAACGAAGCGCAGCTGCGCGTGGCCGGCATGCCCCGCATCGAGCAGAAGGACCAGGCGCCGGAAGGCCAGATGGCCTTTGACGCCACCTTCGAGGTCTACCCCGAGGTCAAGATCAACGACCTGGCCACGGCCGAGGTCGAGCGCGTCACCAGCGACGTGACCGAAGAGGCCATCGACAAGACGGTCGAGATCCTTCGCAAGCAGCGCCGCAGCTTCGCCCAGCGCGCCGCCGCCGACGTGGCCGCCGTGGGCGACCGCGTCACCATCGACTTCGAAGGCAAGATCGACGGCGAGCCCTTCCAGGGCGGCAAGGCCGAAGGCTTCCAGTTCCTGATCGGCGAAGGCCAGATGCTGGAGCAGTTCGACGCTGCCGTGCGTGGCATGAAGGCCGGCGAGAGCAAGACCTTCCCGCTGCAGTTCCCCGAGGACTACCACGGCAAGGATGTGGCCGGCAAGGAAGCCGACTTCCTGGTCACGATCAAGAAGATCGAAGCCCAGCACCTGCCCGAAGTGAACGAGGCGTTCGCCAAGTCGCTGGGTATCAAGGACGCCACCGTCGAAGCCCTGCGCGCCGACATCAAGAAGAACCTCGAGCGCGAAGTGAAGTTCCGCGTGCTGGCCCGCAACAAGGGCGCCGTCATGGACGCTCTGGTCGCTGCCTCCGAGCTGGACGTGCCCAACGCGCTGGTGCAAGGCGAAGCCGAGCGCATGGTGGGCCAGGCTCGTGAAGACCTGAAGAAGCGCGGCGTCAAGGATGCCGACAAGGCCGAGATCCCCGCCGACATCTTCAAGCCGCAAGCCGAGCGCCGCGTGCGCCTGGGCCTGGTGGTGGCCGAGCTGGTGCGCGCCAACGAGCTGCAGGCCAAGCCGGCCCAGCTGCAAGCCCACATCGAAGAGCTGTCGCAGAGCTACGAGAAGCCCGCCGAAGTGATGCGCTGGTACCTGAGCGACCGTGAGCGCATGGCCGAAGTGGAGGCCGTCGTCGTCGAGAACAACGTCACGGACTTCGTGCTGGCCAAGGCCAAGGTGACCGACAAGGCGCTGCCTTTCGACGAGCTGATGGCTGCCGGCAACTGAGAGCCCCTCGCCTGACGAAGGCGCCGTGCCGCAAGGCCCGGCGCCTTTTTACTTGCGTGGCCATAATCCGCCCCCATAACAGACGTAATTGATTTCCAAGGATCTGAATGAGCGCGCTTGAAACCAGCAATCTGGGCATGGTGCCCATGGTCATCGAACAGTCGGGCCGCGGTGAGCGCGCCTACGACATCTACTCGCGCCTGCTGCGCGAGCGCATCATCTTCCTGGTCGGCCCGGTCAACGACGCGGTCGCGAACCTCGTCGTCGCGCAGCTGCTGTTCCTGGAGAGCGAGAACCCCGACAAGGAAATCTCGCTGTACATCAACAGCCCCGGCGGCAGCGTGTCGGCCGGCATGTCGATCTTCGACACCATGCAGTTCATCAAGCCCGAAGTCTCGACGCTGTGCATGGGCATGGCGGCCAGCATGGGCGCCTTCCTGCTGGCGGCCGGTGCCAAGGGCAAGCGCTTCTCGCTGCCCAACGCCAAGGTCATGATTCACCAGCCGCTGGGCGGCGCGCAGGGCCAGGCGACCGATATCGAGATCCATGCGCGTGAAATCCTGAAGACGCGCGAGGCTTTGAACCGCATCCTGGCCGAGCGCACCGGCCAGTCGCTGGAGAAAATCCAGTCGGACACCGAGCGTGACTACTTCATGTCCGCCGCCGAGGCCAAGGACTACGGGCTCATCGACCAGGTGCTGGAGCACCGCCCGTAAGTCGTGAGGGGCTGTAACAAGCCCCTGGATTCGCAGCGGAATCGGGGCCCTTATCCCCACAAGGGCCCCGAGATCGTTTGGACTATCATCATTCAGGCACCCCGCCTGATTTCTGGCATCTCCCGAGCAGACCCATGGCCGACAAAAAAGGCACCTCCAGCGAAAAAGTTCTGTACTGCTCGTTCTGCGGCAAGAGCCAGCACGAGGTCAAGAAACTGATCGCCGGTCCGTCGGTGTTCATCTGCGATGAGTGCATCGAACTCTGCAATGACATCGTCCGTGACGAGATCCCGGCGCCCGAACCCGCGGCGCGTGCGGGCAAGTCCGACCTGCCCACGCCCAGCGAGATCAAAACCAGCCTGGACAACTACGTCATCGGCCAGGACGTTGCCAAGCGCACGCTGGCCGTGGCGGTCTACAACCACTACAAGCGGCTGCGCCACATGGCGGCGACCAAGGATTCGGTCGAGCTGTCCAAGAGCAACATCCTGCTGATCGGTCCCACCGGCTCCGGCAAGACGCTGCTGGCGCAGACGCTGGCGCGTCTGCTGAACGTGCCGTTTGTGATTGCCGACGCGACGACGCTGACCGAAGCCGGCTATGTCGGCGAGGACGTCGAGAACATCATCCAGAAGCTGCTGCAGAACTGCA
>CBFGPX010000328.1:0-3115 GCA_965650725.1 uncultured Comamonadaceae bacterium | reverse complement strand
CTGAACGACAGCAGCCCGTCGTCCTTCAGCCGACGCTGCAGTTCAGCGACCAGCGACTGCGAGTACAGGCTGTCGCGCTCGGCCACGATGACCAGCCGGCGCGGCTTGTTGCCGGGCAGGCGCAGGTGCAGCTCCGTCACCAGCCGCTTGATCAGCTCGTTGTCGGTGGCGATGGTGCGGATCAGCCGCACCGGCGGCTGGTCCGGGCTCAGGTTGATGCGGCGGAACTGCTCGCTGACGTAGGTTTCCAGCTTCTGGTCCTGCAGTTCCGCCAGCAGGCCGCCGGGCGCCGTGGAGGCGGTGTTGTAGTAGCGCGCGTCGGCCAGCAGCCGGTAGCCGCCGATCGCATCGGGATCGAGGTCGGATGCGGTGTCGTCCCCGCAGACCGGCAGGCTGCGGGCCCTGTCCCTCGTGTTGCGGCGCTCGGCCGCGCAGCGCAGGTCCGCGATTGCGGTGCGCAGCGCGTCGGTGGACGACGGCCCGATGACGGCCAGCCGGGGCTGCTCGCGCGGCGATTGCGGCGACTCCGTCGAGCCGGCCATGGCCCGCACATCGGCCCAGGCGGCGTCGCCCAGCAGGCCGTCCACCAGCCGGGCCAGTGAGTCGAACTTGCGCGACGGCAGCAGCGTCTCATCCACCCACAGCACCGCGACCTGGCCGTAGCGTTGCGATCGCGCGTCTTGATCGCCCCCTTCGCGCGCCAGCCGCCGCCGCGACAGGGTTTCGTACAGCACCGGCATCACCAGCCCGTCGCGCTGCCGCTCAAGCCGCCCCGCCAGTTCCTCCGAGCTGTTCAGGGCGCGCACCAGCGGCCCCGACGCGGCCGTCGCCCCGGTCGTCGGCGTGCGCACGTCCAACGTGCGGAACTCCAGCAGCCCCAGCCGCTCGGGATGGTCCGGCACATAGGCCTGCGCCATCAGGCCGGCCAGCGTCGCGTAGCGCAGGCGCCGACGGGCCTCCTCCGCGCCGACCGAGTCCGCCCCCGGCATCAGTGCGATGAGGATCAGGCTGTCGCTCAGCCTGGCATTGCGGTCCTTGTCCAGCCGCCGCAGCAGCCGCTCGGGCATGCGCCCCTCCAGCAGCGCGCCGCAATCGTGACTCTCGACGCGCTGCCTGCCCTTCTCTCGTGCGCAGCGCTCGACGCGCTCCGCATCGTGCCGCCGCAGCGCCTGCACCGGGTCCTCCCACAGCCGCGCGTGCACGTCGGCATCGACCACCGGCACGGCAGGCGTGGCCTGCCGCTCCACTGGGCGCAAGGCGTCGTAGGCCTGCTGCGGCAGGTAGGTACTGGCGACAAAGGCCACCAGCGCCGCAGCGCTGGCCCAGCCGAAGGTCCCCACGCCGCCTTTCTGATCCGACATCGAACGCTCCCCGCCCTGCAACAGGACCTGGAAGCAAGTTCGTCCCCGCAGCCGCTGGCGTCAACGCCGATCGTTCAAGGCCCCCACAAAACTGCGCAGGGCTGTGGCAGCGCTACTGCAGGCTGCCGCCCGCGGCGCCCTCGGGCGGGTTGCCGCCGGGCGTGAACAGCGCGCCCACGTCCACCGCGTCGAAGCGGTAGTGACGGCCGCAGAAGTCGCAGCCGATCTCGACATCGCCCCGCTCGGCCAGCACGCTGTCGATCTCCTCGCGGCCCAGGCCGCGCAGCATCTGGCCTACGCGCTCGCGCGAGCAGGTGCAGGCGAAGCGCGGCGCCTGCGGCTCGAAGCGCGTCACGGTCTCCTCCCAGAACAGCCGGCGCAGGATGGTGTCGGCGTCCAGCGTCAGCAGTTCGTCGGCGGTCAGCGTGGCGGCCAGGATGCTGATGCGGTTGTAGGCGTCCGACAGGCCGATGTCGTCTTCGTTGCGGCGCCCTTCCAGGTTGCCCTCGCCCTCGACGGGCAGGCGCTGGATCAGCAGGCCCGCAGCGATGTCGCCGTTGGCGGCCAGCACGAGCTTGGTGTCCAGTTGCTCGGACTGCAGCATGTAGTGCTCCAGCACCTCGCTCATCTTCTGCAGCGGCTCGCGCTGGTCGCCGTGCAGAGGCACGACGCCCTGGTAGGGCTGCTGGCCGGGAAACTTGTCCTTCGGGTCCAGCGTGATCGCGCAGCGGCCCTGGCCGCGCAGGTTGACCATAGCCTCCAGCGTCGCGCCGGGCTCCACCGTGCCGACGCACTTGGCGGTCGCGCGGAAGCTCAGGTCCGGCTGGGCTTCGGCCACGGCCAGTTTGACCGGGCCGTCGCCCATCACCTGCAGCACCAGCGCGCCGTTGAACTTGATGTTGGCCTGCATCAGCACGGCCGCAGCGCTCATCTCGCCCAGCAGGTCGCGCAGCTCGGGTGGGTATTCCTGGCCCGGCTCGCGGCGCCTCAGCACCTCCTGCCAGGCACCGGTCAGGCGCACCAGCATGCCGCGCACCGGCAGGCCGTCGAACAGGAATTTATGCAGTTCGCTCATCGGATTCTTTTCAGGCCGCCGGCATAGCGACGGCCGTTGTTGACGTAATGGGCCGCGCTGGCCTTGAGACCGGCGATCTGCGCCTCGCTCAGCTCGCGCACGACCTTGGCCGGCGCGCCGACGATCAGCGTGCCGTCCGGAAACTCCTTGCCCTCGGTGACCAGCGCGCCAGCGCCGACCACACAGTTGCGGCCGATGCGGGCGCCATTCAAGACCACCGCGCCGATGCCGATCAGGCTTTCGTCACCGACCGTGCAGCCGTGCAGCATGACCTGGTGGCCCACGGTGACGTTCTGCCCCAGCACCAGCGGGAAGCCGTGGTCCGCATGCAGCACCGAGCCGTCCTGGATGTTGCTGCCGGCGCCGATGGTCAGCGTGTCGCTGTCGCCGCGCAGCACGGCGTTGAACCAGACGCTGACGCCCTCGCCCAGCGTCACGCGGCCGATGACCTCGGCGCTGTCGGCCACCCAGGCCGTGTCGGCCACGTCGGGCACATGCTCGTCGAGCTGGTAGATCGCCATCGCTGCCCTTCCGTGAAAACGAGCGATTCTAAAATTCCGCCGATGTCCGACCTCCGCATGGCCTCGCTCGGCCCCCTTTTGATCGCCGACGCGCCCGCCAAGGCGTAAGCTTCCCCCAGAAGTAGACAGTCCATAACTGGAGAATGTGGCCCGCCGAG
>CBFGPX010000327.1:0-3181 GCA_965650725.1 uncultured Comamonadaceae bacterium | reverse complement strand
AGGCCGGCGCGCACGCGGGCGATGGTGCCGTGGTGGTCCGTGCCCTGGATGTTGATGCACTGCGTGTAGCCGCGCTCGAACTTGTTGATGTGGTAGGCCACGTCGGGCACGAAGTAGGTGAAGCCGCCTTCACGCTTGCGCATGACGCGGTCCTTGTCGTCGCCGTAGTCGGTGGTGCGCAGCCACAGCGCGCCTTCTTCTTCGTAGGTCTTGCCGCTGGCGACCAGGCGCTCGACGGTCTTCTCCAGCTGGCCGCCGGCGTAGACGCTGCTTTCCAGGAAGTAGCTGTCGAACTTGAGGCCGAAGGCCTGCAGGTCCAGGTCCTGCTCGTGGCGCAGGTAGGCGACGGCGAACTGGCGGATGCCGTCCAGGTCGTTGACGTCGCCCGACGCGCTGAATTCGCGGTCGTCGGCCTTGACGGTCTCGCGGCGCAGGAAGGCGTCGGCGATGTCCTGGATGTAGTCGCCGTTGTAGGCGGCCTCGGGCCATTCGGCGTCGCCGGGCTTGAAGCCCTTGAGGCGCATCTGCGTGGAGTTGGCCAGCGTGGCGATCTGCACGCCGGCGTCGTTGTAGTAGAACTCCCGGGTCACGTCGTGGCCCTGGGTCTTGAACAGCGAGCACAGCGCATCGCCCAGCGCGGCCTGGCGCGCATGGCCCACATGCAGCGGGCCGGTCGGGTTGGCGGAAACAAACTCCACCATGACGTGCCTGCCGGTGGCCGGCCGGTGGCCGAAGCGCTCGGCCGCGCCCAGCACCTCGGCGACGACGGCCTGCTTGGCGGCCGGCTTGAGGCGGATGTTGATGAAGCCCGGGCCGGCGATCTCCAGCGACTGCACCCATTGCTGGAAGGCGGGCTTGGCCTCGAGCGCGGCGATCAGGCGCGTTGCCAGCTCGCGCGGGTTGGCGCGCAAAGGCTTGGCCAGCTGCATGGCGGCCGTGCAGGCGAAGTCGCCATGGGCGGCCTGCTTGGGGGATTCGAAGGCCGCCGGCGCATTGGAGCCGGGGGCGATGTCTTGCAGAGAGTCGGCGAGTGCGGCGAGCAGCGCCTGCTTGGCTTGGATCATGGGCGGGATTTTAGGAGGCGGGACTTCAACGCACGGGCCGCTGGGCGCGCCGACTCAGCCGGCCATCGGCTCGTGGCAGGCCACGCCGAGCTTGTTGCCGTCCGGATCGCGGACATAGGCGCCGTAATAGTTCGCGTGGTACTGCGGGCGCAGCCCCGGCGGGCCCTCGCAGCGGCCGCCCAGGCTCAGCGCCAGGCGGTGGGCCTCGTCCACCTGCGCCCGGCTGGCCGCCAGCAGCGCCACCATCTGGCCATTGCCGGGCTGGTGCTCGCCGGCGAAGGGGTGGCCCAGCACCAGCAGCGGGCGCGGCCCCGGGTTGCTTTGCCAGCCCGCCCAGGGCTTGGTGGCGTCGCAAAAACGCTCAGTGGCGCCCAGCAAGGCCAGCAGCGGCCGGTAGAACGCCAAGGCGCGATCGAAGTCACGCGTGCCGATGTAGATGTGCGAGAACAAGGGACGGGTCTCCACGGAAGCGACCCGTATCATGCCCCGCGTGACCGCTCCCGCCGACGATCTGCCCAGCCACATCGGCCGCTACCAGGTGCTCAAGCGCCTGGGTGAGGGCGCCACCAGCGATGTGTTCCTGGCGCGCGACCCGTTCCAGAACCAGGACGTGGCCATCAAGCGCATGCGCGCCTGGGCGGCGCCAGCCGATGCGCCGGGCAGCGACTTCAGCAACCGCTTCTTCAGCGCCGAGGCCGCGCTGGCCGGGCGGCTGCACCACCCCAACGTGGTGGCCATCCTGGACGCGGTGTCGGAGGACGCCTCGCCCTACCTGGTCATGGAGTACGTGCCGGGCGTCACGCTGAAGCATTTCTGCCGCAACGACCGCCTGCTGCCGCTGGAGCAGATCGTGGAGCTGGCCTTCAAGTGCGCGATGGCGCTGGGCTACGTGTTCCGCCAGGGCGTCATCCACCGCGACGTGAAGCCCGCCAACCTGCTGGCGGTGCTGGACGGCGCGGGGCAGGTGGTGGACGTCAAGGTCAGCGACTTCGGCTCGGCGCTGAACCTCAACGCCGACTCCACGCAGATCCACCGCGTGGGCTCGCTGGCCTTCATGCCGCCCGAGCAGATCGAGGGCGGCGACGTGGACTGCCGCGCCGACATCTACGCGCTGGGGGCCGTGGTCTACAACCTCATCGCCGGCCGTCCGCCCTTCGACGCCCAGCACCAGATGGCGCTGATGCACCAGATCTACCACCAGGCGCCGGCGCCGCTGACGGGCCAGCGCCAGGGCGTGACCGACGCGCTGGACGCCGTGGTGCTGCGCGCGCTGGCCAAGCATCCGCAGGAGCGCTTCCCCGATTGGGACAGCTTCGCCCAGGCCTTGTCGGCGCTGGTTGCCAGTCAGCAGGTGCCGATGAACCGGCTGGGCGAGGTGCGGGACTCGGAGCGCTTCAACATGTTGCGCTCGCTGGAGTTCTTCGCCGAGTTCGGCGACGTGCAGCTCTGGGAGGTCGTGCGCCGTGCGCGCTGGAAGCGCTACCCGCTGGGCTATGCGCTGTTCAAGCGCGGCCAGGAGGGCAACAGCTTCCACATCATTGCGCAGGGCGAGGTGGAGGTGTTCCGCGAGGGTCGGCTGGTGGCCACCCTGGGCCAGGGCACGTCGGTGGGCGAGATGGCGTATCTCGCGCCCAACCCGGACCTGCGCCGCCACAGCACCGACATCAAGGTCAGCCAGGAGTGCACGACGCTGTGCTTCACGCCCGAGTCGCTGGGCCAGTTGAGCCCGGAATGCCAGCACCGCTTCGACCGCGGCTTCATCCGCGTGCTGGTGCGGCGGCTGCACGCCGCGCACGAGGCGCTGGCCCATCCGCGCCGCATCCTCTGAGACCGCTTGCCGCTGCCATGCGGCCATGATGGAATGGCCCCGCCCCATCACTCTCCAGAGGAAGGAGTTCCCCGATGAAACGCATTTCTCTCGCCCTCGTCCTCGGCTGTGCCGTGCTGGCCGCGCAGGCTGCCGACAAGACAGCCACCGCCCCCGCCGCCAGTGCCGCTTGCGAGAAGTCCGCGGCCGACAAGAAGCTGCACGGCGCTGCTGCGAAGAGCCACATCAAGAAGTGCATGGCCGACGCGTCCCCCGCCGCGCCCGAGGCCGCCGCCAGCCCCGCCTGCGA
>CBFGPX010000326.1:0-3298 GCA_965650725.1 uncultured Comamonadaceae bacterium | reverse complement strand
AGCGCGCATGGCGGCCCAGCATCATGCGGCGCACCTCGTCGATCTCGGTCTCGGGCGTGCAGGTCAGCGGCGCATCGTCCATGACCGTGCGCACGATGGTCGTGCCGACCGCGCCGTTGTTCTTCACGACCGCCTGGATGGCCTCGCGGAAGGTCAGCATGCCCACCAGATCGCCGTGATCCATCACGACCAGCGAGCCGATGTCGCGCTCGGCCATCACGGCCAGCGAATCCTTCAGCGCCTCGTCGGGCGTGACGGTGTAGAGGGTGCCGCCTTTGACACGCAGGATATCGACGACTTTCATGGGGGCCTCCGGGAGAGATACGCGGTCAACATAGCACAGTCTGCCCACGGCGCCACACCCCGGCAACCACCACCCGACGCCCGCGCGACAGGGATCCCGCCCTTGCCGCGGCGCCGACGCCGCGCTTGAATCGGCGCATGAGCACCGAACGCTTCACCCGCTTCGCCGACTTCTATCCCTTTTACCTGCGCGAGCATGGCGACCGCCGCAACCGACGGTTGCACTTCATCGGCTCGACGTTGGTGCTGGTCTGCCTGTGGCAGCTGTTCACGACCGGCCAGCCGGTATGGATACTGAACGGCCTGCTGTGCGGCTACGGCTTCGCGTGGATAGGCCATTTCTTCTTCGAGAAGAACCGGCCCGCGACCTTCAAATACCCGCTCTACAGCCTGATGGGCGACTGGGTCATGTACGCCGACATCTGGCGCGGGCGGGTGAAGCTCTAGTTCCGCCAGGCCACGCCGACCGCCACCATCTGGGTGTTCGGCTTCTGCACCAGCGGGCTGTCGGCCGCGGGCCCGAGCTGGCGGCTCAGGCCGGCCGAGCCGAACACGAACCAGTGCTTGTCCAGCGCATGCCGCACGCCCAGGCCAAGGTACGCATCGCGCAGGCCGGCACCCGGCCGGTAGGCGGGCCTGGCGGTCGTCGCCGCGAAGTCGGGCACGCCGAAGTAGCTGCGCAGGTTCTGCGCGTTGCCGGCGGTCAGGCCGATGCCGCTGGTCCACTCCGTGGATTCGCTGCGGTAGAAGCGCCAGCCAAGGTCGAGGCTGGCCGTCATGCCGCCCTGGCGGCCCAGTGCGTCCTGCGACAGCGAGGCCCCAAGGTTCCAGTCGGGTGCCAGCGTGTAGTTGGCGTAGACCCGTGCCCGCAGCGTGCGCTTGACGTCGGGCAGGCCGCGCGTGGTGTCGGCATCGCCGCTATCGCGGCCACCGTCGACCCGCAGGGACAGCCCCACCCTCCACCGATCGCTTTCAAGCAGCTGCGTGCTGGCGCCCGCGCCGGCACCACCGCGGCCGAAGCCCAGCAGTGCGCTGCCGCCGCCTGAAGCGATGCGGATGCGGCCGAACTTGACGGCCCAGACGGGCCTGACCTTGGCGGCGTACTTGCTGGCACCGTCGTACTCGGGGCCGACGGAGACCGAGGCGCCCAGCAGGTAGCGCACCTCCTCGTCCTGCGCAGCGTGTGCCGGCGGGGCCAGGGCCGCAGTGGCGAGCAGGGCGAGCAGGAGGGGTCTCATGGAGCCAGCCTAGCAGCCCGGACCCACGGCATGGTGTTATGTCGGCTTCAATTCGCGTGCGAGATTCACGAGCATGTCGTCGACCATCGCATCCAGGTCGTACTTCAACTGCCAGCCCCAGTCGGCCTGCGCGGCGCCGTCGACGATGCGCTGCGGCCAGCTGGCGGCGATGGCCTGGCGGAAGTCGGGCACGCAATCCATCGTGAACTCGGGCAGGCGGCGGCGGATGCTGGCGGCGATGCCTTCGGGCGTGAAACTGACGCCGGCGAGGTTGTAGCTGCCGCGCTGCCTGATGGCATCGGCCGGCGCGTTCATCAGCTCAATGGTGGCGCGCAGCGCATCGGGCATGTACATCATGGGCAGCGCCTGATCTTGTTTCAGGAAGCAGGTGTAGCGGCCGTGTTGAAGTGCCGCGTGGAAGATCTCCACGGCGTAGTCCGTCGTGCCGCCGCCGGGCGGCGTCTTCCAGCTGATGAGGCCGGGGTAGCGCAGGCTGCGCACGTCCACGCCGTGTTTGGCGTGGTACCAGGCGCACCAGCGTTCGCCGGCCAGCTTGGAGATGCCGTAGACCGTGGTGGGGTCCATCACGGTGGTCTGCGGCGTGTCCACGGAGGGCGTGTTGGGGCCGAAGGCGGCGATGGAGCTGGGCCAGAAGACCTTGTCCAGCTTCTCGTGGCGGGCCAGCTCCAGCACGTTGAGCAGGCCCTTCATGTTCAGGTCCCACGCCCACATCGGGTGCTTCTCGCCATTGGCCGACAGCGCGGCGGCGAGGTGGTAGATCTGCGTGATCTTGTGGCGCTTGACTATTGTCGTGAGCGCACCCGCGTCGGTCACGTCCAGCATCTCGTGCTTCAGCGTGGGCACGCGGCCCTGCGGGCTGAGGTCGCTGGTGATGACGGCCTCGTTGCCGTGCAGCCTGGCCAGTTCGGTGGCCAGCTCGGTGCCGATCTGGCCGTTGGCGCCGATGATGAGGATCTTCATTTGACGATCCCCAGCTCACGGCCGGCCTGCGCGAACGCCGCAACGGCCTTCTCCAGATGCTCGCGCTCGTGCACGGCCGAGATCTGCACGCGGATGCGCGCCTGGCCCTTGGGCACAACGGGGAAGAAGAAGCCCACCGCGTAGATGCCCAGCTCCAGGATGCGCTTGGACAGTTCCTGCGCCTTCACTGCGTCGTAGACCATGATGGGCACGATGGGGTGGGTGCCGGGCTTGATCTCGAAGCCGGCGGCCTGGATGGCCTCGCGGACGTAGGCCGTGTTGGCTTCCAGCTTGTCGCGCAACGCCGTCGAGCCTTCCAGCAGGTCCAGCACGGCCAGCGACGCACCGGCGATGCTGGGCGCCAGCGTGTTGCTGAACAGATAGGGCCGCGAGCGCTGGCGCAGCAGTTCGACGACTTCCTTGCGTGCCGCGGTGAAGCCGCCCGACGCGCCGCCCAGCGCCTTGCCGAAGGTGCCGGTGACGATGTCGATCTTGCCGTGCACGCCGCGGTACTCGGGCGTGCCGCGGCCGGTGGTGCCCATGAAGCCGCTGGCATGGCACTCGTCCACACCCAGCAGCGCGTCAAACCGGTCGCACAGCGCGCGGATCTTGTCGAGCTGCGCGATGGTGCCGTCCATCGAGAACACGCCGTCGGTGAAGACCAGCGTGTGGCGGGCGCCCTTGTCCTTGGCTTCCTTCAGGCAGCGCTCCAGGTCGTGGAGGTTGTTGTGCTCGTAGCGCCAGCGCTGCGCCTTGCACAGGCGGATGCCGTCGAT
>CBFGPX010000325.1:0-3402 GCA_965650725.1 uncultured Comamonadaceae bacterium | reverse complement strand
AAGAACAGGCCCAGCAGCACGTCGTGGAAAGGCCGGATGTCGGTCTCCACCTGGTGGCGGTACTCGGTCTCCGAGATCAGCATGCCGGCGACGAAGGCGCCCAGCGCCAGGCTCAGCCCCGCGTGCTCGGTCAGCCAGGCCAGGCCCAGCGTGACGAGCAGCAGGTTCAGCATGAACAGCTCCTCGCTCTTGCGCCGGGCCACCAGCGTCAGCCACCAGCGCATGGCCTTCTGGCCGCCGTACAGCAGCAGGCCCAGCACCACGGCCGCCTTCAGGGCGGCGATGGCCAGCGCATGCGCCATCTCGGCGCCGCTGCTGTTCAGCGCCGGGATCAGCACCAGCAGCGGCACCACGGCCAGGTCCTGGAACAGCAGCGAGCCCATGACCAGCTTGCCGTGCGGGCTCTCCAGCTCCAGCCGCTCGGCCATCAGCTTGACGACGATGGCGGTGGAGCTCATGGCCATGGCCGCGCCCAGCACCAGCGCGCCCTGCCATTGCAGCTCCCAGGCCACGCCCAGCATCGCGAAGGCCCAGATCAGCAAGGCGTTGCCGAACATGGCACCCGCCACGGTCAGCACCACCTGGGCCATGCCGATGCCGAACACCGCCATCTTCAGCGCGCGCAGCTTGGGCAGGTTGAAGTCCAGCCCGATGGAAAACATCAGGAAGACGACGCCGAACTCGGCCAGGTAGCTGATGCCGGCCGAGTCATGCGCCACCGCCAGCACGTTGGGACCGATGACCACGCCCACCACCAGATAGCCCAGCATGGGCGGCAGCTTCAGCGAGCGGCAGACCACCACGCCCAGCACTGCGGCGACGAGGTAGAGCAGGGCGAGGTCGAGCGAGGTCACCGGCGGATGGTATGCGGGCGGCCGGGTTTCCCGGCCCACCCCGGACAGGCGTGAAATCCACCACTGAAAACCGGGGCCATGCGTTGCTTGCATAAGCGCATACCCACTTGGCTAGACAAGTCGTTGAGGCGAAGCCCGCCTTCGCGCTACCGTTCGCCCCACAGAAAATTACGGAGCGTTTCATGCCCAACCTGTCCTTCGTCTCGCCCACGCGCAACAGTCCGTGGGGCACCTATCTGTCGCAGATCGATGCCGTCGAGCCCTATCTGGGTCACCTGCGCCGCTGGGTCGAGACGCTGCGCCGCCCCAAGCGGGCGCTGATCGTGGACATCCCCATCGAGATGGACAACGGCACCATCGCCCATTTCGAGGGCTACCGCGTGCAGCACAGCCTGACGCGCGGCCCCGGCAAGGGCGGCGTGCGCTACCACCCGGACGTCACGCTGGAAGAGGTGATGGCGCTGTCGGCCTGGATGACGGTCAAGAACGCCGCGGTCAACCTGCCCTATGGCGGCGCCAAGGGCGGCATCCGGCTGGACCCGGCCCTGCTGTCCATGAAGGAGCTGGAGAAGGTTACGCGCCGGTACACCAGCGAGATCGGCATCATCATCGGCCCCAACCAGGACATCCCGGCGCCGGACGTGAACACCAACGGCCAGATCATGGCCTGGATGATGGACACCTACTCGATGAACACCGGCGCCACCGCGACCGGCGTCGTCACCGGCAAGCCCATCCCGCTGGGCGGCTCGCTGGGCCGCGTGCAGGCCACCGGCCGCGGCGTGTTCGTCGTCGGCCGCGAGGCCATGCGCCGGCTCAACATCGACCTGGACGGCGCCCGCATCGCCGTGCAGGGCTTCGGCAACGTGGGCTCCATCGCGGCCAAGCTGTTCGCGGCCAACGGCGCCAAGATCGTGGCCGTGCAGGACCACACCGGCACCCTGGTCAACGCCAACGGCTTCGACATGCACAGCCTGCTGGACCACGTGGCCCAGACGCGCGGCGTGGCCGGCTTCAAGGGCGGCGACATGATCGCCAACGAGGACTTCTGGAACGTCAAGAGCGACGTGCTGATCCCGGCCGCGCTGGAAGGCCAGATCACCGCCGAGCGCGCTCAAGCGCTGCAGACCCGCCTGGTGCTGGAAGGCGCCAACGGCCCGACGACGCCCGACGGCGAGGCCGTGCTGGCCGACCGCGGCATCGTGGTGGTGCCCGACGTCATCGCCAACGCGGGCGGCGTGACGGTGTCCTACTTCGAGTGGGTGCAGGACTTCTCGTCCTTCTTCTGGACCGAGGACGAGATCAACGTGCGCCTGGACAAGATCATGATCGGCGCGTTCAAGCACATCTGGGAGACCGGCGAGCAGCACAAGATCCCGCTGCGCACGGCCGCCTTCACGGTGGCCTGCACGCGGGTGCTGCAGGCGCGCGAGGAACGCGGGCTGTATCCGTAAAGCAAAAGGCCGGCGCATCCGCGCCGGCCCGGTCTCAGTTCAGCGAGACCTCAAGCAAACGAAGGGCGCGCCCGAGTTTGCTTGACCCCCTCGGGGGCCTGGCGCGAAGCGACAGGCCTGGGGGCACTTACAGGCAGCACAGCAGCTGCTGCAGGCAGCAGGCGATGTCGCCGCAGCAGGCCTGGGCCGCGAAGGCGGCGGCGGAGCCGCCCAGCAGCGCGAGGGCCGCACCGATCTTGATGAGTCGGGATGTCATGGATGTCCTTTCGAAGTTGATGGATGCGTGAAAGCAGCCATCCACCTAGTCGGGCGGCGTCCAGGGCTCGCGCCGTAAGCCGGCGTCGAAGGAGAAGTGCGCTGCAAGCCATTGCGGCTCGCCGGTGACGGGCACCGGGAGCTGCGCCGCCATCGGCGCCGGCTGGGGCGCGGCACAGGCCTGGCAGGCGGCATTCGCGCATTGGGCCATGCCCTCGCAACCCTGCAGGCAACAGTCGCTGTAGCCGGCCGCCGCGCTCGCGACCGCCTGGCCGACGAAGGCCAGGCCGCAGAACAGCATCACGACGATGGCCAGCAACTTGCGCATGGCGCGATGGTAGTGGTGGGCGCCGCCCGCAGTCCAGGGCGCAGCGGAGGACAATCGCCGCCACCCTTCAAAAGTGACGGATGTAGGTACATAGGCTCAATTCCGTTCCCACCTATGGACAACCCTTGTCACGCTGGCAGAGTGCCGGCGCTGTGTCGCCGCAGGGCGAGCCACCCATGAACGCCGCTCCCACCGACCTACCATCCGCCGGGCTCGACCGCCGCCAGCTGCTGCAAGGCCTTGCGGCGTCCGCCTTGCTGCCCGCCAGCCTCCCGGCCCTGGCCGCACCCAAGCCGCTGATCGTCGGCGGCCTGCCCGTCACCTGCAACCTGACGCTGCCCGTGGCCTGCGCAGCGCGCGTGGCCAGCAACAAGGCCGGTGGCAACTCGGGCTTCGAGTTCCAGTACAGCAAGTACAGCGGCTGGCCCGAGATCAAGGAATCGCTGATGACGGGCAGCATCCAGGCCGCCTACATGCTGGCGCCGCTGGTGATGGACCTGGCCGACAAGAA
>CBFGPX010000324.1:0-3447 GCA_965650725.1 uncultured Comamonadaceae bacterium | reverse complement strand
TTGGGCGCGTAGAGCTTGTGGCCGGAGAACGGCGCGTAGGCTATGCGGCGCTCGGCCAGCCGCAGCGGCAGCTTGCCCAGCGCCTGCACGCCGTCCACCATCCACAGCGCCGGGCTGCCGGCCAGTGCGGCCGCGATGCCGTCCAGGTCGCTGATGACGCCGGTCTCGTTGTTGGCGGCCATCGTGCAGACCAGCCCGGCCCGCGGCGCGTGCGCGCGCAGCCAGTCCAGGTCATGGCGGCCGTCGCGGCCCACGGGAATGGCCAGCACCTCCAGCTTCAGGCCCAGCAACTCGTTCCAGTGCCGCAGGGCCTCGGGCACGGCCTTGTGCTCGGTCGCACCGTACAGCAGCAGCTCGGGTCGGTGCTCGGCCTGACGCAAAGCGCTCAAGGCCGACAGCACGGCCGTCTGTATGCCTTCGGTCGCACCGCTGAGGAACAGCAGCTTGCCGCTGCCCGCACCGAGCACACGCCGCGCACGGGCTCGCACGCCGTCCATCAGCGCCCTCGCCTTCAGGCCGGTGCTGTGGGTGCTGCTGGGGTTGCCGAAGTCCTCGGCCATCGCGGCCAGGGCCGCCTCGCGCGCTTGTGGCAGCACGGGCGTCGTGGCATTGGCATCCAGGTAGATTTCCATGGCCGCGATGTTAGGCGCTGCCCCGCGGCCTGGCTCAGCGCCGCACCACCGCCTGCTTGCCGGACACCGGGGCCGTGACGCCGCCGGCCAGGAAGTCCACGGTCTGGCGCACGAAGGTCTCGAAGGCGTCCTCGTTGGCGTCGTTGACGCGGCCATGCGACTCCACCCACAGAGCCAGCGCAAAGGTGCCGTGCTGGTAGGCCATCTCCGCCCGCTGCAGGAAGACCGGCAGCGGCAGGCGCTCGACGGCCTTGCGGCCCAGCGCCCGCACCAGCTCGTTGCCCGCGCCCAGCTCGGCCGGCACCATGCTGCCCAGGTCCAGCTCGGGGTGGAAGAACACCTGGGCCAGCACGACGACGAAGTCCGGCCCCCAGGACTCCAGCCGCACGGCGTCGGCCGCCACGCGGAACGAGGTATCGATGATGGCGTGGACGTCGCCGGCCCGACCCGCCTTGGACAAGGCCTGCAGCCGCTGCAGGCGCTGCTTGTTCAGCACCCACAGCCGGCGCGCCAGCATGGCGCCCAGCAGGCCCTCGCGGCTGCCGAAGTGGTAGGCCACCGCCGACACATTGCGCTGGCCGCTGGCCGTGACGATGTCGCGGAAGGACACCGCCTCGATGCCGCGCTGGGCGAACAGCTGCTCGGCCACGTCCAGGATGTGCCGGGCCGTGGGCGTGAGCTTCTCGTCGGGCGCCGGCCCGATCTGCCAGCTCTCGCCGGGCACGGGTTCCACGGTGGCGGCGCGGTCCGCCGGGGTCTTTCTGCTTGCCATCTCAACAAAGGGGGAAGGTGGACGCCCCGCCTGCAGCGGGTTGCGGATAGCGAGCATTTTAATTCGATCGACTCAAACACAAGACATATGTCTTTCGGCTGTGGTGCAGAAGCCGACACGCTTTGCGGCATAGGCGACCGCCATGAGTCCCATAGCCGATCCGAGGCGAGACCCGGCGTTCAACGTGAAGGATTTGGCTTCTTCGAAATAAGTCACCTGTCTTACACTTCTGACGGTCGATTCATTTTTCAGTCGAACAAATTACATCATCGGGATGCCGGCGGCCACGCCGCCCGGGCACGGCCCGAGTCGCCAGACGCTCATCATCCCGAACCGCAAGCCATGACCCTGAACACCATCCGACGCCTGAGCCTGGGCACCAAACTCACCACCGCCAACATCGCGCTGACCGCGCTGATGTTCGGCGCCTTCCTGCTGGCCATCAGCATCACGCTGTCGCGCTCCGTCGAGCAGCAGGCCAAGACCGACGTGTCGGCCAAGATAGCCCTGCTGGTCGACATGATCCAGGCCGCCGACCAGGACCTGCGCCAGCGCACCGAGGGCCTGGCCAAGGTCTTCAACACCAGCCTGAATGGTGGCTTCGAGCTCAAGCCCGAAACGGTGGACATCAAGGGCCGCGCCACGCCGGTGCTCAGCCTGGGCGGCCGCACGCTGAACCTGGACTTCACGGCGGTGGACGCCTTCAGCGCGTCCACCGGCGGCGTCGCCACGCTGTTCGCCAAGAGCGGCGACGACTACGTGCGCGTCAGCACCTCGGTGAAGAACGAGAAGGGCGAGCGCGCCGTCGGCACGCTGCTGGACCGTGAGCACCCGGGCTACAAGGCCATCGCGGCCGGCAAGAGCTATGTCGGCACGGCCACGTTGTTCGGCCGCCAGTACATGACGCGCTACGACCCCATCGCCGACGCCACCGGCCGCACCGTCGGTGTGCGCTTCGTGGGCCTGGACTTCAGCGACCTCGTCGCCGCCATGAAGGCGACCATCCGCGAAATGAAGATCGGCGCCACCGGCTACTTCTACGTGCTGGACGCCCGCCCGGGCAAGACCCAGGGCCAGTTGCTGGTGCACCCGACGCAGGAGGGCAGCAACCTGCTCGACGCCCAGGACGCCGGCGGCCGCCCTTTCGTCAGGGAGATGCTGAACACCGGGCGCGGCGTCATCGCCTACGACTGGCTGAACAAGGCGCGCGGCGAGACGCAGGCGCGTGAGAAGCTGGTCGCCTTCGCGCCGGTGGCGGACTGGAACTGGCTGATCTGCGGCGGCAGCTATGCCGATGAGTTCACGGCCGAGGTGCGCCAACTGCGCAACCGCTACCTGGCGCTGGGCCTGGCCATGCTGGCGCTGATCTCCGCCGTCACCTATTTCCTGATCCGTGCACTGGTCAGCCAGCCGCTGGCCCGCGTGCACGGTGCCGCCGCCGCCATCGCCGACGGCGACCTGACCGTTCGGCTCAAGACCGTGCGCCTGGACGAAGTCGGCAAGCTCATCGCCGCCACCAACCGCATCGGTGCCAATCTGACCACGGTGGTCGGCGCGGTGCGCGAGAACTCCGAGAGCGTGGCCACGGCCAGCGCGCAGATCGCCCAGGGCAACCACGAGCTGTCGTCGCGCACCGAGAGCCAAGCCAGTTCGCTGGAGCAGACCTCGGCCGCCATGCAGCAGTTGGGCAGTACCGTGCAGGAGAACGCCGGCGCCGCCGTGGACGCCAACCAACGCGCCCGCCAGGCCAGCCAAGTGGCGGCGCGCGGCGGCGACGTCATGACCGAGGTGGCCACCACCATGCAGGGCATCAACGACGCCAGCCGTCGCATTGCCGACATCACCAGCCTGATCGACGGTATCGCCTTCCAGACCAACATCCTGGCGCTGAATGCGGCCGTCGAATCGGCCCGCGCCGGCGAAGCCGGCCGCGGCTTCGCGGTCGTGGCCGGCGAGGTGCGCAGCCTGGCCGCACGCAGCGCCGAAGCCGCGCGCGAGATCAAGAGCCTGATCGCCGACAGCGTGGCCCGCGTCGAGAGCGGC
>CBFGPX010000323.1:0-3468 GCA_965650725.1 uncultured Comamonadaceae bacterium | reverse complement strand
GTCGTCTTGCCATGCGTGCCGGCCACGGCCAGCACGTGGCGGCCCTGCAGCACGTGTTCCGCCAGCCACTGCGGGCCGGAGGTGTAGGGCAGGCCGGCGTCGAGGATGGCTTCCATCAGCGGGAAGCGCTCGCCGCGCGTGACGACGTTGCCGATGACGAAGACGTCGGGCTTGAACTCCAGCTGCTCGGCGCCGAAGCCTTCGATCAGCTCGATGCCGAGCGCTTCGAGCTGCGTGCTCATCGGCGGATAGACGTTGGCGTCACAGCCGGTCACGCGGTGGCCGGCCTCGCGCGCCAGCGCCGCCAGGCCGCCCATGAAGGTGCCGCAGATGCCGAGGATGTGGAGATGCATGTCAGTGGTTCCCGGCCGCCCGAAACCACGGACACGCCCCCTCGGGGGGCAGCGAACGGAGTGAGCGTGGGGGCAGTTTCATGTCAATCAGCCGGCGAGGGCAGGGGATCAGCGCAGGGCGGTGCGCGCGGCCGAAAGCGTCGCCTCGATGTCGGCCTGGCTGTGCGCCGCCGACACGAAGCCCGCTTCATACAAGGCCGGAGCAAGATAGATGCCGGCATCCAGCATCGCGTGGAAGAAGCGGTTGAAGCGCTCCTTGTCCGTCGTCATGACGGTGGTGTAGTTCTGCGGCAGTTCGGGCATCAGGAAGAAGCCGAACATGCCGCCTTCGCAGTCGGCGCTGAAGGGCACGCCGTTCTCCGCCGCGACGGACTTCAGGCCGTCGACGAGCTGCCGCGTTCTGGCCGACAGGTCGGCGAAGAAGCCGGGTTTCTGGATCTCGCGCAGCGTCGCCAGCCCGCAGGCCGTGGCCACCGGGTTGCCCGACAGCGTGCCTGCCTGGTAGACGCCGCCCAGCGGCGCCAGGTGCTGCATGACCTCGCGCTTGGCGCCGAAGGCCGCCAGCGGCATGCCGCCGCCGATGACCTTGCCGAAGACTGAGATGTCGGGGGCGAAGCCGGGGATCAGCGTCGCGTAGTGGGCCTGCGCGGAGCCCAGGCCGACGCGGAAGCCCGTCATCACCTCGTCCAGCACCAGCAGCGCGCCATGCTGCGTGCACAGCTCGCGCATCGCGGTCATGAACGGCACGGACGCACGCACGAAGTTCATGTTGCCGGCGATAGGCTCGACGATGACGCAGGCCAGCTCGGCACCGTACTGGGCGAACGCGGCTTCCAGCTGCTCGACGTTGTTGTATTCCAGGACCACCGTGTCGGCAGCCGCGCCCGGCGTCACGCCGGCGCTGGTCGGGTGGCCGAAGGTGGCCAGGCCTGAGCCGGCCTTGACCAGCAGCGCGTCCGTATGGCCGTGGTAGCAGCCCTCGAACTTGATGAACTTGGCCCGGCCGGTGGCGCCGCGCGCCAGGCGGATGGCGCTCATCGTCGCCTCGGTGCCGGAGCTGACCAGGCGCACCTGGTCCATGCTGGGCACGAGCTTCAGGATCTCTTCGGCCAGTTCGATCTCGCGCTCGGTGGGCGCGCCGAACGAGAAGCCTTCGACGGCGGCCTTCTGCACCGCCTCCAGCACGGCCGGGTGGCCGTGGCCCAGGATCATCGGCCCCCAGGAGCCGATGTAGTCCACGTAGCGCTTGCCTTCGGCATCAAAGATGTAGGCGCCTTCGCCGCGGGCGATGAAGCGCGGCGTGCCGCCGACGGCGCGGAAGGCGCGCACGGGCGAGTTCACGCCGCCGGGAATGACGCGCGAGGCGCGCTCGAACAGCTGGGAATTGGTAACCATCGGAAACGGCAAAAAGGGTTCAGTGCATGCGCCGCGGCGACTTGGGCGGCTGTTCGGG
Organism: uncultured Comamonadaceae bacterium; assembly: GCA_965650725.1. Classification (GTDB taxonomy): domain Bacteria; phylum Pseudomonadota; class Gammaproteobacteria; order Burkholderiales; family Burkholderiaceae_C; genus Pelomonas. The sequence continues at coordinate 1,662 of CBFGPX010000323.1, read as the reverse complement.
TTCGACGTCTTCGAACTCCGTCTCGCCACCTTCTTCGTCGGCCGGCGGCAGCGCCCAGAAGAAGCGGTCGGGGATGACGTTGCCCATGCCGGGGCGAAAGCCCGCGTCCAGCGACTGGTCCAGGAAAGACAGCGCCTCGCTGACGGCCGAGTGCAGCTCGGCACCGACCGACAGCAGCGCTGCCAGCGCCGCGGCCAGCGTGTCGCCGGCGCCGACGAACGAGGTCTCGAAGCGCTCGAACTTCTCGCCGGTGATGGGGCCGGACGAGTTGGCCAGCACGTTGTCCACGTACTGGTTGGGCAATTGCATGCCGGTCACCAGCACGTGCTGGGCGCCCGACTGCGCGGCGGCCACGGCCAGCTCGCGGGCCGAGGGGCTGCGCTCGCTGTCCCAGTCGGGCAGCAGGAAGTCGGTCATGGTCTTGTGGTTGCCCACCAGCACGGCCGTCTGCGGCAGCACCAGTTCGCGCAACGCGTCCAGGTACTGCTGCTGCTCGTCTTCGTCGATCCAGGCGACCGACGGCAGGTAGGTCACCAGCGGCACGTCTGGGTAGTCGCTGAGCACCTCGGCGACGGCGCTGACGACCTCGGCGTTGCCGAGGAAGCCGACCTTCCAGGCCGTGATGGGCACGTCCTCCAGTATGTGGCGGGCCTGCTCGGCGACGACGTCGGGGTCCAGGTTGTGGTGCTCGAAGGTCTCGGCCGTGTCGCGCAGCACGACGGCGGTGACCACCGGCAGGCAGTGCGCGCCCATGGCTGCGATGGTGGCCACATCGCCGGCCAGGCCGCCCGCGCCGGAGGCGTCGCTCGCGTTGAAGCTCAGCACGCACGCGGGCGGCGGGCTCTCCTGCTCATCTTGGGGCGTGTCGGCGTCGGGGGCGACGGAATGGGGTTTGGAGCTCATGAGGAGGTCGTGGCGGTCGCGGCCGAACAGCAGCCGAAAGCGTGGAGTCTGCCGCTAAAAGCGCGGTCCTGCGGGCCTCGGCACAGGCGTTTGCCCTCAGCATTGCGCTCCTGGGCCCTGGCTAGAATGATTCGATTGTAGTGAGCAAACTCTGAGCAACACGTGAGCGAACCCAGTACCTGGATGTGCCTGATCTGCGGATGGATCTATGACGAGGAGACGGGCGATCCCGAGCACGGCATCGCGCCCGGCACCAAGTGGGCCGATGTCGACATGAACTGGGTCTGCCCCGATTGCGGCGCGCGCAAGGAAGACTTCGAGATGGTGCGCATCTGACCCTGCCGGGCCGGACCAGTCCCGAGCTGAAGATCAGAGGAGACGAGGTTTGAACGAGCAAGCATCCGGTGCGGGCCCGACCCGCATCCTGGTCATCGACGACAGCAACACCATCCGCCGCAGCGCGGAGATCTTCCTGAAGCAGGGCGGCCACGAGGTCGCGCTGGCGGAGGACGGCTTCGATGCGCTCGCCAAGCTGGGCGACTTCCACCCCGACCTGGTGTTCTGCGACATCCTGATGCCGCGCCTGGACGGCTACCAGACCTGCGCCATCATCAAGCGCAACCCGCAGTTCTCGGGCGTGCCGGTGATCATGCTGTCGTCCAAGGACGGCTTGTTCGACAAGGCCCGCGGGCGCATGGTGGGCTCGGAGGACTACCTCACCAAGCCCTTCACCAAGGACCAGCTGCTCCAGGTGGTGCA
>CBFGPX010000322.1:0-3681 GCA_965650725.1 uncultured Comamonadaceae bacterium | reverse complement strand
ACTTCGGCATGCCGCGCCCCGAGGGCTATCGCAAGGCGCTGCGCCTGATGAAGCTGGCCGAGAAGTTCGGCCTGCCGGTGTTCACCTTCATCGACACCATGGGTGCCTATCCCGGCATCGGTGCCGAGGAGCGCGGCCAGTCGGAAGCCATCGGCCGCAACATCCTGGAGATGGCGCAACTGGAAGTGCCGATCATCGCAACCGTCATCGGTGAAGGCGGCTCGGGCGGTGCTCTTGCCATCGGCGTGGCCGACCAGGTGTTGATGCTGCAGTTCGCTGCCTATTCGGTCATCTCGCCCGAGGGCTGCGCCTCCATCCTGTGGAAGAGCAGCGAACGTGCGTCCGACGCTGCCGAGGCGTTGGGCATCACGGCGCATCGGCTGAAGGCGTTGGGCCTGATCGACAAGATCGTCAGCGAGCCGGTCGGCGGCGCGCACCGCGATGCCAAGCAGATGGCGTCCAACCTGAAGCGTGCGCTGTCGGATTCGCTGCGACAGGTCAGCGACCTGAAGACGCGCGAGCTGCTGGATCGTCGTTACGAGCGCGTCCAGGCCTATGGCCGCTTCAGCGACACCAAGAATCGCTGAGCCTCCACCGGTCGCGGTTGCCTTCAGTGGCGGCCTCGACTCCACTGCGCTGCTGTACGCCGCCACCCGATCGGTTGCGCGCGTGTTGGCGCTTCATGTGCACCACGGCCTGCAGCCGCAGGCCGACGATTGGGCAGTGCATTGCGAGGTGGTCGCGCGCGAGATGGGCGCGGCCTTCGCCTGCACCCGGCTGAGCGGCGCGCCAGCGCAGGGCGACAGCGTCGAAGCCTGGGCCCGTCAAGGGCGGCATCGTGCGCTGCATGACATGGCCGTTGCCGGAGGTGCCGACCTGCTGCTGCTGGCCCACCACAGGCAGGACCAGGCCGAGACCTTCCTGCTGCAGGCCATGCGCGGCGCGGGCAGCGCCGGCCTGGCCGCCATGCCGAGCTCGCAATGGCGTGACGGTGTCTGCTGGGCTCGGCCCTGGCTGGATCAGCCGCGCACCACGATCCTCGCCTATGCCCAGCAGCACGGGCTGCGCTGGATCGAGGACCCCAGCAACGCCGATGGCCGCTATGCGCGCAACCGCCTGCGTCAGGCGTTCTGGCCGGCCTTCCCGGCGGCCGAGGCTGGTCTCGCCCGGGCCGCGCGGTGGGCACAGCAGGCGCACGACCTTGCCGCCGAGGTGGCTGCGGCGGATCTCGCGAGCATCTCCACACCTGATCGTCTCGATCTGGCTGCGCTGTCCCTGCTGTCGCCAGCGCGTGCCGCCAATGCGCTACGCGCCTGGCTGGCCAACTGCACGCAGGCGCCCGCCAGCCTGGTGGAGCGGCTGCTGACGCAATGGAAGCCCGGCATGACTGCGTCGTGGCCGGCACCGGGAGGGGATTTGCATGCCTATCGCGGGGGCCTGTTCTGGGCGGCCGCCGCGCCGAGGGCCGCCGCACCGACCGCGGTGGACCTGAGCCGTCCGGGCCTGCACCCGCAGCCGGCCTGGCGCGGCGCCTGGCTGGTGGAGATCGCGTCGCCGGGCATTCCCGCCGCGCGCTTGGCGCAGCTGACACAGCGGCCGCGCAATGGCGGCGAGCAGTTCCAGCGCGCATCCGGCTCGGCGGCGCGCAGCCTGAAGAAAGCCTGCCAGGAATTGGGCCTGCCCCCCTGGCGGCGCGACGGTCCGTTGCTGTTCGACGCGCAGGAGCGGTTGATTGTCGTGGCCGGGCTGGGCATGGATGCCCGTGCCTTCGCCGATGAAGATGAGCCTGGGCTGTCGCTGCGTTGGCTGGACGACTCAGCCTTGCTTCAGAGCGAAGGCGAAGCGCGTAAGCCCGCATAAAATCAGGGGTTTGCGAGCATGCCGTCCCGGCGGCTCCGTCTTCAGCCTTCGCTCAATCTCATGGCTCTGATCGTCCACAAGTACGGCGGCACCTCGATGGGTTCCACCGATCGAATCCGCAACGTCGCCAAGCGCGTCGCCAAATGGGTGCGCGCCGGCCACCAACTGGTGGTCGTGCCTTCGGCGATGAGCGGTGAGACCAACCGCCTGCTGGGGCTGGCCAAGGAGCTGTCGCCGGCCACGTCGTCGCCCGAGGTCATGCGTGAGCTGGACATGATTGCAGCGACCGGCGAACAGGTGTCGGTGGGCCTGCTGGCCATCGCGCTGCAGGCCGAAGGTGTCCCGTCGGTCAGCTACACGGGCTGGCAGGTGCCGGTCGCGACCGATTCGTCCTACACCAAGGCCCGCATCGAGAGCATCGACGACAAGCGCGTGCGTGCGGACCTCGCGGCCGGCAAGGTCGTCGTCGTGGCGGGCTTCCAGGGCATCGATGCCGACAACAACATCACGACGCTGGGCCGTGGCGGCTCCGACACCTCGGCCGTCGCCATCGCTGCCGCGATGAAGGCCGACGAGTGCCTCATCTACACCGACGTGGACGGCGTCTACACGACCGACCCGCGCGTGGTGCCCGAGGCGCGCCGCCTCAGCTCCATCACCTTCGAGGAGATGCTGGAGATGGCCTCGCTGGGCTCCAAGATCCTGCAGATCCGCTCGGTGGAGTTCGCCGGCAAGTACCGTGTGCCGCTGCGCGTGCTGTCCAGCTTCACGGCCTGGGACATCGACATCAATGAAGAAGCCGCTTCCGGCACGCTGATCACTTTCGAAGAGGACGAGAACATGGAACAAGCCGTCGTTTCGGGCATTGCCTTCAACCGTGACGAGGCCAAGGTGACGCTGCTGGGCGTGCCCGACAAGCCCGGCATCGCTTTTCAGATCCTGGGCCCCGTGGCCGAGGCCAATATCGACATCGACGTCATCATCCAGAACGTCTCCCATGACGGGAAGACCGACTTCTCGTTCACCGTGCACCGCAACGACTACCAGCGCACGATGGATCTGCTGAAGAACACCGTGGGCCCGGCGACCAACGCCAGCCAGGTGCTGGGCGATCCGAAGATCTGCAAGGTCTCCATCGTCGGCATCGGCATGCGCTCGCACGTGGGCGTGGCCAGCAAGATGTTCCGCGCGTTGTCGGAAGAGGGCATCAACATCCAGATGATCTCCACCAGCGAGATCAAGACCAGCGTCGTCATCGACGAGAAGTACATGGAGTTGGCCGTGCGCGCGCTGCACAAGGCCTTCGACCTGGACCAGGAAGCCGCCTGAGCTTTCTTTTTCGGAGAGCCTGCGCAGTTGGTATAGAATGCGCGGCTGTGCTGGAGTCGTGACCGAGTGGCCGAAGGTGCTCCCCTGCTAAGGGAGTATGTGGGCAAAACCTGCATCGAGGGTTCGAATCCCTCCGACTCCGCCAAGTACACGTTCTAGGGCGTCCCAAGACGTCTCATGAGGAACTCAAGAAGCCCGTTTCCCCAGTAGTGGAGACGGGCTTTTTGTCTATTGCCGTCCCACGATGTTCGTTGGCAGCCCAGTTCCGGTGGAGGAACTCACGGTCCGTGAGCGGTCGTCTTTGATGTGTGTCCATGTCCCATCTGCTCCATGAGGACTGTGGGGGCTGGGAGAGGGTCAAAAAGCGCTTCATCCTGGAAAAGACACGCAGGATGCGTGTGCTCCGCTGGCAGGCCCTGGGGTGTCTAGGACAAGAAAGTCATTGTGAACCAGTAGGTTGTCGAGTCTTTGGGGCGCCCAGAGAACCTACTC
>CBFGPX010000321.1:0-3713 GCA_965650725.1 uncultured Comamonadaceae bacterium | reverse complement strand
ACCAGGATGGGCACCCCGCCTTCCAGCAGGCCTTGCAGGCCCGGCACGCTGAGGAAGGAGTAGCGGCCCTGGTTGATCAGGTCCTCGTAGATCTTGCTTTCGCGCTTGCCCAGCGCCGAGGTGTGGGCCTTGGCGGGGGCAATCTGGGCCGAGATGGGCGCCGCGCCGTCAAGGCGCTGCAGCCACAGCAGGTGGCCGCCGGCATCGACGATGGCGATGGACACGGCCCAGCCTTTTTGCTGGGCATGGGCTTCGGCCGCGGCGGCGATGCGCTTGACGTCGGAGAGTTCGAGTTGGACTTGCTGCTTCATGGTCTTGAGTTTCAAGGGACAGCCCTCAATGTAGCCGCCCGGCAGCGACCTAGAATCGATGCAGTTTTCATTCGTCCCTCGGAAGGATTGACATCATGAACGACAGCCTGCAAACCCAATACGGCTATGCCGCCCCGGGCCTGGCCGCCGACCGTCAGCGCGTGCTGCGCAACACCTACTGGCTGCTGGCCCTGTCGCTGGTGCCGACCGTGCTGGGCGCCTGGATCGGCGTCGCCACCGGCTTCATGGCCACGATGGGCTTCGGCATCAGCACCATCGTGTTCTTCGTCGGCGCCTTCGGCCTGATGTTCGTCATCGAGAAGACGAAGAACAGCAGCATGGGCGTGGTGGCCCTGCTGGGCTTCACCTTCTTCATGGGCCTGATGCTGTCGCGCATGATTGCGCAGGTGCTGGGCTACCGCAACGGTGCCAGCCTCATCATGACGGCCTTCGGCGGCACTGCGGCCATCTTCTTCGCGATGGCCAGCCTGGCCACGATCATCAAGCGCGACCTGTCCAACATGGGCAAGTTCCTGTTCGTCGGCGCCATCATCCTGATGGTCGCGGGCATCGCCAACATCTTCCTGCAATCGTCGGCGCTGATGCTGACCATCCTGGTGCTGATGCTGGGCGTGTTCTCGGCCTTCATGCTGTACGACATCAAGCGCGTCATCGACGGCGGCGAGACCAACTACATCAGCGCCACGCTGGCCATCTACCTGGACATCTACAACGTGTTCCAGAGCCTGCTGTCGCTGCTGGGCATCTTCGGCGGCGAGCGCGACTGAGTTGGCTCCCCCCAACAAAAAGCGGCCCGCGGGCCGCTTTTTTTCATGCGCTGTCGGCTACGGCTACTTACCCGGCTTGTAGTTCTTCAGCACCAGCGGCGCGCTGATCACGATGGGTCGGCCCAGCTGCCCGACCTGCAAGGCGACGTTCACCGTGCCCGCCTCGAAGGCAGCGGCGGCCACGCCACCGATGGCCACCGGCTCGAGTCGACTGGTCAACGTGGCAGTACCCGAGATGACGGCCGTGTACGGTGCCGCATTCAGCTGCAGCAGCACCGGGACCGTCTCTTTCGCACGCGCGTCATCAGTGTCCAGGCGTGCCCACATCACCAACTGGATCTGATCACCCTTGGCGATCGCCCCCTGCACGGGCGCAACGGCGCCGATGTCCCAGGCGTTGGACTTGGCCGCCTGCAAAGGCACACGCAGGCAGGTCTTGCCGTAGGCGGCGCAAGGCAGTTGCTGGGTCACGAGACCATCGCCACCATAGACATTCCAGGTCGTCACGCGCGGCGTGTTGATCAGATGGTCCAACGCAGGATCGCGCGCCGGTGTCGCCTGCGTCCTGTCCGCCTTCTCGGGCACGAGGGCGCCGTGGACGGGCCGGACCCAGCCGTCAGCCTTCATGTCCCACAGGATGAAGTCGGAATCGAACTGCCAGTACGACCAGCCAAAACCGCGCGCCTCGGCCGCGCGCGCCACGGCGGCCGTCCAGGCCACGCGCTGCGCCATGCCGGCCGTCTCCAGTGCCCCGAACTCACCCATCAGGATGGGCCGCTGCGCCTTGTCGGCCCAGGCCTTGACCTTGTCCATGTCGGCCTTCAGCTTGTCCAGCTCGGCAGGCAGACCCCAGGTGATGCCCGATAGCTTCTGGAACTGCGGCGTCCAGCTCGCGCCCTGGTGCGTGAACTCCATGGGCGTGTAGTAGTGGAAGGTCACGATGAGGCGGCGGTCGGCCTCCGGCAGCCGCAGGCTGTCCAGATGGTCCAGCGAATTCCAGAACTTCGGGCCCACGATGACGCGCCGCGTCGGATTGGTCGCGCGGATGATGGCCAGGTTCTCGGCCAGCATGTCGTTCCAGACCGCATCTGCCGCGCCGTTGGGCTCGTTCAGGATCTCGAAGATGACGCCGTCCGGCTTGCCCTGGTAGCGAGGTGCGACCTGGCTCCAGAACGCCTTCAGCCGCACGCGGCAGGCGTCGATCTCCTTGGCGCAGTCCATGAAGTTGTGCTGGTCCAGGATGACCTGCAGCCCCGCCCTCAGGCCGGCATCGACCAGTTCATCCAGCGTTCTCAGCCAGGAGGCCGACAGCCGCCCCTGCGCGTCCATGTGCGCGAACGCGTGCAGGTTCAGGCGCACATGGTCGAAGCCGCCGTCGCGTATCGCCTGCATGTGGCGCGGCTGGAAGCGCGCCTTCGCGGGCTCGGTCCACAGCGGGTCGTAGCCCACGATGTTGACGCCGCGCTTCAGCGCTGGCGACGCAGCAGCGTTGTCAGCCTGCGCCTGCGTCACTGAGGCGACGCCCAGCGCTAGCGATGCGAGCGCCAGCAGGCGTGCGAACTTGAATCGGTTGAACATGGCCTTCTTGTCTCCGGGTGAAGGATTGGACAAACAACTAAACAACATTGTTTATGTTTATTTTGTCCAGCCGGCCGCCGCTGCGGCTCCGGAGTTACGCGAAGAAGGCCGGTCGCATCAGCGCTCGAACACCGCGATGCTCTCGACGTGCGCTGTGTGCGGGAACATGTTCACCGCGCTCGCCGCCGTACAGCGGTAGCCGGCCACGTTGACCAGCAGGCCGGCGTCACGCGCGAGCGTCGCCGGGTTGCATGACACGTAGACGATGCGCTTGGGAGCCGCCCAGCCTGGCGCCAGCGCCGGGTCCTGCGCAATGTCGGCCACCGCCTTGGCCAGCGCGAAAGCGCCTTCGCGCGGCGGGTCGATGAGCCACCGGTGCGCGTAGCCATCGGCCGCCAGCAGCTCGGGCGTCATGTCGAACAGGTTGCGCGCGACGAAGCGGGTCTTGTGCGCCAGGCCGTTGGCCGTGGCGTTCTCGAACGAGCGCTGCACCAGCGTCTCGCTACCCTCGATGCCCAGCACCTCGCGTGCCTGCGTCGCCAGCGGCAGCGTGAAGTTACCCAGGCCGCAGAACCAGTCGATGACGCGCTCGTCCGGCCGCACGGCCAGCAGTCGCAGCGCGCGGCCCACCAGGGTCGCGTTGATGTGCGGGTTGACCTGCGTGAAGTCGGTCGGCTTGAACGGCATGCGGATGCCGAACTCCGGCAGGCTGTAGGCCAGTTGCGCTCCGCCCTCGTCGAGCAGCTTGACCGTGTCCGGCCCCTTGGGCTGCAGCCACCACTGCACACCGTGCTTGGCCGCGAACTCGCGCAGCAGCGCGATGTCACCGTCCGGCAACGGGTTCAGGTGGCGCAGCACCAGCGCGATGACGTCGTCGCCCATGGCCAGCTCGATCTGCGGCAGGCGGTCGCGCTCGGCCATGCCGGAGATCAGCTCGCGCAGCGGCATCAGCAGGTCGCTGACCACCTGCGGCACGACCCTGCAGACCTGCATGTCGGCCACGTAGCGGCTCTTGCGCTCGTGGAAGCCGATCAGC
>CBFGPX010000320.1:0-3750 GCA_965650725.1 uncultured Comamonadaceae bacterium | reverse complement strand
CGCGCATCGCCTCCAGCGACGTGGCCATGGCCGCCACGCTGCTGCGCATCGCCAACGGCCCGTTGTTCAAGCCCGTGGGCCTGCCCTGCACCACCGTGGGCCAGGCCATGAACCGCATCGGCCTGCGCGAGAGCGTGGCCGTGATGACCGGCTTCCTGGCGCGGCACGCCATTCCGGTCAATGCGCCGCAACTGGCACGCTTCTGGGAGCGCAGCACCAAGCGCGCCATCGCGATGGCCACCATCGCCCAGCAGCTGCCGGGCCTGTCGCCCGACCTGGCGCACAGCTTCGGCCTGTTCCTGCACGTGGGGCAGCCGGTGCTGCTGCAGAGCGTGCGCGGCTATGCCTCGACGATGGTGGAGGCCGGCGCCCGCATCGACCGCCCCTACATCGCCACCGAGAACGCCAACCACAAGACCGACCACGCGGTCGTCGGCGCGCTGGTCATCCGCGTGTGGAACCTGCCGCCGCCGCTGATGGCCGCGATCCGCCTGCACCACGACTTCTCCGCGCTGGGCCATGCCGACATCGAGCCCGAGATCCACACGCTGATCGCCGTGGGCCTGATCGCCGAGCACCTGATGCGCCGCCACGAAGGCCTGCCGGAAGACGCCGACTGGGCCGGCCACCATGCCGCCGCGATGGACTGGCTGCACATCGGCTGGGATGAGCTGGCGCAATGGGAAGAGGTGGTCAACGCGCAGTTCGACGCTGCCTGAGCCGCTGATGCGACTGCCGCGCCTGCGCGTCATCGTGCTCGCCGCCATGGTGTTGGCGACGCTGGCGACGCTGGGCTGGTGGATCTGGGGCCCGTCCGGCGTCTTCGTGGAGCTGACGCGGCGCAGCTGGCGCATGGAGATCGTCGTCGAGCGGCTGCGCACCGAGAGCGGCTCGGACTGGTGCGACGAGCTGCCCGAGGGCGCCTACGACATCAGCCGGCGCGTCATCACCGACCCCACCGGCACACGGGCCGAGCCCGCCGAGCATTGCCGCTACAGCCTGCTGGCCTGGCGGCGCAGCTGGATCGTGAAGAGCGAGGGGGGGCCCGACGACCGCCCCGAGTGGCCGCACCCGCCGCTGCGCGTGGCGCCGCCCGGCCAGCCCGGCAGCGAGCGCCTGGGCCGGCGCGAGGCCTACTACGAGATCACGCTGCGCCACGACGAGGATCACGGCTGGACCTGCCGCGTGACGCCGGAACGCTGGCAGCAGCTGCGGCCCGGCATGCGTTTTCGCATCCCGGTGGACCGCTTCGGCACGGCCAACTGCCCGGCCATGTACGAGTCGCGGATCTAGGGTCTGCTCACGTCAAGGCAGCATCGCGCCGTCCTTCACTGCGGCGATGAGGTCGCCGACCATGGCGCGGTCGGGGCCGCTCAGCGCGGCCGAGCGCATCAGCAGCTCGCGCTCCAGCTGACGCATGCGCCAGTGGAACTCGCGCAGCAGCGCCAGCACTTCCAGCTGCACCGGGCCTTCGTCGGCCACCAGGCGCTGCACCAGCGTCTCGGGGTGGTCGGCATCCAGGCCGGCGCTGCTGAAGGCGGCCTGCAGCTGCAGCATGCGCTGCAGGCACAGGTCCAGCAGACGGCGCAGCTCGGGGCTGGCGCCGACGGAACGCTCGCGCAGTTGCACCCGCGACGAACGGAAATGCGTCAGCAGTGCGGCCACGCGCAGCGCGCGCGGCAGCGCATCGGCCAGGCCGCGGTCCTCGTCCAGCACGTGGTCGGGGCCTTCGCAGCTGCGCGCGGCCTGGCGCAGGCAGTCCAGCAGCGCGTCGCTGAACTCGCCCGGGATGAGCTTGGCCGCCACGCTGCTGTGCGTGATGGGCAGCGAGCCGCCCTCGATCAGCCCCATCAACCATTCGGCTGCGGCCAGCATCTGGGCCTGCGGCGTAAAGTCGCGGCCCGCCAGCCCGCGCGGGTAGCCGAAACCGTCCATGCGCTCGTGGTGGCACAGCACCAGCTCCGCCAGCTCCGGGCCGCCGCCGTCCAGCTCGGACAGCACGCGATGGCCCACGACCGGGTGGCTGACGATCTGCCGCCACTGCTCGGCCTCCAGCTCACCGTCGCGGCGCAGCACCACCGGGTCCAGGTAGAGCTCGCCCACGTCGTGCATCAGGCCGGCCAGGCCCAGCAGGCGGTGGGCATGGATATCGCCCGGCAGCAGGTGGCGGCCCAGCGCCTTGGCGACCAGCGCCACGCCCACCGCATGGGCCAGCCGCTCGCCGGGCTGGTCGGCGTAGACGGTCAGCAGCGACTGCAGCGGCCCGCTGATCTTCAGGTTGCCCAGCGACTGCGCCAGCGGCAGCGCGCGCTCGTGCGCGGCCAGCGCGCGCAGCAGCGCATGGCGCTCCAGCAGCTGCTCGGCCACGGCCTGGATCTGAGCACCGCGCACGCCGTCGGCGATGCCCAGGCAGGCCTCCAGCGGCCGGCTCAGCTTGTGCGCCAGCAGGCGCTGCTGCAGGTCGGCGCCGACCCGCATGCCCTTGGCCAGCAGCTTGACGCCGCTGCCACTGACGATGTCCTCCGTGACCTCGACCTCGTGCTGCGCGGCACTGGCGGTCAGGTGGCTCAGGTAGTGGGGGTTGACGGCGCCGGCCGTCCCGGTCGCTGTGTTGTTCATGCTCGCCCCCGCCGTTGCTTTGAAGCCATTGTGGCGAGGCCCTTGCCCAGCGTCCAGCAAGGCCCGCCACGTCACCGCTAACCAGGTGGTCGAACGGCATCCAGCATCTGCCGCCACAGCGGCGCATAGGCCGGGTTGGCAATGCCCTCGCCGTGCGCGTCGCGGCCGGCGCGCACGGGCTGGTCCAGCGCATGCACCTGGGCCGGCGGAATGCCCAGCAGGCGGTAGCTCTGCGCCAGCAGGTCGGCCGCGCCTTCCTGCACGTGGTAGCTCGCATGCCAGCGCTCCGGCGGCGTCGCGCTGGCGCTGCGATACCAGCCGGCCAGTCCGCCTCCGGCCTCGCGGTCCCAGCCGCCGGAGAAGTCCAGCACCCCGGCCACGGTGCGCGTCTTCGCGATGAAGGCCGCCATGCCGCCGCCCTGCGACTGGCCGGCCAGCACGATGCGGCTCCAGCGCGGCTCGTCGCCGTCAAGGTAGCCCGCCCAGTGAGCAGCCGGGTCTTGTGCGGCGAGGTGCTTCAGCAGTTGCGTAAGCCGCGCCACGATGGCGTCCTCGGGCCGGTCGTCGATGGGCGAGTGGCGCGCATTGCCCCAAACGCGCTGCTGGCGCATCTTGGCCGCGCAGCCCTCGTGCCTGCGCAGCCGCGCACCGGCGCAGACCTGGCCGACGGCCCGGTTGTTCAGATAGGACAGGGCCACGACGCGGTAGCCGCCGTCCAGCGCCGCGCGCAGCACGCCCTTGGGCCCCTCGGCCGGACGCCCGTTGGTGCCCGGCAGCCAGACCAGCAAGGGCAAAGCCGCCGCCGGGTCGTAGACGACCCAGTGCGGCGGCTCGTCGGCGCCCAGGCGGGCGTCGGTGGCATGCGGGGGCACCGGCAACGAGCGCTGCTCGGCCTGGGCCTGCAGCGCGATCAGCGCCACCGCCGCGAACACCAGCAGGCGGCGCATGTCGCGGCTTACTTCTTGCGCACCGGCGGCACGTCCGTGCAGGAGCCGTGCGCCACTTCGGCGGCCATGCCCAGGCTTTCGCCCAGCGTCGGGTGCGGGTGGATGGTCTTGCCGATGTCCACCGCGTCCGCGCCCATCTCGATGGCCAGCGCGATCTCGCCGATCATGTCGCCGGCATGCGTGC
>CBFGPX010000319.1:0-3850 GCA_965650725.1 uncultured Comamonadaceae bacterium | reverse complement strand
CGCAGCTTCTTCTCCATGTGGAGTTCGCTGGTGGCGATGAAGGTGTGGATGCGCGCGCGGTTGGCGCCGGCCAGCGCCTCGGCGGCGCGCGAGATGTCGCGGTCGTTGGCGCGGGCCAGCGAGCAGATCGTGCTGTCCTTGATCGCCGCCGCAATGGCTTTCACGGCCTCGAAGTCGCCGTTGCTGGACGCCGCGAAGCCGGCCTCGATGACGTCGACCTTCATGCGCTCCAACTGCCGGGCGATGCGCAGCTTTTCCTCACGCGTCATGGACGCGCCGGGCGACTGCTCACCGTCGCGCAGCGTCGTGTCGAAGATGATGAGCTTGTCGGTCATCGCACGTTCTCCTCTCGGGTTTGCGGCACCGCCACCGGTGCGCGCGACAGGCCGGACAGGATGGCCTGCATGGACGCACGCACGATGCTGCCATCAATGCCCACGCCGTGGCGAGTCACGTCGCCCACGCGGATCTCCAGGTAGGCCACGGCGCGCGCATCGGCACCGCTGCCGATGGAATGCTCGTGGTAGTCCAGCACGCGCACTTCCTGGCCCAGCCGCGCCGACAGCGCATGGACGAAGGCGTCGATGGGGCCGTTGCCCTCGCCCTGCACATGGCCCATCCAGCCACCCAGCACGACCTCGGCCGACAGGCGCATCGCACCACCTGCCATCTCCGTCATCTGCGGATGCACGACGGACGCCGCCGCGTCGCCGATGCCGTACTCGCGCTCGAAGATGGCGTAGATGTCGGCCGCCGTCAGCTCCTTGCCCGCGTCGTCCATGACGCGCTGCACGACCTGGCTGAACTCGATCTGCAGGCGGCGGGGCAACTCCAGCCCGTACTCGGCTTCGAGCAGGTAGGCGATGCCGCCCTTGCCGGACTGGCTGTTCACGCGGATCACCGCGTCGTAGCTACGACCCAGGTCCTTGGGGTCGACGGGCAGGTACGGCATGTCCCAGATGTCGCCGTCCTTGCGCGCCGAGAAGGCCTTCTTGATCGCGTCCTGGTGCGAGCCGCTGAACGACGTGTAGACGAGATCGCCGACATACGGATGGCGCGGGTGCACCGGGATCTGCGTGCAGTGCTCGACGCAGCGGCGCACCTCGTCGATGTCGGAGAAGTCCAGCTGAGGGTCGACGCCCTGCGTGTAGAGGTTCAACGCGATGTTGACGAGGTCCACATTGCCCGTGCGTTCGCCATTGCCGAACAAACAGCCCTCGACACGGTCCGCGCCGGCCATCAGCGCCAACTCGCCGGCGGCCGTGCCCGTGCCACGGTCGTTGTGCGGATGGACTGACAGCACGATGGAATCGCGGCGTTCGAGGTGGCGATGCATCCACTCGATCATGTCCGCATAGATGTTGGGCGTGCTGTGCTCGACGGTGGACGGCAGGTTGATGATGCACTTGCGATCCGGCGTCGGCGCCCACACGGCGGTGACGGCATCGACGACGCGCTTGCTGAACGCCAGCTCGGTGCCGGAGAACATCTCGGGCGAATACTCGAAGCGCCAGTCCGTACCCGGCCGGGCGTCGGCCAGCTCCTTGATCTGGCGGGCGTGCGAGCTGGCCAGTTCGACGATGCCGTCCTCGTCCTGCCCCAGCACCACGCGGCGCATGATGGGCGCGACGGCGTTGTAGACATGCACGATGACCTGTTTCGCGCCATCCAGTGCCTCGAAGGTGCGCGCTATCAGGTGCGAGCGCGCCTGTGTCAGCACCTGGATGGTCACGTCGTCGGGGATGTGGCCGCCGTCGATGAGCAGGCGGATGAAGTCGAACTCGGTCTGCGACGCCGACGGGAAGCCAACCTCGATTTCCTTGAAGCCGATCTTCACCAGTTGCTCGAACATGCGCAGCTTGCGCGCGATGTCCATGGGCTCGATGAGCGCCTGATTGCCGTCGCGCAGGTCGGTGCTCAGCCAGATCGGCGCACGGGTCAGCACAGCATCGGGCCAGGTGCGGTCCGGCAGAGCGACAGGGGCGAAGGGGCGGTACTTGAGCTGCGGTTGCTTCAACATGGTGCTTGTTCCATCCGGGGTGGGTGGGCGCAACCGGCAGCCTTGGAAAACACGAACGGCCCGCTGCGGTTGCAAACGGGCCGTTGGGGTCAGATGTGCGAAGGCGTGACTGACTAGCGAACCCGTGGTTCCTCTAGGGCTAGTAGCAGCAGGCCGGTCGCGAAATTCATGGGAACGAAATCTAGCACAGAAGCCTATTGATGCAAGCCGCGCTCATCGGGCTCGTCGGTGCTCGTCGAGATCACGCTGACCGGCTTGCCCTTGGCCTTGCGCCAACCGTAGATGACATAGCCCGACAGCCCGTAGACGCAGAAGATGCCGAACAGCACGCGCGGCGGGTCCAGCGCTGCCAGACCTATGCCCAGCATGATGACGACCAGCACGATGAAGGGCACGCTGCGCCGGCGGTCGAACACTTTGAAGCTGTAGAAGGGCGCATTCGTCACCATCGAAAGCCCGGCGAACAGCGTCACGCCGTAAGCCACCCAGGCAATCCAGCTGCCGGGCGCGACGCCGCGGTAGTCCGGCTGGTCCACCACGGCCCAGATCAGGCCAATGACCAAGGCCGCGGCGGCAGGGCTGGGCAGGCCCTGGAAGTAGCGCTTGTCGACGACGCCGATGTTGACGTTGAAGCGCGCCAGCCGAAGTGCCGCGCCGGCGATGTAGACGAAGGCCGGGATCCAGCCCGGCTTGCCCATGTCCTTCAGCGCCCACATGTAGACGATGAGGGCCGGCGCGGCGCCGAAGGCGACCATGTCGGACAGGCTGTCCATCTGCTCGCCGAAGGCGGACTGCGTATTCGTCATGCGCGCCACGCGCCCGTCCAGGCTGTCGAGGATGGCGGCGGCGAAGATGGCCACGCAGGCCACCTCGAAGCGCCCATTCATGGCCATGACGATGGCGTAGAAGGCGCTGAACAACGCGCCCAGCGTGATCGCGTTGGGCAGGGCGTAAATGCCTTTGCGGCGGGGACGGACGCTGAGGCTGGGCTCGTCGTCCTCGATGGGATCAGGGGTCATGGGCGGCAGGATAGCGCAGGGGCTCTGCTGACAAGACCCGGCCGGGGCCAAAACTAGCATGCGACGACCGATTGAAAGGCTTCCGATGCTGCAAGACCTCGACCCCGCGGCGCCGGCCGACTTCGACTTCGTCATCGGCGACTGGCGCGTGCTGCACGAGCGGCTGAACTCGCGGTTGACCGGCTGCAGCGAGTGGGCACGCTTCGAGG
This sequence comes from uncultured Comamonadaceae bacterium, assembly GCA_965650725.1. GTDB lineage: Bacteria > Pseudomonadota > Gammaproteobacteria > Burkholderiales > Burkholderiaceae_C > Pelomonas. The sequence continues at coordinate 602 of CBFGPX010000319.1, read as the reverse complement.
GCCGAACGTCAACACGCAAGATCCTCGGCGGCTGGGGCAACGTCGAGGACAACCTGCTGCATCTGCCTGGCGGGCCGTACCGTGCCGCGGCAATGCGCTCCTTCGACCAAGCGACGGGCCAATGGGCCATCTGGTGGCTGGACGGCCGCGCGCCGCACACGCTGGATGTGCCCGTGCGCGGCGGCTTCGAGAACGGCGTGGGCCTCTTCCACGCGGATGACCAGCTCGACGGCCGCCCCATCCGCGTGCGCTTCACGTGGCTCATCGACGCCGACGGCCATCCGCGCTGGGAGCAGGCCTTCTCGCCCGACGCCGGCGCGACATGGGAGACGAACTGGCGCATGCGCTTCATCCGCATCGACGCCTGAAACGAAAAAGGCCGGCACCTCGCGGCACCGGCCTTTCGTCGTGATGAGCGGCGACTTAGTTCTTGGCCTTGTCGACCAGTTTGTTGGCCTTGATCCACGGCATCATTTCGCGCAGCTTCTCGCCGACGATTTCGATGGGGTGCTCGGCGTTCAGGCGACGGCGGCTGATCAGCGTCGGAGCGCCGGCCTTGTTCTCCAGGATGAAGGACTTGGCGTACTCGCCGGTCTGGATGT
>CBFGPX010000318.1:0-3960 GCA_965650725.1 uncultured Comamonadaceae bacterium | reverse complement strand
GGGAATGACGGGGCCGACGGAACCATCGGCGCGCGGGCTCGGTTGACGGTTCTTCCATTCGGCCAGGCGGTAGACCAATGTCTTGGCGACATCCTTGATGACAGCGAATCCACCCGCCATGTCGCCGTACAGCGTGCAGTAGCCCGTCGCCATCTCGCTCTTGTTGCCGGTGGTCAGCACAATGGAGCCGAACTTGTTCGACAGCGCCATCAGCAGCGTGCCACGCACGCGGGCCTGGATGTTCTCCTCCGTCGCGTCCTCCGGCTGCCCGGCGAACTCCGTGGCGAGCGCGGTGCGGAAGGCCTCGAACATCGGCGTGATCGAGATCTCGTCGTAGCGCACGCCAAGGCGTTCAGCCATGTCGCGTGCATCCAGCCAGGAGATGTCTGCCGTGTACGGCGAGGGCATCATGACGGCACGCACACGGTCGGCGCCCAGCGCATCGACAGCAATGGCCAACACCAGCGCGGAATCGATGCCGCCCGAGAGGCCGATGATGGCGCCGGGGAAACCGTTCTTGCCGACGTAGTCACGCACCCCCGTCACGAGCGCCTGCCAGGCCTGTGCCTCCGGCGAAGGGGTTGGGTACAACGGTCCGCCGATGGACCCATCCGGGCGCAAGTCGACCTGCAGCACCGCCTCCTCGAACGTGGGTGCACGCGCGGCCACCTGACCGTCGCGCCCCATGGCGAAGGACGCTCCGTCAAAGACCACCTCGTCCTGGCCACCGGACAGGTGCGCGAAGAGCAGCGGCACACCGGTGTCGCGAACCCGCTGGGCCATGCGCAGTTCACGCTCCTCACACTTGCCGAGATGGAATGGTGATGCGTTGATCACGCACAGCACCTCCGCCCCCGCCGCGCAGGCGAGTCGCGCAGGCTCCTCGAACCAGGCGTCTTCGCAGATCAACAGGCCAAAACGGCGCCCGCCCGCCTCGAATACCAGCGGCCCCAGCCCTGCGTCGCGGCCTGAGGCAAAGTAGCGTCGTTCATCGAACACTTGGTAGTTGGGCAGGTCGCGCTTGCAGTAGGTCCCGAGCACCCGGCCGCCGCCGAGCACCGACGCGGCGTTGAAGCGCTGCGGCACCGTCACCGAACGCGAGCGCACGTCACCCTGCGAGCCGAACTGATGTGGATGTCCGACCACGACCTGCAGCCCGGAGAACTCGGCCAACTGGCGGGCCAGTTCGTCGAGCGTGCGCGCACAGCTTTGCATGAAGGCCGGCCGCAGCAGCAAGTCCTCCGGCGGATAGCCCGTCAGGGCGAGTTCCGGCGCCACCAGAAGACATGCGCCAGCCGCGTGCGCCGTGCGCGCGGCATCGATGATGCGCTGGGCATTGCCGGCCAGGTCGCCGACCGTCGCGTTGATCTGCGCGAGCGCGACCTTGACCGAGGATGGAGATGACATAAGGTGATCGACCGAACACGCGAGACAGGGGAGGCAAACGATGTTATCCGCGTCCACGCCGACCCGAACGAGATCGAGGCGAGCGCCTGGAACGCGCTGCTGGAGCAATCACCCCAACCCACGCCCTTCATGCGTCATGACTACCTGGCAGCGCTGCACGACAGCGGTTGCGCGGTGGAAGACACCGGCTGGTCACCATTCTTCGTGACGCTCGAGCGGAGAGGCTCGCTGGCAGCTGCCGCCCCGGCCTACCTGAAAACCCACTCCTACGGGGAGTACGTTTTCGACTGGGCCTGGGCCGACGCCTACGAGCGCCATGGCCTGCGCTACTACCCGAAGCTGCTGGTCGCCGTGCCGTTCACGCCGGTGCCAGGATCACGGTTGCTGGCCCGGGATGCCGATGCGCGCGGCGCACTGGCGCTCGGCATTCATGCTCTCGCAAAGCGGCTGCGCGTGTCATCGCTGCATGTGCTGTTTCATGACGAGGCCGACGATCTGGCCACGGCACGCGCCGGATGGTCCGCGCGCCAGGGCGTGCAGTTCCATTGGACGAGCCCGGTCACCGGCCCTACACCACGCGATTTCGGCGATTTCCTCGCCAGCCTGTCGCGTGACAAGCGCAAGAAGATCCAACAGGAACGCCGCAAGGTGTTGGAAGCCGGTGTCACCTTCAGCGTGCACGAGGGACCGGAGATTGACGGGCCGCTGTGGAAGTTCTTTTTGCGCTGCTACCAGCTCACCTACCGGGCACACCACTCCACGCCCTATCTGAACGCAGAATTCTTCGAGCGCATGGCCGCCGCGATGGCGCACCACTGGGTGATGTTCGTGGCCCACCGCGAGGGCCAGCCCATCGCCGTCTCGCTGATCGCCGTCGATCCGACACGTGGACACGCCTTTGGACGCTATTGGGGCGCCGTCGAGCACGTGCCCTGCCTGCACTTCGAGGCCTGCTACTACCAGCCGCTGGCCTGGTGCATCGCCCGGGGCTACCGCAGGTTCGAAGGCGGCGCACAGGGGGAGCACAAGATGGCTCGGGGGCTGATGCCGGTGGCCACGCGATCGGCCCATTGGCTGGCACACCCCGAATTCGGCCGCGCGGTCGATGACTTTCTCCAGCGCGAGGCGCAAGGCATCGATGCCTACATGGACGAGTTGCGCGAGCACTCGCCCTTCAAGCGGAACGGCGGCGGCTGAGCCGCCGCGCAGCCATCAGGCCTTCTTGCGGGTCTCGTCCCAGCGCGCGATACCGCTGCTGACTTCAGCACGGGCACTGTCCGGGCCGTCCCAGCCCTCGACCTTCACCCACTTGCCCGGCTCGAGGTCCTTGTAGTGTTCGAAGAAGTGCTGGATGGTCTTCAGGCGCAAGGGATTCAAGTCCTCGGGCTTCTGCCACTGGGTGTAGATGGACAGGATCTTGTCGATCGGCACGGCCAGCAGCTTGTTGTCGCCGCCGGCTTCGTCGGACATGCGCAGCATACCGAGCGGCCGGCAGGTGACGACCACGCCAGGGATGAGGGGCACCGGCGTGATCACCAGCACATCGACCGGGTCGCCATCGTCAGCCAGCGTCTGCGGGATGTAGCCGTAATTGCACGGGTAGTGCATGGCAGTGCCCATGAACCGGTCGACGAACAGCGCGCCGGTGGCCTCGTCGACCTCGTATTTGATCGGGTCGGCATTCATCGGGATCTCGATGATGACGTTGAACTCGTTCGGCGCCTTGGCGCCGGGGGTCACGTTGTGCAGGCTCATGGGATCAACAAAGGCTCAGGGGGAAACCCGGATTCTACGAACTCGCCTTGCCTTGCCCTGACGGCACTCAGCACCATCATCGGGCAGCACAAGTTACCGCAGGAAAACACGGAGCCGCGCCGCAGGATCATCCCGTAGCATGCGCCGGCGACCCCTGCCCCTGCCACGCTGCTGCGCAGGTGAAGACGACGAGGCGCACCACCCACAGGGCATGTTCGAGGAAGGAGAAATCTTGATTTCGACCCAAATGGCGCTCTATGTGGCGCTGGCTTGCGGCCTCGCGGCCGTCCTCTACGGTTTCATCCAGCGCAGCTGGATCCTTTCTCAGGACGCGGGCAACGCCCGCATGCAGGAAATCGCCGGCGCCGTGCAGCAAGGCGCTGCCGCTTACCTTGCACGTCAGTACAAGACCATCGCCGTCGTCGGCGTGGTGCTGACCGTGTTGATCTTCTTCTTCCTCGACGGCAAGACCGCCGCCGGCTTCGTGCTCGGTGCCGTGCTGTCGGGGGCGTGCGGGTTCATCGGCATGAACATCTCGGTGCGCGCCAACGTGCGCACCGCGCAAGCAGCGACCAGGGGAATCGGTCCGGCGCTCGACGTTGCCTTCAAGGGCGGCGCCATCACCGGCATGCTGGTGGTCGGCCTGGGCCTCATCGGCGTGGCGCTGTTCTTCTGGTGGGTCACCGGCGCACAGGCGCCCACGGGCGGGATGACGCTGTCAGCGCTATTGAAGCCGCTGCTCGGCCTGGCCTTCGGCTCCAGCCTGATTTCCATCTTCGCGCGGCTCGGCGGCGGCAT
>CBFGPX010000317.1:0-3960 GCA_965650725.1 uncultured Comamonadaceae bacterium | reverse complement strand
AGCTTCATCAGGCGCAGCGCCTTGCGATAGCCCTCGGGGCGCGGCATGCCGAAGTTGCGCAGCGTGCGCTCCTTGGCATCGGCACCGCGCTGGTGGCCGATGACCATGCACGGCTGGCCGTTGAAGCGCGCGATGCCACCCACGATGGCCGCGTCGTCGGCGAAATGGCGGTCGCCGTGGAGCTCCTGAAACTCGGTGAAGACCTCGCTGCAGTAGTCCAGCGTCTGCGGGCGCTGCGGATGGCGGGCGATCTGATAGACCTGCCACGGCGCGACGTTGGAGTAGACCTCCTTGGTCAGCTGCTGGCTCTTCTTGGAGAGGCGGTCGATCTCCTCGGAGATGTCGACGGCCGACTCGCTCTGCACGTAGCGCAGTTCTTCGATCTTGGTCTCAAGCTCGGCAATGGGCTGCTCGAACTCCAGGAAGTGTTTCTTGCTCAATGGACCCCCTAGTCCGGTGAGTACGCCGGCCGATCCCCCGAGGGGATGCGGGCCGGCTTGAGAGCGGCCCGGCGCACGGCCCGCTCTGACATGATTGAACAATGCCTCAATAGTCCACAGGTAACGGGTCGAGGCTGCGCCAAATGTACCAAACCGCCACCGAGCGGAAGGGTGCCCAGGCGTCGCCCACCTCGCGCGCCTCGGCCCGGGACACCGGCTCACCGGAGAAGTAGTTCAGGCTGATGCCCTTCAGCAGACCGACGTCGTCCAACGGCATCACATTGGGGCGCATCAGGTGAAAAATCAAGAACATCTCGGCCGTCCATCGACCGATGCCGCGAATGGCGACCAGCTCTTCGATGATGGCCTCGTCGTCCATCTGCGCCCACTGGCGCACATGCACCTGGCCTGAGTCGAAATGCTTGGCCAGGTCGGCCAGGTACTCGACCTTGCGCGCGGACAGGCCGGCCGCGCGCTGCTCGTCCACGCCCAGCGCCAGCACGGCGGCGGGCTGGAACTTGGGCATCAGTTCGACCCAGCGGCCCCAGACCGACTGCGCCGCCTTCACCGAGATCTGCTGGCCGACGATGGAGCGGGCCAGCGTCGCAAAGGCGTCGCCGCGGCTCTGCAGCCGGGCCTCGCCGAACTGCGGGATGAGCTTGCGCAGCACGCGGTCGCGCTTGACGAGGTGCTTGCAGGCCTCGTCCCAATAGGGCGGGATCACGTCGGCAGGCGCCATCAGCTCTTCACCCAGGTCGTGCCGGCGGCACCATCCTTCAGCGTGATGCCCTTGGCCGTCAGCTCCGCGCGGATCGCGTCGGCGCTGGCAAAGTCCTTGGCGGCCTTGGCGGCAGCGCGGGCAGAGATGCGTTCCTCGATCCAGGCCGCCTCGTCGCCACCTTGCCCCCCCTGCAGGTACGCGCGAGGCTCCTGCTGCAGCACACCCAGCACACCGGCCAGCGCCTTCAGCAGGCCGGCCCGCTGCGGCGAGCGGTCGCGGTTGACCTCGTTGACGAGGTCGAACAGCACGGCCACGGCGCCGGGGGTGCCGAAGTCCTCGTCCATCGACGCCTTGAACGCGGCGGCGCTGGGTTCGGTCCAGTCGATCGTGACGTCAGCGGGCGGCACGACGTCCAGCGCCGTGTAGAGGCGCGTCAGCGCGGTGCGCGCGTCTTCCAGGTGCGAGTCGCTGAAGTTGAAGGGCCGGCGGTAGTGCGTGCGCAGCATGAAGAAGCGCAGCGTCTCGCCGTCGAACTTCTGCAGCACGTCGCGGATGGTGAAGAAGTTGCCCAGGCTCTTGGACATCTTCTCGCCGTCGACGTTCAGGAAGCCGTTGTGCAGCCAGTACTTCGCAAAGCCGTAGCCCGCCCCCTGGCTCTGCGCAATCTCGTTCTCGTGGTGCGGGAACTGCAGGTCGGCCCCGCCGCCATGGATGTCGAAGCTCTCGCCCAGCAGCGCGCAGCTCATCGCCGAGCACTCGATGTGCCAGCCCGGGCGGCCTTCTCCGAAAGGCGCGGCCCATTTGGCATCGGCCGGCTCCTCGGCCTTGGCCGCCTTCCACAACACGAAGTCCAGCGGGTCCAGCTTGCCGTCGTCCACGGCCACGCGCTCGCCGGCGCGCAGGTCGTCCACGCTCTTGCCGCTGAGCTTGCCGTAGCCGTCGAACTTGCGCACCGCGTAGTTCACGTCGCCGCCCTCGGCGCGATAGGCCAGGCCGCGCTCCTCCAGCCTCTCGATGAGAGACAGCATCTGCGGCACGTACTCGGTCGCACGCGGTTCATGGTCAGGGGCAGCCAAGCCCACGGCCGCGAAGTCCTCGTGCATCGCCGCCGTCATCTCCTCGGTGAGCTGACGGATGGTGATGCCGCGCTCGACAGCGCGCTTGATGATCTTGTCATCGATGTCCGTCACATTGCGCACATAGGTGACGGCATAGCCACTGGCGCGCAGCCAGCGGTAGATGACGTCGAACGCCATATTCATGCGCAGGTGGCCCATGTGGCACAAGTCGTAGACCGTGATGCCGCACACATACATGCGCACCTGGCCAGGCACGAGCGGCTGAAAGTCTTCGAGATGGCGGCTGAGGGAGTTGTAGACGCGCAGGGACATGAGAGAGCGGGGGCGCTGTGGCAATGCAAGCCACCAACAAGAAGCCCCGCACCGGGACCGGCCAGGCGGGGCTCATAGAATGAATTCAGTATAGCGGTCACCCCCGAGGCCGCCCCCCGCTCCAACCCTCATGCGCCTGACCCTCACCTCCCTCGCGTTGCTGCTGGCACTGACCGCGCCACCGGCTTTCGCAGACGACCTGGCCGGCGCCCAACGCCTGTGGCTGGCCGGCCAGAAGACGCAGGCCGTCGAGTTGATCGAGCAAGCGTTGCGCCGCAGCCCGGACGATCTGCAACTGCGCTTCTCGCTCGGCGTCATGTCCATGGAACTGGGCGAACGCGCCAAGGCGCAGACCCTCTTCACGCGGCTCACCCAGGACTTCCCAGACCTGGCAGATCCGTTCAACAACCTGGCCGTGCTGCATGCCGCCGCGGGCGACCTGGATGCGGCCCAGGCCGCGCTGGAGCAGGCGCTGCGCCTGCAGCCCGAGCATGCGCAGGCCCAGGAGAACCTGGGCGACGTGCTGGTGCGTCTGGCGCTGCGCGCCTACCAGCGCGCTCAGAAGGCCGCCATCGCGCCCGGCGAGGCGCTGGCCGGCAAGATCGACCGCACGCTGGCGCTGACGCGCGAGCTGCGCACCCGCTGACCCCTCATCACGGCCATGAACAAGACCCTGTCCCTCTTGCTTGCCAGCCTGCTCGCCATAGGCAGCGCCGCGGCCCAGACCGTGAAGCTGCAGACCACCGAAGGCGACATTCGCATCGCACTGAATGCCGAGAAGGCGCCCAGGACGGTGGCCAACTTCCTGCAGTACGTGAAGGCCGGCCACTACAACGGCGTCGTGTTCCACCGCGTCATCGACGGCTTCATGATCCAGAGCGGCGGCTACGACCGCAAGATCAACGACCGGCCGGCCAAGCCCCCCTACCCGCGCCCCACCAAGCCGCCCATCCCGCTGGAATCGCACAACGGCCTGACCAATGTTCGCGGCAGCATCGCAATGGCGCGCACCAACCATCCGCACTCGGCGTCGTCGCAGTTCTTCATCAACGTCGCCGACAACTCGCCGCTGGACGGCGAGCCTGACAATCCGGCCTCCGGCTACGCCGTGTTCGGCCAGGTCATCGAGGGCATGGAAGTCGTCGACAAGATCCGCATGACCGAAGTCGCCCCCTACGACGTGCACCAGCACCTGCCCGTCAAAGCCATCGTCATCAACAAGGCTCTCATCGAGCCCACATCCAAATGAGCCAAGTCAAACTCACCACCAACCACGGCGACATCCTCATCGAGCTGGACACCGAGAAGGCCCCGCTGTCGGTCGCCAACTTCCTGAGCTACGTGCGTAGCGGCCACTACGACGGCACGGTGTTCCACCGCGTCATCAAGGGCTTCATGATCCAGGGCG
>CBFGPX010000316.1:0-3996 GCA_965650725.1 uncultured Comamonadaceae bacterium | reverse complement strand
GCCACAGCAGCCCGCCCGGCAGCAGGTGATAACGGTCGAGGACGATGGCCGTCCCCACCACGGCCGACGCGATGGCGAAGTGCCGCAGCGCCTGCCGCGCGAAGGCCGGCGGACAGCCCAGGGCGATCACCGGCACCAGCAGCAGCAGGCTGTAGAGGCCGAGCTGGCCGGTGATGTCCCGTGCGCTGCCGCTGGACCACAGGGCCGACAGCAGCGTGAAGCCATAGAACGCCGCAACCGCCCGGAAGCCCGGCTGCCGAACCAGCTGCGGGAGAGACCCGGCGCGGTGCAGCGCCGCGAGCGCCGCCAACCCGCAGCCGACGTAGCCCAGGTACTTGCCGCCGATCGGCAGGAAGGCCGTCCAGGCGCAGGCCAGCGCCAGCAGCGCCAGCGTCCGGGGCGCCTCGGCGGCGTGCAGCGAGGCGGCCGTCACTTCAGCCTCCGCGACAGCACGCCGGTGAGCGCGCCTCGCACGAGTGCCTTCAGCTTGGGTCCGCGCTCAGGCTCAGCCATCAGAATGCCCACCGCCTCGTACGCCAGTCGTGCGATGCACAGCGCCGCGAACGACGGTTCGCGCCACAGGCTGCGCCGTGCCAGCCATGCGGTATTGCGTCCGATCAGGTAGCGTCGTGCCGGCGGGTGGCCGCCGGCCTGCATCTCGACGCCGAAAAGCCTGAAGCGCCTGCGCTCGCCAATCGCGTGGCGAAATTCATGTGAGCCGTGCAGCCACAGCCCCAGCCCGGCACGGCGGGCGCGCAGGCAGAACTCGGTGTCCACGTGGTCGATGCGCAGCCCTTCGTCGAACGGCCCCAGCTGCTGCAGCGCGGCGCAGCGCCACACCGACATCGAGTTGATCAGGAAGCTCACCTGCCGCAGGCCTTCGAACCGTCTGGGCAGGCCGTGCCATCGCCAGCGCGACAGCAGCATGTGCTTGCCGCGCAGGCCGGTCGCGCGGTCGCAGTAGGCCGGCGCCACGGCCGCGGTGCCAGCATCGGCCAGCCGGGCCTGCACGGCCGGGTCGGCCAGGAAGCGGTCGAGCACGGCGGGGTCGGAATCCTCGTCGACGAAGACCAGCTGCTGGAGGTCTGGTGCCCGCCGGGCCAGCGCCTCGCGCGCCCGGTTGTAGGCGCCCGCGAGGCCACCCTGGTTTGCATTGCGGATGAGGTGCAGCCCGGCACGGCAAGGCATCGCTTCGAGGGCCGGGTGGCCGAGCACGCTGTTGTCCACGACCAACACCTGGCCGACCGAAGCACTCAGGCGCTCGATCAATGGGCGTGGGTTGGACTCGGGATGGAACACCACCAGGACCGCGGCCGTGGCCTGTGCCACCGGGTTCCGGGGCTCCTGGAGCGGGGGCGCGTCATCGACCGGGAACCGAAGGGCCACTCCGGACGGTCCTGAGCCCCCTGAGGGGCCGGACTCGGCTTGCCGAGTCCACGGAGCGCTCACAAACGGTTGATCAGGGCAGCCAGCGTGATGCCGAGGTTGCCGAGCTTGGTCTGGCGGTGGATGCCGGTGCGCTTGAGCCCGACCAGGCGGGCGCCCAGCCAGCGACGGCGGGCGCGCATGAAGTCGTCCAGGACCTGCTGGTTCTCTGGCGTCATCAGGTGGCGCACGCGCTGCAGGGCGGCCAGGTTGGCATCCACCCAGCCGCGGAAGCGGCCCTGCACCAGCAGCTTGGCGCGCTTGAACTGCGCCATCGGGCTGATGTTCGAGCCGAACTGGTTGCTGGCGTGCTGGCGGTAGCGCACGGTGGGATAGACGTCGTAGTGGACCTTGCCGCCGCAGCTGCTGACGAGCATGTAGGCCCACCAGTCGTGCGTCACCGCCTCGACGTTCTCGCCCGCCGCGCGCAGCAGTTCGCGCGCAGCGCGGTTGAACACCATGGTGTTGCCGCCGGCGATGCTCTGCACCAGCGCATTACGGAAGCTCGGTGGCTGCTCGAACAGCGGCGAGTAGCCGATGTGCTGGTTGCGCGCATCCACCAGCAGCGTGCGCGAACCGTACAGCGCCGGCACGTCGGCGGGGACGGTCTTCAGCCAGTTCACCGCGCGTTCGAGCTTGTCGGCTTCCCAGATGTCGTCCTGGTCGGCGTAGGCGAAGTAGTCGGCCTCGATGTCGGCGCGGCAGGTGAGGGAGAGGAAGTTGGCGGTGGACCCTTCAGCGGGGCCAGCGTGGATCGAGATGCGGTCCTCGCCCCAGTGCGACTGGTAGTACTCGAGGATGGCGTGGGTGTAGTCGTCGGAACCGTCGTCGGAGGCCCAGATGGCCCAGGCCGGGTGCGTCTGCGTGGCGATCGAGTTGAGCTGCTCGGCCAGGAAGTGCTGCGCCTGCATCGTGCACATGAGCACGGCGACCTTCGGCGTCGAAGGGTGCGGACGATGCAACAGGGACTTCAGCGACACCAGAGGAATGACGCGCCGGAACTCCTCCCACTGGGACAGCAGTTCGGCGACGGTAGACCGTCGCTGGGCGGCTCCTCGGTTGCTGGGCGCGGCTTGCCGCGGCTGTTCTTGTATCCGAGCCATCGGCGGAGTTTAGCCCAGTCCGTGCGCTAACTCACGAGCCGATCCGGCAAGTGATTGATTTGGCTGAGAATTTGACGATTCGACACGACACTTGCAAGCTCGCGTCACCACCTGGTGGGCGCGCTGTGCATCGGGTCCTCGCGCCCCGAATCGCGCCCGGAACCCGGCCGCCCGAGGGCGGCTGCTCATCCGGCACGGCTGTTTGCGCGGGCCTCCGGCGGGGCCCGATGTTGCCGTCAGCATGGGATCACCTTGAATTCGACACGCCGATCAAGCGCGTCGCTGGCATCGTCGCGACCATTGCCCACCAGCGTCTCGCGCGATCCCACGCCATTGGCGATCAAGCGCTTCTTCAGTGGCGGCGAGACCTGTTCCATCTGGCCACGCACGTGATCGGCGCGCAGCTGAGAAAGCCGCTCGTTCACCGGCTCCGGCCCGGTCGGGCTGGTGTGGCCCACCAGTTCCATGCAGCTCTGGCGCTTGGCCGCCTGCGATGACAGTTCCGTCAGCCACAGCTTGTAGGGCGTGGCTTGCGGGCCCGTCTCGGCGCTGAGGATCGCGGCGCCCGGCCGGAAGACGAACTTGACGCCCAGCCGCTTGGCATCGAGCCCCTGGTCGACCAGCTGTCCGAAGGCCTTGATGGCCGCCTCGCGCCTGCCGAGGCGCCAGTTCGTCAGGTACAGCCCGCTGAAGACGCGCTGCTGCTGCCCTTCGGGCGAGCGCAGCACGGCCTCATAGAGGTTCAGCGCTTCGCGGTACTTCCCGGCGCCATAGGCGTCCATGGCTTCGCTGATCATGGACGCGGCGACGATGCGGTTGACGTACATCGGGTGGATCGGATCGCCGGCGCGCGTGCCCTGGCAGGTGCGGATGTAGCCAGTGGTCGTGTTGTCCTCGGCCCAGGTCGGCGCGTCCTTGAAATGGGCCAGCGGCGTCGGATCGACGCCATCGGTGCGAGCGAAAGCCAGGCCCTTGCTGACCAGCTTTCCGGTCTTGAGGTCCGCCAGTGCCAGGCAGATGCGGTAGGCCTCGCGCGCGCCTTCCGTCTTGCGCTCCTTGTTGACGCCGGTGAAGGTGCCGACCAGCACCAGCGGGCTCTTCTGCACGTTGCCGGCGGTAAACGGCTGGACTTCGTACTGCGGGTAGCGTTCCTTGATCAGCGACACGATGCGCGCGCCCATCGCCTGCGTGGCCTTGGATTGCGCGCCGGTGACGCCGTCGATCAGCGGGTCGATGACGAGGCGGAACTTGCCATCGGGCGGGGTGGCCGGCAGCTGGGCACGGCCGAGCAAGGTGTTGGCGGCACTCAGCACCGCTTCGTCGAAGGGCAGGATGGGCGGCGGCGGTGCGGCCGGGGCGGCCGGCGTGGGGGCTGGCGCAGGCGCCGGTGGCGGGGCCTCCGGTGCCTGCGGTGCCGGGGCGGGGGCAGCTGCGACGGGCGGTGGCGCGGGTTCGTTGGTCGGCGGTG
>CBFGPX010000315.1:0-4110 GCA_965650725.1 uncultured Comamonadaceae bacterium | reverse complement strand
CCGGCACGATGACGCCGCCGCCGCCGCCGAACACCTGGATGTGCGCGCCGCCGCGCTCGCGCAGCAGTTGCACCATGTACTTGAAGTACTCGACATGGCCGCCCTGGTAGGAGCTGATGGCGATGCCTTGCGCATCCTCCTGCAGCGCCGCGGTGACGACCTCGTCCACCGAGCGGTTGTGGCCCAGGTGGATGACCTCGGCGCCCATGCCCTGCAGGATGCGCCGCATGATGTTGATGGCGGCGTCATGCCCGTCGAACAGGCTGGCGGCGGTGACGAAACGGACCTTGTGGGTCGGGCGGTACTCGGCCAGCGCCTTGTGGTCGCTAGAGAGATCGGTCATGGCTTGTCTCCTTGATCGGAGACGGATTCTAGGCGTCTGATTGACGTTAACGTCAATCGGCGGTCACGCCAGACCGAGCAGTGCGATGCAGGCCTGCCAGCCCAGCGCGATGAGCGCGCCCGACGCGGTCAGCGCGCTGGCGCCGACGCCCATCGAGACCAGCATCAGCAGGCCGTCGCGCGCCGCCAGCGCCACGCCGGCCAGCATCAGCGATACGGCCGGCAGCAGGTTGCCGAAGGGGATGGGCAGGAAGATCAGCAGCGCCATCGTCAGCGTCATCGGGCCCAGCCACCAGCGGGCCAGCGGCCCGGCCAGATGGGTCAGGCGCGGTCGGGTGAGGCGATGGACCAGTTCGTAGAAGCGGGCCAGCAGCGTGAGGCTGCGGCTGGCGCCTTCGCGTGGCAGGCTGATGCGGCCCAGGCGTGGCGGCAGGTCGTCGTGCGGTGCCCGCCACAGCAGCATCAGGCCCAGCAAGGCCAGGCCCAGGCTAAGCACGCTGCCCACGCCTGGGATGGGCAGCAGGCAGGGCGCCGCCAGCAGCACCAGCAGGCTGGCCTGCCAGGCGCCGCCATGGGCTTCGGCCAGCGCCGCCAGGTCCACGGGACCGGGCGGCAGCTGGCCGGAAGCGGTGCGCAGCCGGGAGGCCAGGTCGCGGATGCTCATGCGGGCCTCCCGGGGCGCGGGGCTCAGTCGTTCGAGCTGCCGTAGCCGAACAGGCTCAGCAGGCTGGTGAACAGGTTGAAGATGGACACGAACAGGCTGACCGTGGCCAGCACATAGTTGGTCTCACCGCCGTTCACGATCTGCTGGGTCTCGTACATGATCAGGCCGGCTGACAGCAGGGCCACGACGGCCGACACCGTCAGCGCCAGCGCCGGGATCTGGAAGAACATGGCCGCGACGCCAGCCAGCAGCGCCACGATCATGCCGGCGAACAGGAAGCCACCCATCCACGACAGGTCGCGCTTGGTGGTCGTCGCGTAGGCCGACAGCGCCAGGAACACCGCGCCCGTGGCGCCCAGCGCCAGCATGACGGTCTGGCCGCCGGCCGGCAGGCTCAGCGTGCGGGTCAGCAGCGGGCCCAGCGTCCAGCCCATGAAGCCGGTCAGCGCGAACACCAAGCCCACGGCGGCGCCGCTGTTCTTCAGCTTGTGGATGCCGAACAGCAGGCCGAAGTAGACGATCAGCGTCAGGATGATGCCGGGCGCCGGCAGGCTGAACGCGACGGCGGCTGCGGCCACGGCGGCGCTGAACAGCAGCGTCATGGACAGCAGCGCATAGGTGTTGCGCAGCACGCGATGGGCGGTGCCGCGGTCGACCGCGCTGCCGTAAGGCATCGCGATGGCGATGGAGCGGGGACGGTCTTGCATGGCGAACTCCTGGTGGGAATGAAACGGCCTGCAGACTAGGCCTCTTGATTCACTGAAAAAAGCAGAGAATCAAGAACAAACACTTCATAAAAACCAATTGGAATCGCGCCATGAGCATGAGCTTCAGCTACCGTCATCTGTACTACTTCTGGGCCGTGGCCAAGGAAGGGGGGCTGACGCGGGCGGCCGAGCGGCTGGGCCTGTCGGTGCAGACCGTGTCCACCCAGGTGCGTGAACTGGAGCAGTCGCTGGGCGCCGCGCTGCTGAAGCCTGCGGGCCGCGGCCTGACGCTCACCGAGGCCGGGCAGGCTGCGCTGGAGTTGGCCGAGCAGATCTTCTCGCTGGGCGAGACGCTGCCAGAGCGGGTGCGTGATGCATCGACCGCGCCGACGGTTCGGCTGGCGGTGGGCATCTCGGACGGCCTGCCCAAGCTGGTGGTGCAGCGCCTGCTGCAGCCCATCATCGACACGCCCCATCTGCGCCTGCTGTGCCACGAGGACGAGTTCGACGACCTGCTGGGCGACCTGGCGCTGCACCGGCTGGACGTGGTGCTGGCCGACCGGCCCGCGCCGCCCAACCCCAACCTGCGCGTCTACAGCCACGCGCTGGGCAGCTCACCGATGGCCTGGTTCGCGGCGCCACGCTGGGCTGAAGCAGCGGCGCGCAGCTTCCCGGCCTCGCTGGCCGACGTGCCGCTGCTGCTGCCTACCGACCACGCCGCCGTGCGCGTGCGACTGGACCACTGGCTGACCCGCCATGGCGTGCGTGCCCGCGTGGCCGGCGAGTTCGAGGACAGCGCGCTGCTGGCCACCTTCGGGGCGGCCGGCATGGGCGTGTTCCCCGCCGCGGCGCTGATGAGCGACAAGCTGGTCGAGCGCGACGGCCTGGTGCGTGTGGGCGACTGCGCGGGCGTGGAGGAGGCCTTCTACGCCGTGGGCACGGACAAGAAGATCGTCCACCCGCTGGTGCGCCGCCTGCTGCCACAGCCGGCCGACGCGACCGACTGAGGCCGGTGCGCTTGCTACAGTTGACGTTTACGTCAATCAAGGCGAGCCGACCGCGCCGCTACCCGCGGCGCAGGCCAGGCCCACAGGAGACCCGACCATGAATCTGCCCGGCCTCAACTTCCAGCTCGGCGAGGACATCGATGCGCTGCGCGACGCGGTGCGCGCCTTCGCCGACGAGGAGATCGCCCCCCGCGCGGCTGAGATCGACCGCAGCGACCAGTTCCCCATGGACCTGTGGCGCAAGATGGGCGAACTGGGCGTGCTGGGCATCACCGTGCCGGAGGAATACGGCGGCGCCAACATGGGCTACCTGGCCCACATGGTGGCCATGGAGGAGATCAGCCGCGGCAGCGCGTCGGTGGGCCTGTCCTACGGCGCGCACAGCAACCTGTGCGTGAACCAGATCAAGCGCAACGGCAACGACGCGCAGCGCGCCAAGTACCTGCCCAAGCTGATCAGCGGCGAGCATGTTGGCGCGCTGGCGATGAGCGAGCCGGGTGCGGGCTCCGACGTACTCTCAATGAAGCTGAAGGCCGAGGACAAGGGCGGCTACTACCTGCTGAACGGCAGCAAGATGTGGATCACCAACGGCCCCGACGCCGACACGCTGGTGGTCTACGCCAAGACCGAGCCCGAGCTGGGCGCGCGCGGCGTGACGGCCTTCCTCATCGAGAAGGGCATGAAGGGCTTCAGCATCGCGCAGAAGCTGGACAAGCTGGGCATGCGCGGCTCGCACACCGGCGAGCTGGTGTTCAACAACGTCGAGGTGCCGGCCGAGAACGTGCTGGGCGCGGTGAACGGCGGTGCCAAGGTGCTGATGTCGGGTCTGGACTACGAGCGTGCGGTGCTGACCGGCGGGCCGCTCGGCATCATGCAGAGCGTGATGGACAACGTCGTGCCCTACATCCACGACCGCAAGCAGTTCGGCCAGAGCATCGGCGAGTTCCAGCTCATCCAGGGCAAGGTGGCCGACATGTACACGGTGCTGCAGGCCGCGCGCAGCTTTGCCTACACGGTGGCCAAGAACCTGGACCTGCTGGGCGCCGAGCATGTGCGCCAGGTGCGCAAGGACTGCGCCAGCGTCATCCTGTGGACCGCCGAGAAGGCTACCTGGATGGCCGGCGAGGGCGTGCAGATCTTCGGCGGCAACGGCTACATCAACGAGTACCCGCTGGGCCGGCTGTGGCGCGACGCCAAGCTCTACGAGATTGGTGCCGGCACCAGCGAGATCCGGCGCATGCTGATCGGGCGCGAGCTGTTTGCGGAGACGATGTAACTCGGGGCTGAGAAAATAGCGGCATGACGAACGCCAATCATCAACTCCAGGATCTGCTCGACAACAACAAGCGCTGGGCCGCCGAGACCGAGGCCCAGGAGCCGGGATTCTTTT
>CBFGPX010000314.1:0-4113 GCA_965650725.1 uncultured Comamonadaceae bacterium | reverse complement strand
AACCTGGGCGGCATCATCATCGTCGACTTCATCGACATGACGCGCGAGGAGCACCGCGCCGCCGTGCTGGCCGAGTTCAAGAAGCAACTGGCGCGTGACCGCACCAAGGTGACGGTCGGGGGCTTCACGCAGCTGGGTCTGGTGGAGATGACGCGCAAGCGCACGCGCGAATCGCTGGCCCGCATGCTGTGCGAACCCTGCCCGACCTGCGAGGGGCGCGGCCAGGTGAAGACGGCCCGTTCGGTCTGCTACGACATCCTGCGCGAGATCCTGCGCGAGGCGCGCCAGTTCTCGCCGCGGGAGTTCCGTGTCGTCGCGGCGGCCAACGTCGTCGAGATGATGCTGGACGAGGAGAGTGCCCACCTGGCCGGCCTGTCCGACTTCATCGGCAAGCCCATCTCGCTGACGGCCGAGCCGACCAACCAGACCGAGCACTACGACATCGTTCTTTTGTGATGCGGGGCCGCGGAAGCGGCCTTGTCTGACGCAGAGGCTTCGGCGTCTGCGGCAGAATCCCGCGCCATGCTCGTATCCGTCTCCCGTCGCCGCAGCCTTGCGGCCCTGGCCGCACTTGGCGCTGCGCCTGCGCTGGCTCAAGTGCGCATCGACATCGCCGGCGTCGGCGGCACCCGCATGCCTGTCGCCATCGTGGACTTTCGCGACGAGGCCAAGTCGCCCCAACCCATCGCCGCGATCATCCGCGCCGACCTGGAGCGCAGCGGCCAGTTCCGCAGCGTCGACGCGCCCGGCGGGCTCAACGAGACCAGCAGCCCGGTCTACGCCGAGTGGAAGGCCCGCCAGGCCGACGCCCTCGTAGCCGGTTCGGTCGCCCGCCTGGCCGATGGCCGGCTGGACATCCGCTTCAAGCTCTGGGATGTCGTCAAGGGCACCGAGCTGGTAGGCCAGGCCCAGGCTGTGCATCCCGACGATGCCCGCCTGGCCGCACACCGCATCGCCGACCTGATCTACGAGAAGCTGACCGGCGAGAAGGGCGTGTTCGCCACCCGCATGGCCTATGTCACCAAGGCTGGCCGCCGCTACAGCCTGGTCGTGGCGGATGCGGACGGCGAGGGCGCCAAGGTCGCGCTGACCAGCGCCGAGCCCATCATCTCGCCGGCCTGGGCGCCTAACGGCCGCGAACTTGCCTATGTGAGCTTCGAGAGCGGCAAGGCCACGGTGCGCATCCAGGATGTGCAGACCGGCGGCCGGCGCGTGCTGGCCGATTTCAAGGGCACGAACAGCGCGCCGGCCTGGTCGCCGGACGGCAACCAACTGGCGCTGAGCCTGTCGCGCGACGGCGGCACGCAGCTGTTCGTCATCAACCGCGACGGCTCCGGCCTGCGCCGCATCGCACAGAGCAGCGCCATCGACACCGAGGCCTGCTACGCGCCCGACGGCAGCAAGATCTACTTCGTCAGCGACCGCGGCGGCGGCCCGCAGATCTACCGCATGCCGGCAGGCGGCGGCACGGCCGAGCGCGTTACCTTCAACGGCGGCTACAACATCAGCCCCACGATCAGCCCTGACGGCCGCACGATGGCCTACGTCACGCGTGCCGGCGGCGCGTTCCGCCTGTCCGTGATGGACCTGGGCACCGGCCAGACGCAGCAGATCAGCGAAGCCAACGACGACGAGAGCCCGGCCTTTGCGCCCAACGGCAAGCTCATCGTCTACGCCAGCCGCGCCGGCGGCAAGGAAGTGCTGATGACCTCGACGCTGGACGGCAAGATCAAAACCCCGCTGCTCGTGACTTTGGTCGAGGTTCGCGAGCCCACATGGGGCCCGTTTGTGCGTTGATGGCGCAATCAAGCGCACCTTGTTGGACAATCACGCGCCCGCGCCCTTGACGGCCGGCCCCTTTCCCCCGCCCCCTGTCTGTTGTGGAGACCACTCGAATGAAGCTGACCCGCTATGCGCTCACCCTGATTGCCGCCGCTGCCCTGGCTGGCTGCCAATCCACCACCAAGCTGGACGAGCCCGCGCCGGTCGAGACCCGTCAGCCTGCGGCCCCCGCGCCCGCACCGGCCGTGGCGCCTGCCCAGCCCGCACAGACCGCAGTGCCGACCGTTGACCTGTTCAGCCAGTACTCCGAGCAGGTCAAGGACAAGCGAGTCATCTATTTCGACTTCGACAGCGACATCGTCAAGGAAGAGTACCGCCCGCTGGTCGACCTGCACGCCAAGCGCCTGAACGCCAACAAGCGCGCCGCGCTGACGCTGGAAGGCCACACCGATGAGCGCGGTGGCCGCGAGTACAACCTGGCCCTGGGTCAGCGCCGTGCCGAAGCCGTTGCCAAGTCGCTGACGCTGCTGGGTGTCGGCGCTGCCCAGGTCGAAGCCGTCAGCTTCGGCAAGGAGCGGCTGGCCGCCACCGGTGGTGGCGAAGAAGCCTGGGCCAAGAACCGCCGCGTCGAGCTCAAGGACAAGTGATGCGCGTGCTGCGTCTGGCGCTGCTGGCCTGCGCGGCGAGTGCCGTTTTCGTGCAACCCGCTCGCGCGGGTTTGTTCGAGGACGACGAAGCCCACAAGGCCATCATCGATCTGCGTGCCAAGGTCCAGGCCAACGAGGACGCTGCAAAGCAGCGCGCCGAGCAGCTCAACGCGTTGATCCAGGATCAGCTCCAGCCGCTGCGCCGCAGTCTGCTGGATCTCAACGGCCAGATCGACCAGTTGCGTGCTGAGGTCGCTCGCCTGCGCGGCGCCAACGAGCAACTGGCCCGCGACCTGTCCGACACGCAGCGCAAGCTCACCGACCAGTCGCAGTCCGTGGAGGCTCGCTTGAAGCCCCTGGAGCCTCAGAAGGTCAGCCTTGACGGCCGTGAGTTCCAGGTCGCACCGGACGAGCGCAGTCAGTACGAGGCCGCCATCGGCCTCGTGCGTCGCGGTGACTTCGTCGAAGCCGTGGCGGCGCTTAACGGGTTTCTGAAGCGCTATCCCGCCAGCGGCTACATCGACTCGGTGCGCTTCTGGCTGGGCAACGCCCAGTACGGCAAGCGCGACTACAAGGATGCCATAGCGACCTTCAAGGCCTTCATCTCCGGCAATGCCGGCCATCCCCGCACGCCCGAGGCGATGCTGGCGCTGGCCAACTGCCAGATCGAACTGAAGGACAACAAGGCCGCGCGACGCAGTCTTGACGACCTCATCAAGGCGCATCCCGGTACCGAGGCCGCCCAGGCGGCCAAGGAACGACTGGCCTCGCTGCGCTGATGCCGGATCAGCTTGAGGCTGATCTGGAGCGTCGCTTCGGCGGCCTGCGCCGATTGCACGGGGACGCCGCCTACCAGCGCCTGCGCGCCGCGAGATTCGCGGTCGTAGGCCTGGGTGGCGTCGGCTCCTGGGCCGTCGAGGCGCTGGCGCGAAGCGGTGCTGCCGCGCTGACGCTGATCGACCTCGATCAGGTCTCCGAGTCCAACATCAATCGTCAGATCCAGGCGCTGGGTTCGACGGTGGGCATGGCGAAGGCCGAAGCGCTGCGCCAGCGCATCGCCGACATTCACCCGGGTTGCGCCGTGCACGTCATCGAGGATTTCGTCGAGCCGGACAACTGGCCCGCGCTGATCGGCGACGCCCCGCTCGACGGGCTCATCGATTGCTGCGATCAAGTGCGCGCGAAAGCGACGTTGGCGGCCTGGGCGCGCGAGCAGCATCTGCCCTTCGTCACCGTCGGCGCGGCCGGCGGCAAGCGCGCGCCGCATCATGTGCAGATCGATGACCTCAGCCTGACCACGCATGACCCCTTGCTGGCCTCCCTGCGCCAGCGCTTACGCAAGCAGCACGCGGCGCCGCGTGTCGGCCCGCTGGGCGTGGCCTGCGTGTATTCCCGCGAGCCCGTGCACCTGCCGCGGCAAGGGGAGGGCGAGGCTTGCGAGGTGGATGGCAGCCTGAACTGCCACGGCTATGGTTCCAGCGTGGCCGTCACGGCGACGTTCGGTTTCTGCGCGGCGGCCGAATTGCAGCGGCTGCATCTTGTGCGCTGAGATCGTCGGCTGAATTTTCAGAAGTTCTTGTGGAGCTGCCTAAAACCTGCCTATAATGGCAGGCTCTGCTTGACGCGGGATGTTAGCTCAGTCGGTAGAGCAGCGGACTTTTAATCCGTTGGTCGCAGGTTCGAA
>CBFGPX010000313.1:0-4134 GCA_965650725.1 uncultured Comamonadaceae bacterium | reverse complement strand
TGCTGATGCCCAGGTCGTCGGCGATCTGCTTGTTCAGGCGGCCGGCGACGATGCGCTCCAGCACCTGGGCTTCGCGCGTCGTCAGGCGGGCCAGCAGGGCGTCGCGGCTGGCGGCTTCCTGGTGGCTGGAGAAGGCATCGCGGGCCAGATCGAGCATGCGCTCCACCAGCGCCAACAGCTCCTCTTCCTTGAAGGGCTTCTCGACGAAGTCCATCGCGCCCTTCTTCATGGTCTGCACGGCCATGGGCACGTCGCCGTGGCCGGTGATGAAGACGATGGGCAGCGGGCTCTTGCGCTCGATGAGGCGGTCCTGCAGCTCCAGGCCGGTCATGCCGTCCATGCGGATGTCGGCGATGAGGCAGGCGACTTCGCGGGGGTCGTAGCGCGCGAGGAAGGATTCGGCAGAGTCAAAGCACTTGACCCGGTAGTCCTTGCCTTCGAGCAGCCATTGCAGGGAGTCGCGAACCGCTTCGTCGTCGTCGACAACGTAGACGTTGCCCTTCTTGGGGATCAAGCTCATGGTGTGGTGGGTTCAGTTCTCTGAGCGCTGCCTGCAGCTTCTGCCCGCAGGTGTTCTGAGGTGATGGTGACCGGGATCGTGAACGCGAATCGGCACCCGACGACAAGGCTTCCATTGTAGAGGTTCTCGGCTTTTATCCGGCCCTGGTGGGACTCGACGATGGACCGGCATAACCCTAACCCGATGCCCAGGCCGTCGGCCTTGGTCGAGAAGAAGGCCTCGTACATGCGTGCCAGCACCTCATCGGGCAAACCCGGCCCCATGTCGGTCACCGAGAACTCGATCTGCCCGCCCATCTCGGCGCTGTGCTTGGGCACCACGCGCAGCTCGATGTGCCGGCGCGACGTGGGCAGGGAGGCGTTGTCAATGGCCTCGGCGGCGTTCTTCAGCAGGTTCATCAGCACCTGCTCGATGAGGATGGGGTCCACCATCATCTGCGGCAGGCGCTGGGCCACATAGGTGTGGATGGCCACGTTGCGGCGGCGCAGCTCGATGCCGGCCAGCTCCACCGCGTCCTCGACGATGTCGGTCGCATGCGCCGGCTGGCGCTGCGGTTCGCTGCGCTTCACGAAGTTGCGGATGCGGTGAATGATCTGCCCGGCGCGCTGGGCCTGCTTGGCGGTCTTCTCCAGCGCCGCCATCAACGCGTCCTTGTCGATGGAGTCGGCGCGCACGCGGCTGACCATGCCGTTGCAGTAGTTGGTGATGGCGGTCAGCGGCTGGTTCAGCTCGTGGGCCACGCTGGAGGCCATCTCGCCCATGGTCATCAGCCGGCTCGTCACCTGTGCCTTCTCGGCCTGCAGCGCGGCCTGGGCCTCGGCATGGCGGCGCATGGTGATGTCGGTGGCGATCAGCATCTGCGCGAGGCGCCCGTCGGTCCACTGCAGGTAGCGGGAGCGCACGTCGAACCACATGGCCAGCGACTCGACGTAGATCTCGCGGGGGTCGGAGCCGATGTCGGTCAGCGCCTCGGCGGGAAGGCCTGAGTAGTCGTCGACCTCGTCGTCCTCGCCGTCGCCCAGGCCACCCCGGCGGCTGGTGGTGCCGCCGAGCTGGCCGCCGGCCAGCAGCGCGTGGCCGGCCGGGTCGGCGCCGAACCAGAGCCGGTAGCTGCGATTGGCGAACAGCAGCTCCGGCGGCTGGACCGACAGCACGGACACGGCGGCGTCCAGCCCTTCCAGCACGGTCGTGAAGCGTTCGTGCGAGGCCGACAGCTGGTCGCGCACGCGCTTGGCCTCGGTGATGTTGGTCATCGAGGTCATCCAGCCGGTCTGCTTGCCGCGCGTGTCCACCAGCGGCGACACATAGACGCGGGCGTCGAACTGGCTGCCGTCCTTGCGCTGGATCTTGACCTCCACGCCGCCCGACGGGCTCTTGCCCTGCAGCTCCTGCTGCAGCAGGCGCGCGTTCTCCTCGCGGCGGTCCGCGGGCCAGAAGGGGTAGGGCGGCGTGCGGCCCACCAGGTCGGCCTCGGAGAAGCCGGTCATCGCGCAGAACGCCGGGTTCACGTAGGTGATGCGCGTGTCCATGTCCATGGCGCGCATGCCGGTCAGCATGGAGTTCTCCATCGCGCGGCGGAAATTGGTCTCCAGCGTCAGCGCGTTCTGGATCTGCGTGCGCCGGCGCATGTGGCGCCAGGTGCCCAGCAGCATCCAGACCGTCATGCCGGCCAGCGCCAGAACCAGCCAGAACAAGGCGTTGTTGATGAGGCCGATGGATGTGCGCCAGCCCTGGCCGCGCAGCACCAGGCCGTTGAGCGCTGGCGCCAGCGGCACGTCGTGCAGCAGGGATGCGCGGCGCAGGCCCTGGCCTGGCATGGGCGTGACGGTGCTGCTGACGACCTGGTCGGTGGCGTCCAGCACCGCGATGCTGTGCCGCGTGGCCACCTCGCTGGGCACGTAGTAGCGCAGCAGCGCCTCCACCGTGTACTCGGCGATCAGCACGCCGGCAAAGCCTCCGCGGTCGATCAGCGGGATGTGCAGCTGGAAGACGGTGGTGCCGTTGGTGTCGATGAAGGGCGGCGAATAGACAGGCTGGCGCCTGTCCTTGGCCGCCTCGAAGGCCACGCCCGGCGCGTTGGACTGGTTGGGCATGGGCATGGACGGGTCGCTGCCGTCCGCCGACATCAGCCCGTCCGCCTGGAAGCCGGCCGCGCCCACGCTGCTGCGGCGGTCACGACGGGCGCTGAGCCAGGTCACATGCGTCAGCTCCGGGCGCTCGCGCGCAAACGCCTGGGCCTGGGCCGAGAACTCGTGCGCGTCGATCTGGCGCGTGACGACCTCGCGCGCGATGCGCACCAACTGCTCCTGGTTCTCGATGAGGCGCAGGCGGATCTGCTGCTGGGCGATCTCGGTGTCGCGCTTGACGGACTCGGTCTCGCGCTCGATCTCCTCGTTGCGCAGGTACCAGAACGCCGAAATGATGGCGGCCAGGAACAACAGCACCGAGATCAGCGGCCCAAGCGTGGCCAGCCGGTCCTGGCGGGACGGCGACTGCCGGAACCACCATCCGGTGATCAATCGGCGCAATGGCGTCAGCAGGCGTTGGCCCCGGCTGCGGCGCGGGGCGAGGGTGTCGTCGGGCATGGCGAAATTATCCCGGCCATGGCAGCGAGGCTGGAGATTTCACAATAAGAAAACAATTCGCACGATTTGAGAATGCGCCGGGCTTTGTGAGACACTCCGCCCGCTCGCGGCCTGCGTCCGCGCTTGCCCCTGTCAGAACACCCCGCCGCCCGCCAGAGGCGGCACTTGAAGGAGACCGGCCATGTCCGCCCAGCCGCAAGAGTTTCTCGGCACCGCCGCGAACGACAACGACCCGCAGGAAACCCGTGAGTGGCTGGACGCCCTCTCGGCCGTCATCGACCGTGAAGGCGCCGAGCGCGCGCACTTCCTGATCGAGGAGATGCTGGAGCATGCGCGCCAGCACAGCATCGACCTGCCGTTCTCGGCCACGACCGGCTACGTCAACACCATCGAGGCTTCGGCCGAAGCACGCTGCCCGGGCAACATCCAGATCGAGAAGCGCCTGCGCGCCTACATGCGCTGGAACGCCATGGCCATGGTCGTGCGCGCCAACCGGCTGAATCCGGCCGACGGCGGCGACCTGGGCGGCCACATCGGCTCGTTCGCGTCGCTGGCCTCCATGCTGGGCGCCGGCTTCAACCACTTCTGGCACGCCGAGAGCGAAGGCCACGGTGGCGACTGCCTCTACATCCAGGGCCATAGCGCGCCGGGCGTGTACGCCCGCGCCTTCCTGGAAGGCCGGCTGAGCGAGGAGCAGCTCGACAACTTCCGCCAGGAGGTGGACGGCAAGGGCCTGTCCAGCTATCCGCACCCGAAGCTGATGCCCAACTTCTGGCAGTTCCCGACCGTCAGCATGGGCTTAGGGCCGCTGATGGCGATCTACCAGGCGCGCTTCCTGAAGTACCTGCACGCCCGCGGCATCGCCAACACCGAGAACCGCAAGGTCTGGGCCTTCATGGGCGACGGCGAGATGGACGAGCCCGAGAGCCTGGGCGCGATCGGCCTGGCCGCGCGCGAAGGCCTGGACAACCTGGTCTTCGTCGTCAACTGCAACCTGCAGCGCCTGGACGGCCCGGTGCGCGGCAACGG
>CBFGPX010000312.1:0-4152 GCA_965650725.1 uncultured Comamonadaceae bacterium | reverse complement strand
GACATGATGTCTCCTTGACGCATGACGCGTTCCCAACGTGTTGGGTACGCAGCCCACTCCGGCAACCCGTCTGACGCAGGTCTGCCTTCTGCCGCACCGCTCGCGACCTGACTGCGCCGGGCTCCTGGCCGGCGCGCCTTGGTACGCGCCATCCCACGATAGGGATGAGCGCTTTCGGTTGGCTGTCATGCCGATAGGGGCTTTCCCTCACAGGGGAATTCCCGTGCCGGCACTGAAAGCGTGCAGACAGCCGGGCGCTTTGAACATCGCGCCCCACGCCGCCGTGGCGTGTACAAGCAACGAGAGACAACCACCCATGAGGACCAAGACCCACGCGCTCGCCACCTTTGCCGCGCTCACCCTGCTGGGAGCGGGCGCCCAGGCGCAGTCCAACGTCACCGTCTACGGCAAGCTCGACCTGGGCTACGGCAAGCCCATCGGCACCGACGTGGACCAGATGCTCGACGCCGCCGGCAGCCGCCTGGGCTTCCGCGGCACCGAAGACCTGGGCGGCGGCTTGAAGGCGCTGTTCGGCCTCGAGCACCGCTTCAACCCCGACACCGGCCTGCCCGCCGCCATCTTCTGGCACGGCTACTCCACCGTTGGCCTGTCCGGCGCCTTCGGCCGCGTGAACCTGGGCCGCCAGTACACCCCGGCCTTCTCCTTGATCCAGAACCAGATCGATCCCTGGGGCGGCGACACCGTCGCCCAGCTGCGCGACGTGGCGATGCGCGTCGGGGGCGTGGGCAAGGTGCGGGTGGCCAAGTCCATCCGCTACGACTGGAGCGGCGGCGGCTTCAACGTCGCCGCGTCGATCGCGCAGGCCGAGCAGGCCGGCTCCGCCGCCGGCCCGGATCGGCCGGTCTCCCTCGCCGCGAACTACGAGAACGGGCCCATCTTCGTCGGCGCCGGCTACGAGAACCCGGCGGATGCCGACGACGAGCAGTGGAGCGTGGGGGCGCGCTACGCGCTGGGCCCCGTCACGCTGTCGGCCGGCTACTCATGGGGCACCACCGCGGCCGACACCGACGCCAAGGGCTGGATGGCCGCCGCCGTCTGGCGCGTGGGCACCGGCGAGCTGATGGGCGGCTACGCCAGCCACAAGGTGGCCGGCAAGACGCTGAACTCCAAGGCCTCGCTCGGCTACCACCACTGGCTGTCCAAGCGCACGAAGCTCTATGCCGACATCTCGCGCGACGGCAAGGTGGCGAGCGAAAAGTCCGGCTGGGACCTGGGCATCCAGCATAACTTCTGAACGACGCGGCTCAACGAGCCGCCAGCGCACTGCGCCAGCGATGCAGCACCTCGTCGCGCCGCCCCTGGTCGAGGTGCGCCATCAGCCCGGGCCCGAGCGGGATCGGCCGCATCGCGGCGCCCAGCTCGCGCTCGAGCGCGGATGCGGTGTGCTCGCCCTGCGCCTCGCGGTGCAGTGCGAACAGCCCGCCGCGGTCGGCGCTGACCTGCTGGCCGCGGCGCGACAGCAGGTAGCTCAGCCACTGCCGCGCCGGCCCCAGGTGGCGCGCATGGCGCGAGACGAAGGCCACGCGCGAGACGACCAGCGTGTAGTCGGTCGGCAGCAACAAGCCCAGCGACGGGTCGCGCCGCACCGCCGGCCGCGCGTACGAGCCGAGGATGTTGTAGGCCAGCGTGACCCGGCCCGAGGCCAGGTCCTCCAGCATCGCCGCCGTGCTGGTGTACAGCCGCACGCCGCAGCGGCCCAACGCGCGGGCAATGTCCCAGAAGCCGCGCGAGACCTTGGCGTCCTCGGTGGCCAGCAGCCAGCCGACGCCGGCGGCCTCGGGGTCGTAGGTCGCCACACGGCCCTGCAGGCGCGAGGCATTGGCTTCCAGCCACTCGACCAGCGCGGCCCGAGTGCGCGGCACGTCGGCATCGGTGATGGCGCGGCGGCTGTAGGCGATGCCGATCGGCTCGAAGGTGGTGCCGAAGGCCTCCTGCTTCCACACCGCCCAGGGCGGCAGACCCTCGGCCGCCACGGCCGGGTGTGCCAGCGCGTGGCCATCGTTGACCAGCTTGATCTGCAGGTCCATCGCCGAACTCCAGACCACGTCGGCCCCGGGCACGCCTTCGGCCGCCTCGCGGCGGAAGCGGTGGTAGATCTCGCGGCTGTTCAAGTGGTGCGGCTCGATCCGCACCGGGGGGGACAGCTCGCGGAAATCGTTGACCAGCGGCCGCAGCGCCGCCGGATCGGTGCTGGTGTAGAGCACGACGCGCGGCTCGCGGCCTTCGTCAGCGGCGGCGCCCCCGGCCAGCAGGCCGACCACCGAGGCTCCGAACGCTCTGCGGGCGCGATCCACGACAACTCCTTCATGCCAACAAAGCCGGGCGTGCATTATTGCGGCGCATGCCGCCGCGCGGCCGGTCACTTCACCCGCCACGCAGCAAACCCTGCGTGCGATCCTTGACGGGAACCGCCATGCGCATCCTGATCGTTGAAGACAACCCGCACCTGCTGCGCTCGCTGACGCTGGCGCTGGCCCAGGGCCACGTGGTGGATGCGGTGCCCGACGGCGCACAGGCCGACGCGGTGCTGCGCACCGAGCGCTACGACGTCGTCGTGCTCGACCTGGGCCTGCCCAAGGTCGACGGCCTGGAGGTGCTGCGCCGCCTGCGCGCCCGTGGCGACCGCACCGCCGTGCTGGTGCTCACCGCCAGCGGCGACACCGACGACCGCGTGCGCGGCCTGGACAGCGGCGCCGACGACTACCTGGCCAAGCCCTTCGAGCTGACCGAGCTGGAAGCACGCCTGCGCGCGCTGCACCGGCGTTCACTGGGCCACGCGGCCACGGTGCTGCAGGTCGGGCGCCTGGTCTACGACTCGGTGGCGCGCAGCTTCCGCATCGACGGCGACCGCCTGGCGCTGCCGCCGCGCGAGCACCAGGTGCTGGAACAGCTCATCACCCGCGCCGGCCAGCCGCTGCGCAAGCGCCAGCTGGCCGACGCGGTGAGCACGCTGGACGAGTCGCTGAACGAGGATGCGCTGGAAATCTACGTGCACCGCCTAAGGCGCAAACTGAGCGGCAGCGGCGCGGTGATCCACACGCTGCGCGGCCTGGGCTACGTGCTGGAACCGGCCGATGAGGCGGCTGAGTAGCCACCTGCTCGGCTGGGTCCTGTGGCCCACGCTGCTGCTGTCGGCGATCGCGATCCCGATCGGGCACCAGCGCGGGCTGGCGAAGGCCAACGAGGCCTATGACCGCACCCTGCTCGGCTCGGCGATGGCGATTGCCGAGCGCCTGCACTTCGCCGACGGCCGGGTGCGCGTGGACGTGCCCTACGCCGCGCTGGAGATGCTGGAGACGGGCTCGCACGACCGCATCTTCTACCGCGTCGACAGCCTCGAGGACCGCGGCTTCGTCAGCG
Organism: uncultured Comamonadaceae bacterium; assembly: GCA_965650725.1. Classification (GTDB taxonomy): domain Bacteria; phylum Pseudomonadota; class Gammaproteobacteria; order Burkholderiales; family Burkholderiaceae_C; genus Pelomonas. The sequence goes on along the minus strand of CBFGPX010000312.1, from coordinate 771 downwards.
GCTACGAAGACCTGCCGGCGCCGCCTTCACGCATGCAGGTGGACGAGCCGGTGTTCCACGACGCGGTGTACCGCGGCGAGCGGCTGCGCCTGGTGTCGATGCTGCGCCGCGTCTACGACCCGCAGGTGCATGGGCCGGTGCTGGTGCAGGTGGGCGAGACGCTGGGCGCGCGCGAGCGCCTGTCGCAGCGCATCCTGCGCGACGCGGTGCTGACGCAGCTGGGGCTGATCGCCGCGGCCATCGTGCTGGTGACGCTGGGCATCCGCCGCGGCCTGCGGCCGCTGAAGGGCCTGCGCCGCGAGGTGCTGGCGCGCTCGGGGGACGACCTGTCGCCAATCGACACGCGCGAGGTACCGCGCGAGGTGGTGCCGCTGGTCGACGCCATCAACCAGCACAGTGCCCGCCAGCGCGCGCTGGCCGAGGCCCAGCGCCGCTTCTTCGCCAACGCCTCGCACCAGCTGAAGACGCCGCTGGCGGTGCTGAACGCGCAGGCCGCGCTGGCGCTGCGCCAGGAAGGCCGGGCCGAGGTGCAGGCCACGCTGCGCGAGATGCAGGCCTGCACGCGCGCGGCCGGCCGCATCGTGCAGCAGCTGCTGGCCCTGGCCCGCAGCGACCCCGGGCAGCCGATGGAGCGCAGCGAGGTCGACCTGGCCGCGATGTGCCGGGAGTTGCTGCTGGAGCTGATGCCGCTGGCGCGCTCGCGCCGCATCGACCTGGGGCTGGGGACGGGGATGGAGGAGGTGCCCGAGACCATCGTCACCGGCGAACGCA
>CBFGPX010000311.1:0-4154 GCA_965650725.1 uncultured Comamonadaceae bacterium | reverse complement strand
AGCTACATGCTGGAGAACCGCAAGATGATGATGCGGCTCTTCCCCGAGCTGTTCGTCAACCATCGCATCGCGCCGGTGGCCCACTACCCCGACCTGCTGCTGGACACGCTGCGCAGCGTCGCGCCGCCGGGGGTGTCGGACCCCACGGTCGTCGTCATGACGCCGGGCATGTACAACTCGGCCTACTTCGAGCATGCCTTCCTGGCCCAGCAGATGGGCGTGGAGCTGGTGGAGGGCCAGGACTTGTTCGTCGACGGCGGCTTCGTCTACATGCGCACGACGCGCGGGCCGAAGCGCGTGGACGTCATCTACCGCCGCATCGACGACGACTTCCTGGACCCACAGGTCTTCCGCGCCGATTCGCAGCTGGGCTGCGCCGGCCTGGTGGATGCCTACAAGGCCGGCCGCGTGACGCTCAGCAATGCCATCGGCACCGGCATCGCGGACGACAAGTCCATCTACCCCTATGTGCCGAAGATGATCGAGTTCTATCTCGGCGAGAAGCCAATCCTCCAGAACGTGCCCACCTACGTCTGCCGCGAGAAGGACGACCTGGCCTACACGCTGGCCCACCTGCCGGAGCTGGTGGTCAAGGAGGTGCACGGCGCCGGCGGCTACGGCATGCTGGTCGGCCCGGCCGCGACCCAGGCCGAGATCGAGGCCTTCCGCGCCCAGCTGGTGGCCAACCCGGGCAACTACATCGCGCAGCCCACGCTGTCGCTGTCCACCTGCCCCACGTTTGTCGAGTCGGGCATCGCGCCCCGTCACATTGATCTGCGACCCTTCGTGCTGTCGGGGTCGTCGGTGCGCATGGTGCCGGGCGGGCTGACGCGCGTGGCGTTGAAGGAGGGTTCTCTCGTGGTCAACAGCAGCCAGGGCGGCGGGACCAAGGACACCTGGGTGCTGGAGGACTGAACGATGCTCTCAAGAACCGCTGATCACCTGTACTGGATGGCCCGTTACGTGGAACGGGCCGAGAACACGGCCCGCCTGTTGGACATCGCCTACCAGACCACACTGCAGCCGCAATCGGGCGTCGAGGCCGAGCAGACCTGGCGCAGCCTGCTGTCCATCTCCGAGCTGAACGCGCTGCACGCCAGCGGCTACACGGCCGTGGATGCGCGCAGCGTGATGAAGTTCTTCGTCGCCGACGAGAACAACCTGTCGTCCATCTTCAACTGCCTGCGCGCGGCGCGCGAGAACGCCCGCGCGGTGCGCGGCGCGCTGACCACCGAGGTCTGGGAGACCACCAACCAGACCTGGCTGGAGTTCCGCAAGCTGCTGAAGGCCGACTGGCTGCGCGACCCCAGCGCCTTGTTCGAGTGGGTCAAGTACCGCAGCCACCTGTCGCGCGGCGTGACTGTCGGCACCATGCTGCAGGACGAGGCCTTCCACTTCATCCGCATCGGCTCCTTCCTGGAGCGCGCCGACAACACCGCCCGGCTGCTGGACGTGAAGTTCTACGACGAGAGCGAGGCGCCGTCCGACGGCGACGCGGCACGCGACTTTTACTACTGGTCGGCCGTGCTGCGCTCGGTGTCGGGCTTCGAGATCTACCGCAAGGTCTACAGCAACGTCATCCAGCCCGACAAGGTCGCCGAGCTGCTGATCCTGCGCCAGGACATGCCGCGCTCGCTGGCGCACTGCATGTCGCGGCTGGTCGGCAACCTGAAGCGCGTGGCCAACCCGCAGTCCGCCGAGACGCTGCGCCGCGCCGGCCGGCTGGAGGCCGAGCTGAACTTCGGCCGCATCGACGAGATCCTGGCGACCGGGCTGCACAACTACCTGGACGACTTCCTCGCCAAGGTCGCCGACCTGGGCAACGGCATCAGCAAAGACTTCCTCGTCTGAAGGGCACGCATGTCAATTCACGTCGCCCTCAAGCACGTTACCCGCTACAAGTACGACCGCTCGGTCAACCTTGGCCCCCAGGTCGTGCGTCTGCGCCCGGCGCCGCATTGCCGCACGCCGGTGCTGAGCTACTCGCTGCGCATCGAGCCCGAGAACCACTTCATCAACTGGCAGCAGGACCCGTTCGCCAACTACCTGGCGCGGCTGGTGTTCCCGGACAAGACCACCGAGTTCACCGTCACGGTGGACCTGGTGGCCGAGATGGCGGTCTACAACCCCTTCGACTTCTTCCTGGAGCCGCACGCGCAGACCTTCCCGTTCGCCTACGACGAGGCGCAGCAGGTCGAGCTGGCGCCCTATCTGCAGGCCGGCCCAGCCACGCCGCTGCTGGCGGCCTATCTGAAGGACATCCCGCGCACCGAGCGCGCCACCATCGACTTCCTGGTGGAGCTGAACCAGCGCGTGCAGAACAGCGTCTCCTACCTGATCCGCCTGGAGCCTGGCGTGCAGACGCCCGAGGAGACGCTGCAGAAGGCCTCGGGCTCCTGCCGCGACTCGGGCTGGCTGCTGGTGGAGCTGATGCGCCACCTGGGCCTGGCCGCGCGCTTCGTGTCGGGCTACCTGATACAGCTGAGTCCGGATGAGAAGGCGCTGGACGGCCCCAGCGGCACCGAGGTCGATTTCACCGACCTGCACGCGTGGTGCGAGGTCTACCTGCCGGGCGCCGGCTGGATAGGCCTGGACCCCACCTCCGGCCTGCTGGCCGGCGAGGGCCACATCCCGCTGGCCGCCACGCCCACGCCCGGCAGCGCCGCGCCCATCAGCGGCGGCGTGGACAAGTGCGAGGTCGAGTTCGGCCATGAGATGAGCGTCACGCGCATCTACGAATCGCCGCGCGTGACCAAGCCCTACACGGAAGACCAGTGGGCCGAGGTGCTGAAGCTGGGCGAGCAGGTGGATGCCGAGTTGCAGGCCGGCGACGTGCGCCTGACCATGGGCGGCGAGCCCACCTTCGTGTCCATCGACGACCGCGACGCGCCCGAATGGAACACCGAGGCGCTGGGGCCGACCAAGCGCCTGTACGCGCAGCAGCTGACGCACCGGCTGCGCGACGAGTACGGCCGCGGTGGCTTTCTGCACTTCGGCCAGGGCAAGTGGTACCCGGGCGAGCAATTGCCGCGCTGGGCGCTGAACATCTACTGGCGTGCCGACGGCCAACCCTGTTGGCGCAACCCCGACTGGTTCGCCGACGAGCGCGAGGGGCACCAGTACACCAGTGCCGACGCCAAGACCTTCATGGGCGCGCTGACCGCGCGCCTGGGCCTGCCCGACACGCATGTGCGGCCCGGCTATGAAGACACCTTCTACTACCTGTGGCGCGAGCGCCGCCTGCCCGTCAACGTCGATCCGTTCGACTCGCGCGTGGACGACGAGATGGAGCGCGTGAGGCTGCGCCGCGTGTTCGACCAAGGCCTGTCCCACGTCGTCGGCTACGTGCTGCCGCTGCGCCACAGCGGTGACGCGCCCGCGCTGGCCGGCACGCGCTGGCAGACGGGGCCCTGGTTCCTGCGCGACGAGCGCCTGTACCTGCACCCCGGCGACTCGCCCATGGGCTGGCGGCTGCCGCTGGATTCGCTGCCCTGGGTCAGCAAGGGCGACTATCCCTATCTGATAGCCCAAGACCCGTTCTCGCCGCGCGGCATGCTGCCGGCGGCGGCGACGCTGAAGGCGCAGGTGCAGGGCGTGAACGCCAGCGGCCCGGGTGTCGCGGTGTCGCGCGATGGCGGCGTGCTGGTGGGCAACGGTTTCGCGCCGGGCGACTCGCCGTGGAGCGCGTCGGCCGACCCCACCGCGCCGGTGCGCTTCGAGAGCGCCCACTGGATCACGCGCACCGCGCTGTGCGTGGAGGCCCGCGACCCGCGCCGCGCCAACGGCCCGGCGGCCGAGGCCAAGGGCAGTGCCAGCGGCGTGCTCTACGTCTTCATGCCGCCGCTGGAGAAGCTGGAGCACTACCTGGAACTGCTGACGGCCGTCGAGGCCGCCTGCGAGGACACCGGATTCAAGATCGTGCTGGAGGGCTACCCGCCGCCGCGCGACCCGCACCTGAAGCTGCTGGCCGTGACGCCCGACCCCGGCGTCATCGAGGTCAACATCCACCCGGCGCACAACTGGGGCGAGCTGGTCCAGCACACCGAGTTCCTGTACGAGGCCGCGCGCCTCACGCGGCTGTCCAGCGAGAAGTTCATGATCGACGGCCGCCACACCGGCACCGGCGGCGGCAACCACTTCGTGCTGGGCGGCGC
>CBFGPX010000310.1:0-4227 GCA_965650725.1 uncultured Comamonadaceae bacterium | reverse complement strand
GGGGAGGAAATCCGCCGCATTTCGACGCTTGGCTGCAAGCTCCCACCCTCTAGCCTGGAGTCCAATGCAGGGACACCGTCTGTTACAGCCTCCCGCAACCTGCCGTGTCTGAGTCCAGTCCTGCCGCCCCACCGACACCCTTGAGGAGCTTTGGCCGCTTCGAGCTGCGCGCCTTGCTGTCCAAGAGTGCGCGCAGCCTGATCTGGCGCGTGTTCGACACCCGCCAGGGCCAGGAGCTGATGCTGTGCATGCCGCGCGAAAAGCCCAACAGCGCGGCGGCGCTGGAACACTGGCTGCGCATGGCGCAGGGCGCCGAGCGCGTGCAACACCCCAACCTCGCGACGCCGTTCGAGATCGGCCAGGTCGAGAATTGGCCCTATGTCGCCTACGACCGCGCGCTGGGCGAGACGCTGGACGAGCGCCTGGCCCGCCAGTCCGCGCCGCTGCCGCTGGATTCCGCCGGCTGGGTGGCCCAACTGCTGGAAGGCCTGGCTTTTGCCCACGAGGCCGGTCACGCCCACCGCGACATCCAGACCACCAGCCTCGTCATCGACGCCAATGACAAGGTGCGCCTCGTCGGCCTGGAGGTGGCGCAGGAGGTGTTCCCCGCCAACGTGGACTACAACACCGTGACCCGCCGCGCCGTGCGCGAGTCGGCCGAGGAAGACGTGCTGTGCGTGGGCCTGCTGCTGAACCGCATCCTCAGCGGCAAGCCGGTGCTGGAAGAGAACGACCTGCAGCACGTGGTGCAGCAGATGCAACCCATAGGCCGCGAGATGGTGCGCCTGGGCTGGGAGACGCCGCACCCCATTCCCGACCCGCTGCGCGCCATCTGCAACCGTGCGACGGACCGCCAGCTGCGCCAGCGCTACCACCTGGCCCGCAGCTTCCTGCGCGCGCTGGACGGCTGGCGCCAGGCCGCCGCGCACGACGACGGCGGCCCCATCGTGCTGCTGCTGGACAAGCTGCAGCGTTCGGGCCACCTGCCGACGACGACGACCGGCCTGCACCGCTTCACCGGTGGTTCCGGGCTGGAGGCGCAGCACACGGGTGCGCTGTCCGAGATGGTGCTGAAGGACATGGCCCTGAGCCTGGAGCTGGTGCGGCGCGTCAACAACGCACTCAAGCTCAGCGGCCACGCCGACGGCACCGTGCTGAACCTGCAGCGCGCCATCCAGATGATCGGCCTGGACGGGCTGCAGCTGGCCGCCAACGCGCTCAAGCCCTGGCCGGGCACGCTGCAGCCGGTGGCGGCCGAGATGCTGCGTCAGCTGATGGCCCGCGTGAGCAAGGCCTGCCAGGTCGCGCAAGCGCTGCGCCCGGCCGGCTACGACGGCGAAGTGGTGCACCTCATCACGCTGATGCAGAACCTGGGCCGGCTGCTGCTGCAGTACCACTTCCCGGACGACGCGCAGCAGGTCCGCCAGCTGATGCTGCCGCCCGAACCCACCGAGGACCAGCCCAACCCGCCGTCCATGAGCGAGCAGGCCGCGGCCTACGCCGTGCTGGGCTGCGACCTGGACGCGCTGGGTGCCGCCGTGGCCCGCCACTGGGGCCTGGGCGACGAGCTGCTGCAGATGATCCGCCGCCAGCCGCTGGACGCGACCGTGCACCCGCCGCGCAGCGACGCCGACACGCTGCGCCTGACCTGTAGCCTGGCCAACGAGCTGATTGATGCGCTGGCGCTGCCCGAGGCCAGGCGGCGTGCCGGCGTGGAGGTGGCGACGCGGCGCTACGCCAAGGCGCTGGGCCTGGGCCTGCGCGAGGTCATGGAGGCGCTCAACCCCGGCGCGCAGCGGCCCGGCACCGCCGCGCCGGCCGCCACCGCGCCGTCGGCGCCCGCCGGCTCGCTGCGCGAACGCCTGGCGGCCCGCGGCGGCTCCTGAACACACCACCATGGCTGAAGACCTGCCCCAACTCGGCCGTTTCCGGCTGCTGCAGCGCCTGGGCGAAGGCGCCCAGGCCGTCGTCTGGCTGGCCCACGACCCGCTGCTGGACCGCGAGGTGGCCGTCAAGCTGCTGAAGACCAACGCGGTGGACGCCAGCGAGCCCGGCACGGTGGATGAATGGCTGCACGAGGCGCGCGCCGTGTCGCGGCTGACCCATCCCAACATCGTGCCGGTGTTCGAGGCCGACACCCAGGGCGGGCGCTCCTACATGGTGTTCGAGTACGTCAGCGGCGGCACGCTGAGCCAGCGCCTGCGCGCCGGCCCGCCGCTGAAGGCGGCCGAGGCCGTCACGCTGCTGATGGGCGTGCTGGACGGCCTGACCGCCGCGCATGCCGCCGGCCTGGTGCATCGCGATCTCAAGCCCAGCAACATCCTGCTGGACGCCAGCGGCCGTGCGCGCGTGATGGACTTCGGCATCGCGGCGCGCGTGTCGCCGGACGCCCAGCACCCGGCCCGCATCGTCGGCACGCCGGGCTACATCTCGCCCGAGGCCGCGCGCGGCGCGGCGCCGCATCCGCAGATGGACGTGTTCGCCGCGGCCGTCATGCTGGCCGAGATGCTCAGCGGCCAGCGTCTCAACCACGACCCCGATCCCTGGCGCGCCATCCAGCGCGTGCAGAGCACCGACCTGGTCCTGCCCTCGGGCCTGGACAGCAGCGTGGACGACGCGCTGCGCGCCATCGTGCAGCGCGGCCTGGCGCGCGAGCCGTCGGCGCGCTGGCCCAGCGCCCAGCAGATGCGCGACGCGCTGGCCGCCTGGCTGCGCCCGGTCTCCGAGCCCGACGCCGACGCCCAGGACGCGCCGGTGCTGGACTTCCTGCTGCGGCGCATGCGCCACAAGAGCGACTTCCCGGCGCTGTCCGACTCCATCGGCCGCATCCAGCGGATGACGCAGTCAGAGAACGAGAGCCTGGCCAGCCTGTCCAACGAGATCCTGACCGACGTGGCGCTGACGCAGAAGCTGCTGCGCCTGGTCAACACGGCGGCCTACCGGCACGCCGGTGGCGGCGGCATCAGCACCGTGTCGCGCGCCGTCGCGCTGATCGGCTTTGCCGGCATCCGCAACCTGGCGCTCAGCCTGGTGCTGCTGGAACGCATGGAGAACAAGGGCCATGCCCAGCGCCTGCGCGAGGACTTCCTGCGCTCGCTGATGGCGGCCTCGCTGGCCCGCGAGCTGTGCGCCAGCCAGCGCGAGGCCGAGGAGGCCTTCCTCGGCGCCATGCTGCACCACCTGGGCCGCACGCTGACCGAGTTCTATTTCCCCGAGGAGGCCGACGCCGTGCGCCGCCTCGTCAGCCCTGCAGGCGAGGCCGGCACGGCGCTCAGCGAGGCTGCTGCCTCGGCCCAGGTGCTGGGCATGAGCTACGAGGCGCTGGGCCTGGGCGTGGCCCGCCAGTGGGGCCTGCCCGACAGCCTGCAGCGCGCCATGCGCCGGCCCAGCGGGGAGCCGCCCACCCGGCTGGTCGACGACGCCGCCGAGCGCCAGCGCTGGCTGGCGCGGGCCGCCAACGAGATGGCCGACATCATCCTGCTGACGCCGCCCGAGCAGGCGCATGCCAAGCTCAAGGCCATGGCGCAGCGCCATGCCCGCGCGCTGGGCATCAGTGCCGACAGCTTCGAGCATGCCGCCGACACGGCGCGCCAGCATCTGGCCCAGATGACCCAGGCGCTGGAGCTGAAGCTGCCGCAGAACTCGCGCGCCCAGCGCCTGCTGGCGCCGCTGACGCCGTCCGTGGACGACTCTCTGGCCGCCCATGAGCTGGCACCCACGCAGGTGCTGGAGCGCACCGCCGTCGCCGGCGAGTCGCCCGACCCGGCGCTGGCCAGCCAGTTGCTGGCCGCCGGCATCCAGGAGATCACCGACGCCATGGTCAACGGCTTCCAGCTCAACGGCGTGCTGCGCATGATCCTGGAGACCATCTACCGCGCGCTGGGCCTGCGCCGCGTCGTCTTCTGCCTGCGCGACGCGCGCGGCCAGGTGCTGACCGGGCGCCTGGGCGTGGGCGCCGACGTCGACCGTCTGCAGGCCCAGGTGCGCATCGACCTGACCGGCCAGCCGCCCGACCTGCTGGCCGCCGTCTGCCTCAAGGGCGTCGACACGCTGATCCAGGACGCCCGCGCCGCCAACGTCGCCGCGCGCCTGCCCGGCTGGTTCAAGGGCGAGCTGCAGGCGCAGAGCTTTTTGCTGCTGCCGCTGATGCTCAAGGGCGCGCCGCTGGGCCTGATCTACGCCGACCATGCCCAGGCCGGGCTGGGACCGGCGGTCGGCATCGAGGAC
>CBFGPX010000309.1:0-4228 GCA_965650725.1 uncultured Comamonadaceae bacterium | reverse complement strand
CACGACTCCCGGATTCGCCAATGGCGGTTTCGAGACCGTCGCGGCCGACGGCTTCGCCCAAGGCTGGCGGGTGGCGCCGACCGGCAACCCGGCGCTGCTGTCCAGCGAGGCCCACACCGGCAGCCATTCCATCCTGCTGACGGTGCCCAACGGCTTCGGCGCCTCGACGCTGTTCCAGGACTCGTTCGGCCACGGCGGCATGCCTCAGTTGGGCGCGGCCAACGTGGGCGACACCCCCACGCTGAGCTTCTGGGCCAAGGGCGACGTCAGCACCACGGGCAACGTGCTGTTCTCGCTGGCCTATATGAGCGAGACGGGCCAGCGCCTGTTCGAGAGCGGCAACCGCTTCTTCCATAGCGACATCAATCCCGGCGGCTGGACGCAGATCAGCTTCCAGGGGGCGGCCATCCCGGCCGGCACCGTGTCGCTGTTCCTGGAGATCAACACCGCCGTCGGCCCGCTGCTGGATGGGCGCGTCAACGCCGTCTACATCGATGACGTGCAGTTCGCGCTGAGCACCGCGCCGGTGCCCGAGCCAGGGAGCTATGCGTTGCTGGCAGCCGGCCTGGCCGTCGTGGGCATGGCCGCTCGCCGCCGCCGCGCCTGAACCCGAGGAGACATGAACATGCAGACCCACACCCTCTCCAAGCTCGCCGCCTCTCTGCTGCTGTGCGGCCTGGTCGCCCAGGCCGGCGCGCAGACCGTCGTGCTCGACACCTACCACCCCGACATCGGCTACCTGGAGGGCTGGCCCACCCAACTGGGCCAGGGCCGCAGCGTCGCCGCCGCCTTCAGCCTGAGCAGCGCCACGTCCATCCAGTCCCTGCTGACGACGATCTACGGCAGCGGCGGCGTCACGCTGGGCGTGCTGGCTCGCACGGGCGACGTGCCCACCGGCAGCAACTGGCTGCACAGCATCCATCTGCTCAACCCCGAGGAAAACACCACGCTGACGCCGTCCGGCTGGACGCTGGCGGCGGGCAACTACTGGCTGGCCGCGGTGGCCGACGACGGCTTCGAGGGTCAGTGGCAGAGCGCCACCAACAACCCCACGGGCATCTGGGCGGCGTCGACCGACGGCACGTGGTCGACCATGACCTCGCTGGACACCGGCATGCCCGGTGCGCGCATCACCGTCAGCGCCGTGCCCGAGCCGTCCACCTACGGCCTGATGCTCGCCGGCGGCCTGCTCGTCGCCGCCGCCGCCCGCCGCAAGGCCCGCCACCAAGGATGAACGCCATGAAGCTACAACACCTCATCGGCGGCCTGCTGCTGGCCGCCAGCGCCGCGGCGCCCGCCAGCGTCACCAGCCCCGTCATCGGCAAGCTGCTGTGGTCCGACGAGTTCAACGGCGCCGCGCTGGACGGCAGCGTCTGGGCCGCCAGCAACGGCAACGGCTGCCAGATCGGCCTGTGCGGCTACGGCAACCAGGAGCTGCAGACCTACAGCCCCAACAACCTGAGCATCGTCAACGTGCCTTTCGAGCCCGGCACGCGCGCGCTGGCCATCACGGCGCGGCGCGAGACGGTGGGCAACAACCAGTTCACATCCGGCAAGATCGACACCTCGGGCAAGGTGCAGGTCAAGTACGGCCTCGTCGAGGTGCGCATGGCCACGCCCAAGGTCGGTGTGGGCCTGTGGCCCGCCGCGTGGATGCTGGGCACCAGCCCGCAGGCCTGGCCGCGCAAGGGCGAGATCGACATCATGGAGCAGGGCGGTCGCCAGCCGACCAGCCTGCCGGCCATCTCGCCGGACCAGTTCGTCGGCGCCAACGTCATCACCTTCAACGAGGCGGCCTGCGTGCCCGGAAATGAGAGCTGCGCCGCGTCCACCGCCTGGCAGACCAAGAACTGGTACACGCCCAGCCGCTCGCTGGCCAACCGCTTCGTGACCTACCGGCTCTACTGGACGGACACGCAGATCCGCTTCAGCGTGCTGGACAACGGCCGCGAGTACGACATGTACAAGGCGCCCATCTCCACAGTGGGCTCGCCGGCGCTGCAGGAGCCGTTCTACCTGCTGCTGAACATGGCCGTGGGCGGCAACTTCACGCCCGCCGCCACGCCGGCGCAGATCACCGCGCCGCTGCCTGCCACGACCTACGTGGACTATGTGCGCGTCTACGAGCTGGATGGCAAGGGCGAGGTCAAGCTGGGCCTGGGCATCACGCCGGAGGTCGGCAAGTTCGGCGTGTTCACCGACAACACGCCGGTGGACAACAAGCAGGTGCCGGGCGTGTCGTCGGACGTCTACATCTGGAACCAGGGATCGATGACGGCCGGTGATGTGCCGCCCTACGAGGGCTCGGGCGTGCTGGCCTTCAGGTACTTCGCGCCGGGGCAGTGGTTCGGCGGCAGCATCCAGTCGCGCCAGGTGCACGACATGAGCGGCTTCCGCAACGGCCACATCAAGCTGAAGATCAAGGCGCCCGCCAACGTGGCCTTCCGCATCGGCATCTACGACACCTACACCAACCAGGGCATGGTGACCTTCCCGGCCAACACCACGGCCTACGGCCTGGTGCGCAATGGCGAGTGGGGCACGGCCACCATCCCGGTGGCCGAGATCGCCGGGCCGCTGGTCGCGCTGCAGTCCATGCTGGACCTGTTCCAGTTCGTCAGCGTGGACGGCGCGGTGCCGGGCGCGCAGTTCCAGATCGCGTTCGACGACATCATCTGGGACTCGGGCACCGGCAGCACGCTCCAGGTGGCCACGGCCAAGGCGCTGGCCGCACCGACGGCGTCCGGCACGGCGGCCCAGACCGGCGCCGGCACGCTGCAGTTCAGCGCCATGGCCTCGGGCTGGGTGGACGTGCACTACACCGTCAACGGCGGCGACGCCCGCACGGTGCGCATGCGCCAGGACGGCGCGACCAGCCGCTACACGGCCGGCGGCCTCGCCAAGGGCGACGTGGTCGAGTACCGCTTCACGGCCTGGGACAACGCGCGCCAGCTGGCGACGGACTCGGCGGCAAAGAAGCTCGTCATCAGGTAGTCGAAAGGGCAGGGCGCGGGGTGACCCGCGCCATCCGCGAAAATCGGCGCCATGAACCAAGACCAGCTCAAGCAACTCGTCGGTCGCGCGGCCCTGGACTACGTCCCCGCCGGCCAGATCCTCGGCGTCGGCACCGGCTCCACGGTGGACTGCTTCATCGATGCGCTCGCCGCCGAAATCGCCAAGGGAGGCATCGCCATCCCCGGCGCCGTGTCCAGCTCGGAGCGCTCCACGCAGCGCCTGATGAAACACGGCATTCCGGTGCTGGACGCAGCCGACGTGAGCCGCCTGGCCGTCTACATCGACGGCGCCGACGAGATCGACGGCAAGGGCTACATGATCAAGGGCGGTGGCGCGGCGCTGACGCGCGAGAAGATCGTCGCCGACCTGGCCGACCAGTTCGTCTGCATCGCCGACGCCTCCAAGCTCGTGCAGACGCTGGGCGCCTTTCCGCTGCCGGTCGAGATCATCCCGATGGCCGCGGCGCAGCTGACGCGGCGCTTCGCCGAGATCGGCGGCCAGGCCCGGCTGCGCGCCGGCGTCGTCACCGACAACGGCGGCCACATCCTCGACGTGACGGGTCTTGCCATCGCCGACCCGCTGGCCTTCGAGAACGAAGTCAACCAATGGCCAGGCGTCGTCACCGTGGGCGTGTTCGCGCACCACAAGGCCAGTGTCTGCCTGCTGGGCGGCGCGGACGGCGTGAAGACGCTGAAGTTCTGACGCTCACGGCCAACGCATGAAAAAGGGCGCCGCGAGGCGCCCTTCGTCATTGCGACCGGAGGCGGCGTCAGAAGGTTTCCCAGTCGCCATCGTCCGCCGGTGCGGGCGCCGGCGCGGACTTGGGTGCCGGCGCGAGCGGGGCTGCTGGCGCGGCCTTGGGCGCGGCAGCCACCGGCTTGGCCGCAGCGGCGGGCTTGGCGGCGACCTTGGCCGCCGGCTTCGTGGCTGCGGCCGGCTTGGGGGCGGGGGCCTTCGCCACCGGCGCCTTCGCCGCCGCGCCGCCCATCTTGAACACACCGATGACCTCGGCCATGCGGCCCGACTGCTCGCGCAGGCTCTCGGCCGCGGCGGCGGACTGCTCCACCAGCGCGGCGTTCTGCTGCGTCATCTGGTCCAGCTGCACGACCGACGCGTTGACGACGGCAATGCCCTCGCTCTGCTCGCGGGCGGCGGCGCTGATCTCGCCAATGATGTCGGTCACGCGCTGCACGCTGGCGACGATCTCCGTCAT
>CBFGPX010000308.1:0-4277 GCA_965650725.1 uncultured Comamonadaceae bacterium | reverse complement strand
CGGCGAGCTTCACGAAGTCGGGCAGCGCGTCCATGTAGCTGTGCGAGTAGCGGCCCTCATAGTCCAGCTGCTGCCACTGGCGCACCATGCCCAGGTAGCGGTTGTTCAGCGAGACGATCTTGACCGGCGTCTTGTACTGGAAGCAGGTGGACAACTCCTGGATGCACATCTGGATGCTGCCCTCGCCGGTGATGCAGAACACGTCCGCTTCTGGCTTGGCCAGCTTGATGCCCATCGCATACGGCAGGCCCACGCCCATCGTGCCCAGGCCGCCGGAGTTGATCCAGCGGCGCGGCTCGTCGAACTTGTAGTACTGCGCGGCCCACATCTGGTGCTGGCCGACGTCGGACGTGATGTAGGTGTCACGCTCGCGGGTCAGCTTCCAAAGCGTGTCGACCACCATCTGCGGCTTGATGACCTCGTCCGAACCCTTGAAGGCCAGGCAGTCGCGGCGGCGCCAGTCGTTGATCTGGCTCCACCAAGCGTTGACGGACGCGGCGTCCGGCTTGGCCTGCAACTCCTTCAGCTGGGCGATCAACTCTTGCAGCACGTCCTTCACGTCGCCCACGATGGGGATGTCGACGCGCACGCGCTTGGAGATCGACGACGGGTCGATGTCCACGTGGATGATCTTGCGCTCCACCGAGCCGAAGTGCTTGGGGTTGCCGATGACGCGGTCGTCGAAGCGCGCGCCCACGGCCAGCAGCACGTCGCAGTGCTGCATGGTCATGTTGGCTTCGTAGGTGCCGTGCATGCCCAGCATGCCCAGGAAGCGCGGGTCCGTGCCGGGCATCGCGCCCAGGCCCATCAGCGTGTTCGTGCAGGGGAAGCCCAGCAGGTCGACCAGCTGACGCAGCTCGGCCGTGGCCTCGCCCAGGATGACGCCGCCGCCCGTGTAGATGTAGGGCCGCTTGGCCTGCAGCAGCAATTGCACGGCCTTGCGGATCTGGCCGCTGTGGCCCTTGCGCGCCGGGTTGTAGGAACGCATCTCGATGCGGTCCGGATAGCTGAAGCTCGTCTTGGCGAGCGAGACGTCCTTGGGGATGTCCACGACGACCGGGCCGGGCCGGCCGGTGCGGGCGATGTGGAAGGCCTTCTTCAACGTCATCGCCAGGTCGCGCACATCCTTCACGAGGAAGTTGTGCTTCACGATAGGACGCGTGATGCCGACCGTGTCGCATTCCTGGAAGGCATCCAGGCCGATCGCCGGCGTCGGAACCTGACCCGTGATGATGACCATCGGGATCGAGTCCATGTAGGCGGTGGCGATGCCGGTCACGGCATTCGTCACACCCGGGCCCGAAGTGACCAGCGCGACACCGACCTCGCCGGAGGCCCGGGCAAAGCCGTCGGCGGCATGGACGGCGGCTTGTTCATGACGCACCAGCACGTGCTGGATGCTGTCCTGCTTGTAGAGCGCGTCGTAGATGTAGAGCACCGCGCCACCGGGATAGCCCCAGAGATGACGCACCCCTTCGGCCTGCAGGCAGCGAACGAGGATCTCGGAGCCATTCAGCTCCGCGGTGGAAGATGGGGAGGAGGATTGCGGCTGCGCCTGGGAGGCGCGCTTGAGTTCCGCGGCAGACATGTCCATTTTTTCGAACCTCTGTGAATTTCTCTAACGAAAAACCTTTGGTGCCCCTCTTCGCGCCCTCGTGAGACGGATTTGGAACCTGCGCGGTCAACAGATGGAGCCCCTGTCGGGCGGCCACTGAGAGACCATACTTCTTTGTGCGAAGCAGCATTATGCCGGGGCAAAACTTGCGAGCCTTCGTATGAGACGAATGCCATAATCCGCGCCGCCCTCTGGACCGCCGACAGCCTTGGCCACAGACAAAGAACTCAACGATTTCCTGCGCAACGTGGATCGCCGAGCGTTCAAGCGCACGGCCTATCTGGTCCGCGACGACGATGCCGCCCTGGACATCGTGCAGGACGCCATGATCAAGCTGGCCGAGAACTATTTCGACCGCCCGGCGGCTGAGCTTCCATTGCTGTTCCAGCGCATCCTGTCCAACGCGACGATGGACTACTTCCGTCGCCAGAAGACGCGCAACGCCGTCATGACCAACATGTCCGACTTCGAGGGCGCGGACGCCGACGGCGAGTTCGACCTGCTGGAGATTCTGGAAACTCAGGACGGCGCCATGGGGGCGCTGAGCGCGGCCGACGAGGTCGGCCGGGCGCAGATCTTGCAGCAGATTGATGCCCAGGTGCAGGAACTGCCCGCGCGTCAACGCGAAGCCTTCCTACTGCGTTACTGGGAAGAACTGGATGTAGCCGAGACTGCTGCCGTGATGGGCTGCTCGGAGGGCAGCGTCAAGACGCATTGCTCCCGAGCGGTTCACGCATTGGCGAAAGCACTCAAGGCCAAGGGGATCACGCTATGAAGTCGCCGAATTTTTCTGCCCCTGCTGACGACCTGGACGCCCGCGTCACCCGTTTCGGGCGGGACGTGGCTGCCGCGCTGACTGAGCAAGGCTCCCATCTGCCGCGCGATGTGTCCGAACGCCTGCGCTTCGCACGTGAGCAGGCACTCGCGCGCGCGGCGAAGGCCCGTGCGGCTGCAGCCAGCACGGCCAGCCCCGTGGCGATACAGATCGGCGGTACGCTGGCGCTCAACGGCGGCGGCTCGGTCGGCCCCAGCGGGTCCGGCAACGACGGCGCGAGCCTGTGGTCCATGCTGGTGTCCGCCCTGCCCTTGCTGCTGTTGATCGCCGGTCTGCTGCTCATGCAGATGGGCCAGGAGAACGAGCAGATCGCCGCCGCCGCCGAGGTGGACACCGCGCTGCTCAGCGACAGTCTGCCGCCGGCGGCGTTCACCGACCCCGGCTTCTCAGAGTTCCTGCGAGATGCGGAAGAATGACCGGATGCGAATGACCCGAGCCGCGATCCCGCTGCCCGCCCTGTTCCGAATCTCCCTGGCCCTGCTGCTCGGCGCGGCAGGGTTTTCTGCTTTTGCGCAGGCCGCAGATGCCGCTTCTGCCCCCGAACTGGCGGCCAGCCAGGCCCCCGCCCCCGAGCCACAGCCTGCAGCACCCGTCGCCCGGCCGCGGCCACTGACCAAGCCCATCACGCCCGGTGCGCTCAGCGTGGCACCCGCCACCTGGGGCGAACTGACGCCCAAGCAGCAAGCGCTGCTGGCGCCGCTGGAGCGCGACTGGCCCGAGATCTCCGATGCGCAACGCAGCAAGTGGCTCAGCGCCACGCCGACGCTGGCGACGATGTCCGGCGAGGAAATCAAGCGCGTGCATGACCGCATCCGCGACTGGACGATGCTGAGCGGCTCAGAGCGGCTGAACGCGCGCATCAGCTTCCAGGTCTCCAGGCAGCTGACGCCCGAGCAGCGGCAGGCGCGCTGGGAGGCCTACCAGGCGCTGCCTGCCGAGGAGCGCAAGGCACTGGCCGAAAAGGCCCTGGCGCGCCGCCGGGCTCTGGCCGATGCGCCCGCCCGGGCTGCCCGGCCGCTCGTGGTGCCGAGCAAATCCGACGCTGCGGCCGCGCCGCCCAAGCTGCTGGCACCGGCGCTGGTGACCAGCATCCTGGTCCAGGCCAAGCCCGGCGCTACCACGGTTCTCATCACCCGTGATCTCACCCAGCCACCCCACCTGAAGGACGACCAGCTCAAGCCGGCCGACCCCGGACTGCTGGATCCGCACACGCTGCTGCCGCTGAAGAAGGCGCCCGCGGCATCGGCGCCGCGTTCATGAACACGCCCGCCCCGACGGACGCCCGGCCCGCGGGCCTGGCGCGCCGCTTCGCAGCCTTCATCTACGAGGGTGTGCTGCTGTTCGCCGTGCTGTTCTTCGCCTGCTTCCTCTACGTGGTGCTGACGCGCCAGAAGGACGCGTTGTTCGGCCTGCCGGGCTATGTGTTCGCGTTCGTCGTCCCGGCGGCCTACTTCCTGTATTTCTGGACCCGCAGCGGCCAGACGCTGGCGCTGAAGACCTGGCACCTGCGTGTGGTGGACCGGCACGGCCAGCCGCTGCGCCTGGGCCGCGCGCTGGTGCGCTATGTGTTCAGCTGGCTGTGGGTGCTGCCGGGCCTCAGCCTGTGGGCGCTGGGCATGCGCGGCGGCATTCTGGCGGCGGGCCTGACGACCTGGGTGCTGGCCTATCTGCTGCTGGCGCGCCTGCACCCGCAGAGACAATTGCCGCACGACCTCATCAGCGGCTCGCGCGTCATCACCCAACATCCCCAGCGTCCATGAGCAACCCCCACAAGGGCCGCACCGGCCTGGATCGCGTCATCCACGCGGCCGGCTACTCCTGGGCTGG
>CBFGPX010000307.1:0-4285 GCA_965650725.1 uncultured Comamonadaceae bacterium | reverse complement strand
GGAGATCGCGAACCTGATGGGCATCAAGTGGTTCACCGTCAACGACCACATCAAGAGCATCTACAAGAAGCTCAACGTCAGCAGCCGCGCGGAAGCGGCGGTGCTGGCGTCGAAGCAAGGCTTGGTCTAACCCGCCTTCGCGTTTGCAAGGCCTCGGCAAGTCCGAGGCCTTGTCACTTGTGGATCAGGCCGCCGAACGCAGCTTCACGCCCGGGAAATCGACCGGAACCGCGAACGCGACGTTCACATAGTTGGTGAACAGATTCAGCGCCACGTGCGCCAGGATCTCGACGATCTGGCCGTCGTTGAAGCCTGCATCGCGCAGCCCCGCAACGTCGCCCGCATCCACCTGCCCGCGCTGCTCGACCAGCTTCAGCGCAAAACGCAGCGCCGCGGCCGTCGCAGGATCGGCCGATTCGCCGGCCTGCGCGGAGCTCATCTCGGCGGCCGAGGCGCCGGCCTTGCGGCCCAGTGCGGTGTGCGCCGCCAGGCAGTACTCGCAGGCGTTGCGATCGGCCACGGCGACGGCGATCTGCTCGCCCAGCTTGGCCGGGACGGCGCCGCCCCCCAACGCACCGAAGAATCCCCACATGGCCTGCAGCGCGGCCGGTGAGTTGGCCACGGCGCGGAACATGTTGGGCGTGGCACCGAAGGCAGCATGCACCGCGTCAAGCAGCACTCGGCTGCCGGCAGGCGCGTCGGTGGCGGAAACGAGGGGGAGGCGGGAGTTCATGGGTCACCTTTCGGCTGCAGTGGAGAAGGCCTTCACTGTGCCGCCCCTGATGGTTCGATAGGTATCATTTAATCCGACCTACATACCGATTCGTCCCATGCCACAAGAAACCACGCTGGACCGGCTCAGCCCCCTGCTTGATCGCTTCCGCGTGCGCGCCAGCCTGTTCCACAACGGCCCGCTGTGCGGCGTGACGCGCTTCGATGCGCGGCCGGGTCGGGGTTTCCTGCACGTCATGCGCAATGGCGAGATGGAGGTCCACCACGCTGCCGGAAGTGGAACGGTCCAGCGCGTGGTCGTGCGTGAACCCAGCCTGGTGTTCTATCCGCGCCCGCTGGCGCACGATTTCCACAATGCCCCGACGGAAGGCTCGGACTTCATCTGCGCCACGCTGGACTTCGAACAGGGCGACGCTCATCCCCTGGTGCGGGCGCTGCCGCCGCTGGTGGTGCTGCCGCTGGCCCAGGTCGCGGGCATCAGCGAGACGCTGGCCCTGCTGTTCGGCGAAGCCGAACGCGTGCGCTGCGGCCAGCGGCTGCTCGCCGACCGCTTGTTCGAGGTGCTGCTGCTGCAACTGCTGCGATGGATGCTGGACCAGCGCGATGCGCCGCTGCCCGTGGGGCTGTTGAATGGCCTGGCCGACCCTCGGCTGGCAAGGGCGCTGACCGCCGTGCACACGCGCCCAGGAGCGCCCTGGACGCTGGAACGACTGGCGACGGAGGCCGGCATGTCGCGCAGCCGCTTCGCCGAGTCCTTCCGCGAGGCCATCGGCACCACGCCCGCCGACTACGTCGCCGACTGGCGGCTGAGCATCGCGCGTGCGGAACTGCGGGCCGGCAAGCCGCTGAAGCTGCTGGCCAGCGAGCTGGGCTATGCCAACGCCTCCGCGCTGAGCCGACTCTTCACCCAGCGGCACCAGGGGCTGTCGCCACGTGCCTGGCTGCAACGCAGTTAAAGTGCCGCCCATGCGTCGCCCCGGCCGCTTCCTGGTTCTCTGCCTGTTGCTCGTGCTGTTGCCCCTGCGCAGCCTGCTTGCGGCCGCGCAGTTGGACTGCGGCCCGGTGCAGCCGACACCGGCCATGGCCGACCATGCCAGCCATGAACATCACGGCCATCACGACGACGCAGCAGCCGACGCCGGCAGCCAGGCCTGCAAGCTATGCGCGCCCTGCTGCCTGGCCGCTGCGCCGCCGCCGGTCTTGATGCTGGCGGCGAGCGCTGCGCCGGCCGAGCGTGCCGCCCAGGTTCCGGCCGTGCGCTGGACTGGCGTCGTGCCGCCCCTGCCCGACCCGCCGCCTCGGGCCTGAGCCTCCTCCCAACGCTGCCCTTCCCGCCGCGCGCCGCCATGCGCCCGGTGGGCTGACCACCCGTTCCGAGAGGCTGTCATGCCCCAGCTGTTCCCCGTTGCGGGGTTGCTGCTCAGCGCCTGCCTGGCACTGAGCGCCCATGCGCAACCCCGCCCCGCCCCCACCGACGCGCGCGCCCCGGTGCCGCCCGCCGTCGTCAAAAAGGCCCCACCGCCGCAGGCGGCCGATGATCCACCGCCCACCGAATGGCGTGCCGCCAACGCCCGCGTCGAACGCGTGGGCGGCTGGCGCACCTACGCCCGCGAAACCCTGCCGCAGGAGCCGGCCCGATGAAGCGCGCCGTCTTCCTGGCTGCGCTGGCCCTGGCGCTGAGCGGCTGCGCCAGCCTGACGCCCGGCAATGAAGTCGCCAACGTCAGTCGCCTGACCCAAGCCCACACCGGTCAGGCGCTGGCATTGGAGCCGTTGTCGGCCCACGCTTTGGCCGAGCGCCTGCGGGAGCCGCTCGACGCAGAGGCCGCTGTGCGGCTCGCGCTGCACAACAGCCCGGCGCTGCAGGCCCGTCTTGCCCGCCTGGGCGTGACGGCGGCCGAGGTCGATGCGGCCGGCCGCCTGCCCAACCCCGGCTTCAGCTTCAGCCGCCTCACGCGGGGCGACGAAGTAGAGCTGGAACGCGGCTGGCACTTCAACCTGGCACGGCTGCTGACGCTGCCGCTGGTGCGCCAGGCCGAGCAGCGTCGACTGCAGGCCGAGCAGCAGCAAGCCGCCGCCGACGTGCTGGCGCTGGCCGCCGACACGCGCCGCGCCTGGGTCCAGGCCGTGGCGGCCGAGGAAACGCTGACCTACCGCCGCCAGGTTCTGGAGGCCGCCGACGCCGGCGCCGAACTGGCCCGGCGCATGCAGGCCGTCGGCAACTTCAATGCGCTGGCCCGCGCCCGCGAACAGGGCTTTGCCGCCGAAGCCCGGCTGGCGCTGACCCGTGCCGAGAGCCAGCGCCTGGCGACACGAGAACGCCTGGTGCGGCTGCTGGGCCTGTGGGGCGCTGACGCCGTCGCCTTGCGCGTCCCCGAGCGCCTGCCCGCCCTGCCAACCGCGGCGCGCGAGCGGCCGGACATCGAGACGCTGGCCTTGTCGCAGCGCCTGGACGTGCAGGCCGCCCGGCTGCGGCTGGAGCAAGCGGCACGCCAGGTCGACGCCGGTCGCATCAACCGCTTCGTATCCATGCTGGAGCTGGGCGTGGCGCACAACTCGTCCAACGAGGCGCCCGTGCAGCGCGGCTGGGAGGTCACGCTGGAGCTGCCGCTGTTCGGCGCCGGTCCGCTGCCTCGTGCGCAGGCACTGGCCCGCGAGGCCACGCACGACGCCGCCGACACGGCCATTCGCGCCCGCTCCGAGGTGCGCGAAGCCTACGGCCTGTACCACGCAGCCTGGGACATCGCGCGCCAGCACCGCGATGAGCTGCTGCCGCTGGCCCGGCGCATCTCCGACGAGCAGCTGCTGCGCTACAACGGCATGCTGATCGGCGTCTTCGAGCTGCTGGCCGATGCGCGCGCCCAGGTTGCCGCCGTGGCCGCGGCGCAGGACGCGCTGCGCGACTTCTGGCTGGCGCAGGCCGACCTGGACCAGGCCCTGCTGGGCCGCGCCACACCCGCCCTGCCCCAGGCCGGCAGCACGCCCGCCGCCGCGGCGGCCCCCCACTGAACCCCGAGGACACATCATGTTCAACCGACGCCACCTGCTAGGCGCGGCCTCGCTGGCGGCGGTCTCCAAGGCGGCACTCGCCGCCCTGCCCGAGCCCGTCATCCAGACCTCGCCCGACACGCAAGCCCCGCTGGTTCCGCCCACCGGGCGGCCCTACAACCCCGTCGTCACGCTGAATGGCTGGACAGCGCCCTGGCGCATGAACAACGGGGTCAAGGAGTTTCACCTCGTCGCCGAGCCGGTCGTGCGCGAGATGGCGCCCGGCTTCAAGGCCCACCTGTGGGGCTACAACGGCCAGAGCCCCGGCCCCACCATCGAGGTCGTCGAGGGCGACCGCGTGCGCCTCTACGTGACCAACCGGCTGCCCGAAGTCACCAGCATGCACTGGCACGGCCAGCGCCTGCCCAACGGCATGGACGGCGTGACCGGCCTGACGCAGCCGCCCATCCCGCCGGGCAAGACCTGGGTCTACGAGTTCGTCGCGCGCCGGCCCGGCACCTTCATGTACCACCCGCACGCCGACGAGATGGTGCAGATGGCCATGG
>CBFGPX010000306.1:0-4305 GCA_965650725.1 uncultured Comamonadaceae bacterium | reverse complement strand
ACACCGAACAGCGCAGCAACAAGATGGCGAAGAAGCCCAAGAAGGACACGGGCCCCGCCAAGACGGCCGGCTCCGACCGCCCGGTGGCGCCGATGACCTCGGTGATCCCCAAGGGCAAGGAAGCCAAGAAGAACAAGTGAGCCGGCCTGCTGGCCGGCGGCGTCACAGCCCACCGATGAAGTAGCGCTTCAGGCCGGCCAGCACCATTTCCACCGCAATGGCGGTCAGCACCAGGCCCATCAGCTTCTCGATGGCCGACACGACCGAATCGCCCAGCAGCCGGCGGATGCGGTCGGCCAGCACCAGCACCACGCCCGAGACCAGCATGGCGGCGCTCAAGGCGCCTATCCATTCGTAGATGCGCTCCGGCTGGCGGGATGCCAGCAGCAGCACCGTGGCCATGGCCGACGGGCCGGCCAGCAGCGGCACGGCCAAAGGGAAGATCAGCGGCTCCTTGCCCGCCTCCAGGCCATAGGCCGACTCGCTCGACCCGCCGAAGATCATGCGGATGGCGATGATCATCAGGATCACGCCGCCGGCCACCTCCAGCGAGCGCTCGGACAGGTGCATCACGCGCAAAAAGCCTTCGCCCAGAAACATGAAGGCGAACAGCACGCAGAAGGCGATGCCCACCTCGCGCATGGCCACGCGGGTGCGCCGCTCGCGCGGCACGCCGCGCATCACCGAGATGAAGATGGGCAGGCTGCCGAGCGGGTCCAGCACCAGCAACAGCAGGATCAGGGCGGAAAGAAAGCTGTGGTCCATCCGCCCTGATTGTCCGGGACCTCGTCAGAAGCGGTAATGGGCCCGCGCGAAGTAGGACGCGCCATTCAGGCCGAACTGCACGCTGTCGTAGTAGAAGCCGTTGTCGGTCTCGAACGGGTCCTGGCGCGTGGGCTTGACGTTGAACACGTTGTTGCCGCCCACGCTGAGCTTGAGCGCCGGCGTGGCCTGCCAGCTGAAGGCCAGGTCCATGGAGGTCTTGGGCTTGTAGTGCAGGTTGGGCACCGGCGGGCCCGAGAACGTGCCCTGGGTCTGGCTGCCGAAGTGGATGATCCTGGCCTCGCCGGTCCAGGCACCCTGGGCGTACTCGAAGCCCAGCGTGGCCTTGGCGCGCGGGCCGGCCTGCTCGATGAACAGGCGCTCGCGCTCGGACAGCAGCACGTCCTCATAGCCCTTCAGCGAGGTCGGCGCGTGGATGGCCGTCACCGTCGTGCGGCTGATGTTCAGCGCCAGGAAGGTGCTGAGCTGACCCGCGCCCAGCTTGGCGCGCGTGGACGCGGTCAGGTCCAGGCCGCGCGTGCGCGTGTCGACCGAGTTCACGAAGAACTGCGCCTGCCCCACGCCCAGGCCTTGCAGGATGGCGCCCAGCGCCGGGTAGTTGCCGTCGTCGAAGCGGCCCGACAGCACGATGCGGTCGCGGATGTTGATCTGGTAGAGGTCGGCCGTGATGGCCGTGTCGGCGCTGGGCTTGAAGGTGAAGCCCACGGTCAGGTTCTTGGACTTCTCCTGCTTCAGCGCCGGCACGCCCGCGGCGTTGGTGATGACGCTACCGTTGGGCGCCAGCACCACGTCCAGCGGCTGCTGGTTGATGAAGTCGGTGAAGGTGGACGAGAAGTACAGCTGCTGCAGGCTGGGTGCGCGGAAGCCCGTGCTGGCGGCGCCGCGCAGCAGCAGTTGCTTGCTGAGCTTGTAGCTGCCGGCCAGCTTGGCGGTGGTCGTGGAGCCGAAGTCGCTGAAGTGCTCGGCGCGGATGGCGGCATCCAGCGTCAGCGCGGGCGTCAGGCCGGCCTCCCAGTCGAGGTAGACGGCCTGGCTGTCGCGGCTGCGCTTGGTGGCATCGGCCGGCTGGAAGCCCGGGAAGCCCTGGCTGCCGGCATTGCCGCCCTGCCCCAGGCCGTCGGCGTCGATGTAGGAACCGGGCTCGCCGGCGACGATGTCGTACTTCTCGCGGCGGTACTCGGCGCCGAAGGCGATGTTGCTGCCGCCCAGCAGATCCGGGAAGAAGCGGCTGACGTCGAAGTTGGTCGTCGCCTGGCTGAAGCCGAAGCCGCCGGCGTCGAAGCGGCTGGCGCTGATGCCTTTGCCACCGGCCAGCAGATCCTTGTTGGCGATGGATGCGTTCAGCGTGTTGCTGATGTCGTAGCGCATCTTGTTGGAGCCGTAGGTCTGCGACAGGTCGGTGTCCCAGCCGGCGAACGTGGACTTCCAGCCGACGATGACGTAGCGGTCCTCGATGTCGCCGTTGATGAAGGGCACGAAGCCGCTGGGATACATCGCGGCCGAGTTGCGGCTGGGGATGTCGTCGGAGCCCACGCCGCCGCGCGTCCAGGCACCGGAGGAGGCGTCGCGGTCCTGCGCGCCGGCCGTCAGGTAGAGCTTGCTATCGCCGGTGACGGGGAACTCGCCGTTCAGGTAGACGGTCTTGTTCTTGACCGCCGTGTCGCCGATGAGGCGCGGCCCGATGTTCTCGTCGTTGGGGTCGTTGCGGTTGGAGCGGCCACGGTCCTGCCATTCGCCAGTGATGGCAAGCGTGCCGCCGCCCAGCTTCACGCCGCAGTAGGCCGAGGCCAGGTAGTTCTTGCCGTCGCCGGCCGAGTACTGGCCGTAGCCGGCCACCGCCTCGCAGCCGGCGCGCTTCTTCAGCTGGATGTTGATGACGCCGGCGATGGCGTCCGAGCCGTACTGCGCCGCGGCGCCGTCGCGCAGCACCTGCACGTTGTCGATGGCCAGCAGCGGCAGCGAGTTCATGTCCGTGCCTGTCGAGCCGCGGTTGCGCGCGCCGAACAGGTTCACCAGCGCCACCGTGTGGCGGCGCTTGCCGTTGACCAGCACCAGCGTCTGGTCCGAGCCCAGGCCGCGCAGCGCGGCCGAGTCGATCAGGTCGGCGCCGTCGGCGCCGGTCTGGCGCGTCGAGTTGAACGACGGGGACAGGTATTGCAGCGTCTGCGCCAGATCGAACTGGCCGCCACCCTCGGTCACCTTGCTCATCGAATAGATATCCACGGGAACCAGCGTGTCGGTGCTGGACGCGGCGGGCAGCGTCTTGCGGGAACCGACGACGGTGACACGTTCGAGGCTGCTGGCCTCCTGGGCGGTGGCAGCGGTGGTGCCGAAGAGACTGAGCGCGGCGAGCGCGGTCGGCAGCAGGCGGGTAGCGTGCATGGCGGGAACTCCGTGGGGTGGTTGATGGCGGCGGAGTTTGCGCGCGGCAAGCCCGCCGCGGAGCCTCTTGTTGTCGCCCGCCGACAGGATTGAAACCAATGAAACTTTCGAAGCCCGCGTGCTACGCGGCGGCCTCGGCACGGCGTCAGCCGCGCGGGTGGTGCGCCGCGTGCAAGGCCTTGAGGCGCTCCCGCGCCACATGGGTGTAGATCTGCGTCGTGGACAGGTCCGCATGCCCCAAAAGCAGCTGCACCGCGCGCAGATCTGCACCATGGTTGAGCAGGTGCGTCGCGAACGCGTGGCGCAGCGTGTGCGGCGACAGCGGCGCCGTGACGCCGGCCGCCAGCGCGTGTCGCTTGACCAGGGTCCAGAACATCTGCCGCGTCATGCCGGCGCCGCGGGCGGTGACGAACAGGTCGTCGCTGCTCTGGCCGGCCAGGATCGCGCCGCGCGCCTCGCGCACGTAGCGGGCCATCCACTCCGCCGCATGCTGGCCGAAGGGCACGATGCGGCCCTTGGAGCCCTTGCCGGTGATGTGCAGCGCCGCGTCCTTGAACGCCACGTAGGCGCTCTTCAGCGTCACCAGTTCGGACACGCGCAGCCCGCAGGCATACATCAGCTCCAGCATCGCGCGGTCGCGCAGACCCAGGGGCGTGTCCACGTCGGGCGCCTCCAGCAAGGCTGTCACCTGGGCCTCGCTGAGCGTCTTGATGTTGCGCATGCCCGCCTTGGCCGCCGCCAGCTTCAGCGTGGGGTCGGCCGCCACGCGGCCTTCCCGCAATGCCCAGCGGAAGTAGCGCTTGATGGCGGACAGCCGCCGGTTGGCGCTGCTGGTCTTGCCGCCAGCCTTGGCGACCGCCAGTTGCAGCAAGTCCTGCTCGGTGCAGTGGTCCAGCGGCCGCGGCGCGATCAGCGCGGCCAACGCGGCCAGGTCGCGCCGGTAGGCCGCCTGCGTGTTGGCGCTCAGGCCGTCTTCCAGCCAGAGCGCCTCGATGAAGGACTCGATCGCCGGGTCAATCACTCCAGGCTGAGCTTCTGCTGCGCGACGACCTTCTTGTAGACCTCGAACTCCGCCGCGATCTGCACCGCGAACTGCTCCGGCGTGTTCGCCACGATCAGCGAGCCGGTGTCCTCGATGCG
>CBFGPX010000305.1:0-4461 GCA_965650725.1 uncultured Comamonadaceae bacterium | reverse complement strand
ATCGCGCTCCCAGATGCCGTAGCGCGAGATGCGCGGCGAGTAGTCGAACCACTGCTGCTGGCAGGCCGTGCGGTCGGCGGCGGCCAACGCGGTACAGCCGGCAAAGGTCGTCACGGCCGCCGCGTTGTCGTTAAGGCTGGTGATGGTCTTCTCGGGCGAGAAGTCCCAGTCACGCAGGAAACGCCACGAGGTGTTGCGCACGAAGTCGCCGCGCGTGTGGATGTTGTCGTAGACCAGGTTGGCCATGACGCCCAGCTTGCCGTCGAAGAACTTGTCGGCCAGCAGCAGCGAGCCGCGCGGCTGCACGCCGCCACGCAGGCTGCCCTGCTCGGCCGACAGCGAGCCGGCGATGGTGCGCTTGGTGAAGTCCAGCGGCTTGCGCGTGTTGATGCGCACCGTGCCGCCCACGCCGCCTTCGGTGATGTCAGCCGTGGAGCCCTTGACCACGTCGATGGAGGCAATCAGCTCGGAGGCCAGCTCGCGCAGCTCGGCGCCGCGGCCGGCACCGCCGTTGGTGCCCAGCACCGACATGCCGTTGATCTCGACGCGGTTCAGGTCGGGCTCGACGCCGCGGATGGCGACCTGCGAGCCTTCGCCGAACTCACGGCTCAGTTGCACACCGGTGACACGCGACAGCGCTTCGCCGACGTTCTTGTCCGGGAACTGGTCGATGTCTTCCGCAACGATGCTGTCCTGCACCGTGGAGGCATTCTTCTTGCGGTCAATGGCGCTCTGGATGGAGCGGCGGATGCCGGTCACGACGACGGTGTCGAGCTGGTTAGTCTCGGCCTTGGCGGCCGAGGCGGCGGCGGCCGGCGCGGCGGCGGTTTGGGCCTGGGCCTGACCGGCCAGTGCAGCCGAGATGGCCAGTGCCAGCGGCGTCCAGCGCGGTGCGCGCAGGGTGTGGGTGTTCAGCATATGTCTGCCTCCAGAAATACTTGCGAGATGATTGCTTTGCAGCAATCTTCATATTGCCCTGCGGGCAGTCTAGGGGCCTGGTTTGGGCCTGTGTTTGGCGCCGGCCAAAGAATCAAGGACGTGATTGCTTGACGCCAGGCAAACCCTGAACGCGCAGCAATCGATCACCTTGGTGAGCGAAATCGTCGCATCTATGCTGCAGTGCGACATGAGAGCGGCGCGCGGATATCAGATTTCGAATCCCTCCAAACGATATTGGATATTCGCAACCCGCATATTCCGTGGATATTCAACGCCCGCGGTGTTTCAGGGTTTGCGGTCCAGCCAGGACTGCGGCACCGGCACCACGACGATATTCATCTCGCGCCCGTCCGCCGCCAACATGGCGGACTGGATCTGGATCTTCTTGCCGTCCGGGCTGAAGGTCGGATGGGGGTGGTCGCGCGCCGTCGTCTTGTGGCCGGCGCTGAGCAGCATCATTTCGCGCGTCTTGCGGTCGATCAGGTAGATGTCGCGGTTGAAGTCGTCGCCCACCGCGAAGCGGCCGTCCGGCGAGCCGTGCACGTGCCACAGTCCGCTGCCCTTGTGGGTCTGGCCGGCGATGGTCATCTCCCGCGTGCGCAGGTTCACGACGGCCAGGCCCGTCGGCTTCTCGCGCGTGCCGGAGTTGCCCCAGGACGCGTCCTGGCCCGGGTTGGCGCCGCCCACATCGGTGCCGGGTGCGCGGGTCGGGTCCTCCACGCCGGGGATGGCGCGGTGGCCCATGATGGCCAGCGCCACCTCGTCCTTGCCGATGATGGCCTCGTGCGTGACCCACTCGTAGGGCGCCTCGGGGTACATCGGGCGCAGGCCGGTGCCATCGCCCTTGACGGTCCAGGTGCGCTGGGGCGACTTGCCGCCGGTCTCCCAGCTAAACACCAGCTCGCCGGCTTGCCACAGGTTGGACTGGATGTGGCCGATCTGGAAGGGCACGGACACGACGTGCTGGAACTCGCCCGTCTTCACGTTGACCTTGCCGATGGCGTGCGGGCCGGCACCCATGCCGCGCGGGCCGAAGGGCGGCTCGATCTTGGTGCCGGCGGGCAGCTTCGCGCCGGCATAGGCCTTGCCCTGGATGCGGAAGTAGAACCACTGGTTGTCGGCGTCCAGCGCGTTGTCGCCATAGGCCTCCAGCTCGGCGGGCAGCGTCGCGATGACGCGCTGGTAGCTGGTGGCCGACTTCATCTTGCCGACCTTGCTGTCGGCGAACACACGGTCCAGGTCCACCTCGACGGCCTCGCGAGCCTTGTCCGGGCCGGCGGCCGGCTTGCGCAGGAAATACAGCTTGTTGCCGCCCGATTGCGACAGGTTGAGCATGCCCTCGTAGCCGCCCTCGGTGACCTGCACCAGGTCGCCGCTGGCCTCGTTGACGGCGATGGCCTCGCCCTTGACACGGTTGGAGCGGAACACCAGCCACTGGCCATCGGCCGTCCACTGCGGATGGCTGGGGTAGATCTTGGAATCGCCGCGCGGCTGCGTGGTCAGGAAGGTCAGCGGCGTGCCGGTGACGGGGTCGTTGACGACCCGCTTCTCGGACGGGAAGCGCTGGCCGATCTGGGCCCAGGCGGGTGCCAGGGCGATCAGCAGGCTCAGCAGCAGGGAAGTCTTGCGCAACGACATGGGCGTCTCCGTTTTTGTGTGGCCGGACTCTAGGCCTCGCTCTGTTGCGCGATGTTGCTGGGCATGAATCGCTCAAGAACTTGCGCCATCGCCGTCAGCCAAGCTTGGGCACCTGCTCCTAGCATCGGCACCATGACTGCCCAACCCATCCGCCGCGCGCTCGCGGCCCTGCTGTTCACGCTGCCGCTGGCCACTGCCCACGCGCAGGAGTTCACTGCCAGCACCGACCCGGCGCGCGCCCAGGTCACGCTGCCCGAACCCGCCAAGCCGGCGCTGCCGTCGCTGATCCTCATCGGCGACTCGACGGTGCGCAATGGCCGCGACGACGGCCAGGGCAAGGGGCCCGAAGGCCAGTGGGGCTGGGGCAACCCCATTGCCGCCTACTTCGACCTGAACAAGATCAACGTCGTCAACCGCGCCGTGGGCGGGCTGTCCAGCCGCACCTACCGCAGCAGCGGCCATTGGGAGCGCACCAAGCCCTTCATCAAGAAGGGCGACTGGGTCGTCATGCAGTTCGGCCACAACGATGCCAGCCCGGTCAACGACAACAGCCGCGCCCGCGGCGTGCTGCGCGGCACCGGGCCCGAGAAGGAAGACATCAACAACCTGCTGACCGGCAAGCCCGAGACGGTCTACACCTATGGCGCCTATCTGCGCGGCTATGTCGCCGAGATCCGCGCACTGGGCGCCACGCCCGTCATCGCGTCGCCGGTCATCCGCAAGCGCTGGGAGGCCGACGGCGTGACCGTGACGCGCGCCGGCGGCAACTTCGCCGGCTGGGCCGCCGAGGTCGCCCGGCAGGAGAACGTGGCCTTCATCGACCTCAACGAGTGGGGCGCCAAGCGCTACGAGGCGCTGGGCAAGGCCGTGGTGGCCACGCTGTTCCCGCCCGACCCCGAGACCGTGCACACCAACTGGCTGGGTGCGGCGGTCAACGCGCAACTGGTCGTCGCCGGGCTGATCCAGAACAAGGTGCTGCCGGAGGACGTCTACAGGCAGCGCTTCCTGCCGGACGGCTCGGACGACCGGCCGGTGGTGGATGCCCGCAAGGTCAAGGTCGAGGCGCCGCGCGACCCCAAGCTGCCCAGCATCGTGCTGATCGGCGACTCCACCGTGCGCAGCGGCGGCCAGAACGGCGCCTTCGGCTGGGGCGAGCGCCTGGCGCCCTTCTTCGACACGCAGCGCGTCAACGTCGTCAACAACGCCATCGGCGGGCGCAGCAGCCGCACCTTCTTCACCGAAGGCCGCTGGGCCTCGGTGCTGGAGCAGCTGAAGGCCGGCGACTGGCTGCTGATCCAGTTCGGCCACAACGACGGCGCCCGCATCGGCGACCCCGCCGGCAAGAACCGCGGCTCGGTGCCCGGCACCGGCGACGACACGCAGGAAGACACCCGCCCCGACGGCAGCAAGGAGACGGTGCAGAGCTTCGGCTGGTATCTGAAGCGCTACATCACCGATGCGAAGGCCAAGGGCGCGAACGTCGTCGTGCTGTCACCCATCCCGCACAAAGACCGCTGGAAGCCCGAGCAGCCGCGCGACTTCGAGAACTACGCGGCCTGGGGCGAGCAGGTCGCCAAGGCCAACGGCGCCCAGTTCATCGACCTGACGCTGCGCGTTGCCGAGGCCTACCGCGCCGTCGGCGCGGAGCGCGTGGAGGGCTTCTTCTCGGATGCCCGCACGCACACCAACGACGCCGGCGCGGTGTTCAACGCCACCCAGCTTGTCGAGAGCCTCAAGCGCCTGCCCGGCCAGCCCTTTAAGGGCTGGCTGCGTGAGCCTGGTTTGTAATTTTTCAGATCTTGTTGCCAGCCCCGAAAAAACTCGCTTAGAATGGCGGGCTCAGGCGCTTTAGCTCAGCCGGTTAGAGCGACGGAATCATAATCC
>CBFGPX010000304.1:0-4478 GCA_965650725.1 uncultured Comamonadaceae bacterium | reverse complement strand
TTCGGCGCGCAGCCGGGCGCTGACGTCTTCGTCGCCGAGGAAGACGTGGCCTTCGCGGAAGCTGAGCTTCAGCGTCGGCACGATGGCGGCCACGGCGTCGCCGTCATCCAGGTTCAGCCCGGCGCGGCGCGCGGCCAGACCGGTCACCCGGTACAGCGCACCGGAGTCCAGCACCTCGAAGCCCAGCGCCTTGGCCACCTCGTCGGCTAGCGTGCCCTTGCCGGAGGCGGTGGGGCCGTCGATGGTGATGACCGGGATGTCGGCGGCACGTGCCGTGACGACGCCGAACAGCGTCTCGAAGTAGTCCGGGAAGGTCTTGGCGACGCAGTGCGGCTCCAGGATGCGCACGGGCACCGCGTTGTCGGTGACCAGCCCGTTGAAGGCGGCCAGCGAGAAGCACATGGCGACACGGTGGTCGTCGTAGGTGTGGATGGCTGCGGCCTGCCAGTCCGTCAGCGGCTGGACGCGTATCCAGTCCGGGCCTTCCTCGACCGTCGCGCCCAGCTTGCGCAACTCGGTCGCCATCGCGGCGATGCGGTCGGTCTCCTTGACGCGCCAACTGGCGATGTTGGTCAACGTCGTCGGGCCGTCGGCGTAGAGCGCCATGACGGTCAGCGTCATCGCCGCGTCGGGGATGTGGTTGCAGTCGAGGGTGATGCCCTTGAGCGGCCAGGCGCCGCGGCGGACCTCCAGCCAGTTGGGGCCGGCCTTCACGTCGGCGCCCATCGCGGCGGCGGCCTCGATGAAGCGCACGTCGCCCTGCAGCGACTCGCTGCCCACGCCTTCGATGCGGATGGGGGCGTCGGCCGCGGCGATGGCGCCGAGGCCGACGAAGTACGACGCCGACGACGCGTCGCCTTCGACGAACACTTCGCCCGGCGAGACATAGCGGCTGCCGGCCGGGATGACGAAGGCCTCCCAGCTCTCGCGACGCACCTGGATGCCGAAACGCTCCAGCAGCGCCAGCGTGATCTCGATGTAGGGCTTGGAGATCAGCTCGCCGATGACCTCGATGCGGATGTCGCGCTCGGCCACCAGCGGCAGCGCCAGCAGCAGCGCGGTCAGGAACTGGCTGGACACGTCGCCGCGCACGCGCACGGGCGTGTCCAGCGCCAGCGGCGACGGGCCGCGCAGGCGCAGCGGCGGGTAGCCGGGGTTGCCCAGGTCGTCGATGGCGCAGCCCAGGCCACGCAGTGCATCGACCAGGTCGCCGATGGGCCGCTCGTGCATGCGGGCGACGCCCGACACCTCGAAGCTGCCACCCTGCGTGGCAGCCAGCACGGCCAGCGCGGCCGTCAGCGGGCGCATGGCGGTGCCTGCGTTGCCAAGGAACAACTGGGCATGCGTGGCCAGCAGCTTGCCGCCCAGGCCCACGATGCTGACCGTGTCGCCGTCCTTGACGACGCCGCAACCCAGCGCGCGCAACGCGTCCAGCATGACGGCCGTGTCGTCCGACGCGAGCAGATCGCGCACGACGGTGCGGCCTTCGCTTAAGGCGGCCAGCAGCAGCACGCGGTTGGAGATGCTCTTGGAGCCGGGCAGGCGGACGGTGCCCGCGGCGCCGCGCAGCGGCGGCAGGTCGAGAAAGGGGATCTTGAACATCACTTAGCCGCAGGGCGGCCGGGAGGGGCTGCAGGGGAGGGGAAGTTCCAGGCGCCACGGCCTTCGGCGATGGGGCGCAGTGCGGCTTCCAGGGCGCCGGCGTCACCGGCCTCGATCAGCGCCTCCAGCTGGTCCAGCGTGGTGCGGAAGCGCTTGGACTGGGCCAGCACCTCATGCTTGTTGGCCAGCAGGATGTCGCGCCACACGGCCGGCTCGCCGGCGGCGATGCGGGTGAAGTCGCGAAAGCCGGGGCCGGCCAGGCTCAGGTAGTCGCGCGCGGCGGGTTGCTCGGCAATCGCCTGGAAGTAGGCGAAGGCCAGCAGGTGCGGCAGATGGCTGACGGCGGCGAATGCGGCATCGTGGTTGTGCGGTCGCATCTTCAACACGGTCGTGCCCAGCGCGGACCAGACGTCGGTCGCGAGCTGCACGAGCTGCGGATTCGTGAAAGGCTGCGGCGTCAGGATGACCTGTCGGCCCTCGTACAGCGTGGCCTCGGCATGCTGCACGCCGCCCGACTCCTTGCCGGCAATGGGGTGGCAGGGCACGAAGCTGGCAGCTTTTTCACCCAGCGCACGGCGGGACGCTTCGATCACGTCGCATTTTGTCGAGCCGACGTCCATGAACAGCACGCCGGGGTTCACCAGGTGGCGGATGGCCTTCAACGTGGCCTCGGTGGCGGACACGGGCACGGCGATCAGCACGATGTCCGAGCCCGAAACGGCCAGCAGAGCGGACTCGGCGGCAACGTCGATGACGCCCAGCTTCTTGGCCTGCTTGGTCGTCGAGGGCGACTTGCTGTAGCCCACCACGCGCTTGACGAGGCCGGCCTTCTTCATGGCCAGCGCAAAGCTGCCGCCCATCAGGCCGCATCCGATGACGCCGAGCTGTTGGAACATGGTTGCGGGGCCTCAGTTCTTGACCGGGTAGGCACCCAGCATCTTGAAGAACGCGCAGTTGGCGCGCAGTTCCTCAAGGGCGGCGGCGACGTTGGGCTGGCTGGGGTGGCCGTCCAGGTCGATGTAGAAGTAGTAGTCCCACTGGCCCGTGCGGGCCGGGCGAGACTCCAGGCGCGTCATGGACACGCCGTGGGTCTTCAGCGGCACGAGCAGGTCGTGCATGGCGCCCGGGCGGTTGGGCACGGAGACGACCAAGCTGGTGCAGTCGCGGCCGGTGGCCGGCGGCGTGGCCATGGTCTGCGGCAGGCAGATGACGGCGAAGCGCGTGCGGTTGTAGGCCTCGTCCTGGATGGCATGGGCCACGATGTGCAGGCCGAAGACCTGGGAGGCGCGCTCGGCACCCAGGGCCGCCCAGGCAGGGTTGGTGGCGGCAAGGCGCGCGCCTTCGGCATTGCTGGACACGGCGCGGCGCTCGACGTCGGGCAGGTGCTTGTTCAGCCAGTTTTGGCACTGCGCCAGCGCCTGCGGATGCGCGAGGACCGCTTCGACGCCGTGCATCGACGGTTCCTTGCGCATCAGGTTGTGGCGGATCAGCAGGCTGACTTCACCGACGACGTGGCAAGGTGTGTGCAGGAACAGATCCAGCGAGCGCGTGACGACGCCCTCGGTCATGTTCTCGACGCCCACGACGCCGAACTGCGCGCTGCCGCTGGCGGTGGCGTGGAAGACCTCGTCGAAGCTGGCGCAGTAGGTCATGTCGGCGGCACCACCGAAATACTCGATGGCGGCCTGCTCGCAGAAGGTGCCCACCGGACCCAGCACGGCCACGCGCTGCGGTGACTCCAGCGCCAGGCAGGCCGACATGATCTCGCGCCAGATGGCCGACACATGCTCGGCCTTCAGCGGGCCCGGGTTGGCGGCGCGGATCTTCTCGATGACCTGCGCCACGCGGTCGGGGCGGAAGAAGGGCGTGCCTTCGGCGCGCTTGATCTCGCCGACCTGCTCGGCCACGCGGGCGCGCTCGTTCAGCAACTGCAGCAGCTGCTTGTCCAGGCCGTCGATCTGATCGCGCAGCGCCAGCAGCGCCTGGGAGGCGACGGGTTCAGCCATGACGAGCCTCGAAATCCTTCATGAACGACACCAGCGCCTGCACGCCCTCCAGCGACATCGCGTTGTAGATGGAGGCGCGCATGCCGCCCACCGACTTGTGGCCCTTCAACTGCAGCAGGCCGGCGGCCTTGGACTCGGCCAGGAAGGCCTCGTTCAAGGACTCGTCCTTCAGAAAGAAGGGCACGTTCATGCGCGAGCGGCAGTTGGGTGCCACGCGGTTTTCATAGAAGCTGGACGCATCCAGCGCGTCATAGAGCAGGGCGGCCTTGTCGATGTTGCGCTGCTCGATGGCGGCCAGGCCGCGCTTGCCGGCGTAGTCGAAACCCTTGAGCCACTGGAACACCAGGCCGGCGACGTAGATGCCGAAGGTGGGCGGCGTGTTGTACATGGACTGGTTGGCCGCCACCGTCGTGTAGTTGAACGCCGAGGGGCAGATGTCCAGCGCATGGCCCAGCAGGTCTTCGCGCACGAACACGAGGGTCACGCCGGCCGGGCCGACGTTCTTCTGCGCGCCACCGAAGGCCAGGCCGACGTGGTCCCAGGCTATGGGGCGCGACAGAAGGTGGGAGGAGCAGTCGATGACCAGCGGCGCCTTGCTCGTCAGCTGAGGCAGGTCGTGGAACTCGACGCCGTCGATGGTCTCGTTGGTGCAGACGTGCACATAGGCCGCGTCGTCGCGCAGCGCCCAGCCGCTGGGGATGCTGCGGCCGTCGCCCTCGGCCGCGATCTGCACGTCCGCGTAGCGGCGCGCCTCGGCCGCGCTCTTGCGCGACCAGGAGCCGGTGACGACCACATCCACCTTGCCGCCGCGGCTGAGGTTCAGCGGCACGATGGCGTTCTCGCCCAGGCCGCCGCCCTGCATGAACAGGA
>CBFGPX010000303.1:0-4572 GCA_965650725.1 uncultured Comamonadaceae bacterium | reverse complement strand
GAGGCGTCCAGCTGCTCCGTCGGCAGCCGCTTGAAGCCCGAGCGCGCATAGCGCTGCAGCCGGCCGATGATGAAGCAGACCCACACCGACGCCTGCGCGTTGGCATGCACCGTGGGCGTCAGCGAACCCTGCGCCTCGGCCGTGGCGCGCAGCACCTGGCGCAGCGACGACTCGATGCGGTCAAAAAACTGATTGATGCGCGCCGTCAGCCGCTCGTGCTCGTAGACCAGCGCGTCGCCCACCATCACGCGCGTCATGCCCGGGTTCTTCTCGCCGAACTGCAGGATGACACTGGCAATGCGCGCCGCCTGCCCCGGCATGGGCTGGGGCGCGTCGACGATCTGGTGGATGAGGCCGAAGACGCTGCCCTCGATGAAGTCGATAAGCGCCTCGAACATCTGCGCCTTGCTGGCGAAGTGGCGGTACAGCGCCGCCTCGCTGACGTCCAGCCTGGCCGCCAGCGCGGCGGTGGTGATGCGGTCGGCGCCGGGCTGCTCCAGCATGCCGGCCAGCACCTGCAGGATCTGCGTGCGGCGCTCGCCGGGCTTGGGGCGCTTCTTGGGGGCGGTGGCGGCGGGCTGGTCGGCGTCCATGCCGCGGATGCTAATCGCGCAGCCAGCCCAGCCGGCGCGCTTCGTAGATCGCCTCGACCTTGGAGCGCACGTGCAGCTTGCGGTAGACCCGCTTCACATAGGTCATGACCGTGTGCGGCGACACCTGCATGAACTGCGCGATCTCGTCGAAGGTGAAGCCCTTGGCGGCCAGATGCAGCACGCGCGACTCCTGCTCGGACAGGGCCACGACCTCCTCGTCCGCCATCGTGGCGGCCATGGCCTCGGGCGACGGCCCGCTGGAGCCCTGGCTGCCGGGCGCCAGGCGCACCAGCAGGCGGCGGGCGATGACGGGGCTGATGGGGCTGCCGCCGGCGCGCAGCGAGCGCAGCTGGCCGGGCAGGTCCAGCGCCAGGCTGTCCTTCAGCAGGTAGCCGGTGGCGCCGGCCTCGATGCTGGACACGACGTGCTGCTCGTCGCCGAACACGGAGATCACCATGACCTCGCACTGCGGACGCGTCTGCGCCGCGTGGCGGATCAGCTCGATGCCGCTGCCGCCGGGCAGGTCCAGGTCAACCAGCAGCACATCGGGCTGGAGCTGGTCGAACATGCGCCGGCCTTGCGGCAGGTCGGGGGCGATGCCCAGCAGCTCGATGTCGGGGACGCTGCCCAGCGCATGCGTGAAGGCCTCCCGGAAGCGGGCCTGGTCTTCGACGATGAGGACCGAGAACGGGGTCATGGGCTCTGGAAATCTCTCAAGCTGCGGGAGGGCGGATTGTCCGACGAGGATAGTCCCTCGCCCAGACGCATCTTCCTTCAGAACTGGGGGGACCGCGCCAGCGCCGCCAGCGAGCGCACGCGCCGGCTCACGTAGGCCGGCCGATGCTGCAGGCGCCGGCCGTCGGGCGTCTTGCGCAGCCAGCGCTGCATCCAGACGGTGGACATGCCGAGGCTGCGGGCCGATTTCTGGTGGATCAGCGTGTCCTCGACGAGGATGCAATGCTCCGGCCGCAGCTTCAGCCGCGCCAGCACCGCGCGGAACATGCGGGTGTCGGGCTTGGGCCGGGAGTGGCCGAACATCTGCATGTCCTCCACGCAGATCAGCCCCTCGAAGACGCTGCTGAGGCCGATGGCCGCCAGCACGCGCTCGGCGTAGCTGCGCGGCGCATTCGTCATCAGGAACTTGCGCCCCGGCAGGCGCCGCAGCGCGGCGAGGTCGTGCGCGTGGCCGTGCAGATGCGCCTCCAGGCCGGGCAGCCTGTGCGTCTCGGCCAGGAAGTGCGCGGGCTTGATGCCGTGGTGGCGCTGCAAGCCGGTCAGCGTCGCGCCATAGCGATGCCAGTAGCGGTTGCGCAGCGCCGCCGCCGCCTCGTCCGTCAGGCCGAGGTAGGTCACCATGTAGGCCGCCATCGACGCGTTCAGCTCCTTGAACGCCCGGTGCGACGCGTTGTGCAGCGTGTCGTCGAGGTCGAACAGCCAGGTCTTGGGGCTTCTGCTCATCGCGACGAGATCATGGTTCCATAGGCTTGGTCCGTCAGCACCTCCAGCAGCATCGCGTGCGGCACGCGGCCGTCGATGATGTGGACCGCGTTGACGCCGCTCTTGGCCGCATCGATGGCACCAGCGATCTTGGGGATCATGCCGCCGCTGATGGTGCCGTCCTCCACCAGCTCGTCGATGCGGCGCGGCGTCAGCTCGGTCAGCAGCTCGCCCTGCTTGTCCAGCACGCCGCGGATGTTGGTCAGCATCAGCAGCTTCTCGGCCTGCAACACCGTGGCCAGCTTGGCGGCCACCACGTCGGCGTTGATGTTGTAGCTCTCGTTGGCCTCGCCGAAGCCAATGGGGCTGACGACGGGGATGAACTGGTCGTCCTGCAGCGCCTTCACGACGCTGGGGTCGATGGAGACGATGTCGCCGACCTGGCCGATGTCGTGCTCCTTGCTGGGGTCGTCCTTGTCGACCATCTTCAGCTGCTTCGCGCGGATCATGCCGCCGTCGCGGCCGGTCAGGCCCACGGCCTTGCCGCCGGCGGCGTTGATGAGCCCGACGATGTCCTGCTGCACCTCGCCGGCCAGCACCCATTCGACGACGCCCATGGTCTCGGCGTCCGTCACGCGCATGCCCTGGATGAAGTGGTCCTTCTTGCCCAGCTTGTTCAGCGCGTCCTCGATCTGCGGGCCGCCGCCGTGCACGACGACCGGGTTCAGGCCCACCAGCTTCAGCAGCACCACGTCCTCGGCGAAGTCCTGCTGCAGCTCCGGGTCGGTCATCGCGTTGCCGCCGTACTTGATGACGATGGTCTTGCCGTGGAACTTGCGGATGTAGGGCAAGGCCTGCGAGAGGATCTCGGCCTTCTCGCGCGGCGCGATGTGGGAAACGTCGGTGGTGTGGGCGGTGGTCATGCACTGGACTCCAGGAAACTGGCGCGATTCTAGGAAGGGCTGGCGACAATGCCGCGATGCAAGCCCGCACCTACCTGAAGCTCTCCGTCGCGACCGCGTTGGTGACCATCGCGCTGAAGACCGCCGCCTGGTGGTGGACCGGCTCGGTCAGCCTGGCGGCGGACGCGCTGGAATCGCTGGTCAACCTGGCCGGCGCCGTGTTCGCGCTGGCCATGGTCACGCTGGCGGCCCAGCCGCCCGACGCGGAACACCCCTACGGCCACCACAAGGCCGAGTACTTCTCCAGCGGCTTCGAGGGCATCCTCATCATCGCGGCCGGCCTGGGCATCCTGTGGGGCGCGGTGGACCGCTGGCGCCACCCGGAGCCGCTGCAGGCTATCGGTCTGGGCGTGGGGTTGGCCGTCGTCAGCTCCGCGCTGAACGGCCTGATGGCCTGGGCCATGTTGCGCAAGGCCCGCGAGGTGCGCTCCGTGGCGCTGGAGGGCGACGCCCGCCACCTGATCACCGACGTCTGGACCTCGGCCGGCGTGGTGGCCGGGCTGATCGGCGTGATGGCGACCGGCTGGCACTGGCTGGACCCGCTGCTGGCCATGGTCGTCGCGCTGAACATCCTGCGCGAAGGCGTGCACCTGCTGCGCGAATCCAGCAACGGCCTGATGGACCGTGCGCTGGACGACGACGACCAGGCCCGCGTGCAGGCGGTGCTGGACGGCTTTCGCCAGCCGCACGGCCTGCGCTTCGACCACATCACCACCCGCGTCGCCGGGCAACGCCACTTCATCGACCTGCACATGCACCTGCCCGCCGCCTGGACGCTGGCCCGCTCGGCCGCGCTGCGCGCCGAGGTGGAGCAGGCCTTGATGCAGGCCATTCCCCACCTGCACGCCAGCATCCAGATGCTGCCCATGGACGTGGAACCCCGAACGCTGGGCGACGAGGAGACGACGACGTGATTGCGGTCCTGCAACGGGTGCGCGAGGCGCGCGTGGAGGTGGGCGGCGCCGTCGTGGGCGCCATCCCGCAAGGCCTGCTGATGCTGGTCTGCGCCGAGCCCATCGACACCGAGGCCACGGCCGAGAAGCTCATCGCCAAGGTGCTGAAGCTGCGCGTGTTCAGCGACGAGGCCGGCAAGATGAACCGCAGCCTGCAGGAGATCGGCGGCGGCCTGCTCATCGTCAGCCAGTTCACGCTGGCGGCCGACACCGCGGGCGGCAACCGGCCCAGCTTCTCGGGCGCGGCGCCGGCCGAACTGGGGCGCCGGCTCTACGAACACACGCTGGCGGTCGCGCGCCGCCAGCACCCGCTCGTCGCCAGCGGCGAGTTCGGTGCCGACATGCAGGTGCACCTCGTCAACGACGGGCCCGTGACCATTCCGATGCGGATGAACTGATGAACCAAGCCGAGATCGTCCTGATCGACTCCACCGCCGGCCGCGCGCCGGTGCTGGACCAGCCCCGCGCGGACCGCCGCGTGCAGGGCGCGCCGCAGCGCCGCACCTGGACGCTGCACGAGGCCGGCCCCATGAGCGCCGGCGTGTGGGAATGCGAGCCGGGCCGCTGGCGCATCGTGTTTCCGGCCGGGCGGCAGGAGTACTTCCACGTGCTGCAGGGTCGCGTGCG
>CBFGPX010000302.1:0-4581 GCA_965650725.1 uncultured Comamonadaceae bacterium | reverse complement strand
CGTAGTAGGATGGGGTAGCGGCTGCGCCGGGGGGGGCCGAAGACCGACAACGCGTTCCGTCCGGCCGCCCGCAACGAGCGCAGTGGCGGGCGCGATGCACAGCCCGCCGGCGGCAATGCGATGGCCGCCGCCTTTGCCAAGCTCAAGCGCTGATTGGCGCTTGTTGCACTGACCTTCGTCACCGTCACGGGGCGCTGCCATCATCGCGCCCTGCCGTCGGGGCGTCGATTGATGCCCCTGAAACTGCAACTGGTCGCAGCAACGCTGCGCGCGCGCCGCGGCGCCGATATGGTCCGCGCCGCCCTGAACCCTCGGAGTCCCCCTTGAAAACCCCCGCCCTCGCCTCGCTGCTTCTGCTCTGCCCCGCCCTGGTGCTGGCCCAGCAGGAGGTCGACCGCGCCGCCACGTCGCCCACGCAGAACAACCAGCTCGAGCGCGTGTCCGTCACGCGCCAGCAGACCGACACCGACCTGCGCCGCCGCCAGCCGGTGGCCAAGCAGCTGTACGGCCGCGACGAGCTGGACAAGTACGGCGACACGCAGCTCAGCGACGTGCTGAAGCGCCTGCCGGGCATCAACGTCTCCGGCGGCCAGCTGCGCATGCGCGGCCTCGGCGGCGCCTACACGCAGATCCTCGTCAACGGCGAGCCGGCGCCCCCGGGATTCAGCCTCGACAACCTGAACCCCGCCCAGGTCGAGCGCCTGGAAGTCACCAAGGCGCCCACCGCCGACCAGAGCGCCCAAGCCATTGCCGGCACGCTGAACATCATCCTGAAGGACGCTCCGCGCGTCGTGCAGAAGGACCTGCGCCTGGGCCTGGCCTACGCCAGCGAGAAGCCGGTCGTCAACGCCGGCTTCACCTACGGCGACCGCATCGTCGGCGGCGTGGGCTTCGTGCTGCCGATCTCGGTCTACCAGTGGAACTTCGTCAACGAGCAGGAAGGCGAGCGCCTGACCAACGCCGCGCCGACCGGCACGCAGCTGCGCCAGCACGTGACCAACGAGGGCCGTGACCGGGCTCACGGCCGCGGCTTCAACCTGTCGCCGCGCCTGAACTGGAAGCTGGGCGACGACGAGACGCTCTCCGTGCAGGGCTTCTTCGTGCAGAACCGCTTCCGCAACGAGGGCGAGAACACCGTCACGCGCCTGTCGGACAGCAGCCCGACCTACGTGCCGCGCACCATCGACGAGACCACGCGCAACCGCGGCACCTTCTCGGCCAACCGCGTCAACCTGCAATACAACAACCGCTTCAGTGAGGACCGTCGCATCGAACTGCGCGCCGGCACCGGCTCGGGCGGCGCCGACTTCAACTTCGAGTTCGACGGCCGCAACGGCACCACGCCCATCCAGCGCGTGACCTCGGGCGACAACAAGAACCGCCAGACCTCGCTGGGCGGCAAGTACAGCCAGTACGCCGGCGAGGAGCACACGCTCACCTTCGGTGGCGAGATCGAGCGCCGCGTGCGCGACGAGAAGCGCCGCACCGTGGAGAACGGCGTCGACCTGCTGCCCGGCATCGAGGGCCAGCCCTTCAACGCCACGCTGACCCGCACGGCCTTCTACGGCCAGGACGAGTGGGAGATCAACAAGCAGTGGTCGGCGTACTTCGGCGTGCGCCACGAGCAGATCAGGATGGAGAGCGAGGGCAGCCGCGACATCGCCGGCAGCGCCGACTTCAAGAGCACCAGCAAGGTCACCACGCCACTGCTGCACCTGAACTTCAAGCCCGACCCCAAGGGCCGCGACCTGGTGCGCGCCAGCCTGACGCGCAGCTACAAGGCGCCGGACGTGCAGCAGCTCATCAACCGCCCGTCCATCAACACCAACGAGCCGCTGGCGCTGGGCAACACCCGCACGACGCCGGACCGCACCGGCAACCCGGCGCTCAAGCCCGAACTGGCGACCGGCCTGGACATCGCCTACGAGAGCTATCTGCCGGCCGGCGGCATGGTCTCGGTGGGCCTGTTCCATCGCCGCATCACCAACCTGATCCGCACCGACCAGCCGCGCCTGATGACGGTGCCCTGGGCACCGACGCAGCGCTGGGTCATCACGCAGATCAACCTGGCCAAGGCCACCACGCAAGGCCTGGAGCTGGAGGTGAAGGGCCGTGCGGCCGAGCTGTTTCCCAGCCTGTTCGAGCCGACGACGGCACTGTCGCTGCGCGCGTCGCTGAACGTCTATCGCTCGTCGGTGGGTGACATTCCCGGCCCCAACAACCGCCTGGAAGGCCAGCAGCCCTGGCAGCTGAACTTCGGCGCGGACTATCGGCTCAAGGGCCTGCCGCTCAGCATGGGCTTCAGCGCACAGATCGCGCCCGACTACGACGTGCGCCAGAGCTTGCTGCAAAGCCAGGAGAACTTCGCGGCCCGCTCCGTCGATGCGTTCGCGATGTGGCAGCTCAGCCCCAAGGACGGCGTGCGCGTCAGCGTCAACGGGCTGGCCCAGCCCAAGCAGGGCAACCGCGTGACCTACACGGAGCTGGCGGACTTCAGCGTCAACCGCCGCGAGCCGGTGCCCTGGTGGTCGGTGAACTGGGAACACAAGTTC
This sequence comes from uncultured Comamonadaceae bacterium, assembly GCA_965650725.1. Lineage (GTDB taxonomy): Bacteria > Pseudomonadota > Gammaproteobacteria > Burkholderiales > Burkholderiaceae_C > Pelomonas. The sequence continues at coordinate 2,029 of CBFGPX010000302.1, read as the reverse complement.
TGATCCGGGCTATCTTCCGGGCATGAGCCCGGGCGCCTTGCAGATCTACGCCGGCCCGGCCGCGAAAGCGCGGCTGGCCGAGTGTGGCCTGTGCGCCGAGGACGTGGGGCTGATACCTGCCGCCGCCGGCGGGCCCAAGGGCCTGATCCTCAACGGGCTGGACCGCTTCATCTTCGGTGATTGGCTGGCGCCGAGCCGCCACCCGGTCCACCTCGTCGGCGCCAGCATCGGCGCCTGGCGAATGGCCACGGCGGCGCTGGCCCATCGCGATGTGCCCGGTGCGTTCAACACGATGGCCGAGGCCTATGTGACGCAGCAGTACGACGTGCTGCCCGGCGAAAAGCGACCGCGGCCAGAGGGCGTGAGCCAGCGTTTCGGCGAGATCCTGGGCGAGATCTTCGAGGGGCGCGAAGCCGACGTGCTGGCCCACCCGCGCTTTCGGCTGCACGTCGTCACGTCGCGCGGTCAGCACAAGGGGCTGGGGCTGCTGGCCCGCGAAGGCAAGCTGCGGACGCCGCTGGGCTACCTCGGCGCCTTCGCAGCCAACGCCGTGTCGCGCCCGCTGCTCGGCCGGTTTCTTGAACGCGTCGTCTTCTCGGACCCGCGCGACCGCCTGCCGCTGAAGCTGAACGACTTCACGACGCGCGAGGTCCACCTGTCGCGCACCAACCTGCGTGGCGCGCTGCTGGCCAGTTGCTCCATCCCGTTTTGGCTGCAGGCCCAGCACGACCTGCCCGGCGCGCCGCGCGGTGCCTACTGGGACGGCGGCATCACCGACTACCACCTGCACCTGGACTACCGCGCGCTGCAGCAGGCGCACGCGCCGCTGGTGCTCTATCCGCACTTCCAGCGCCAGGTCGTCCCGGGCTGGCTGGACAAGGTGCTCAAGCACCGCCATCGCTCGACTGCCTTCCTCGACAACGTCGTGCTGCTGTGTCCGTCACCCGAGTGGATCGCGACGCTGCCCGGCGGCAAGCTGCCGGATCGCAACGACTTCATCCAATTGGACGCGGACGAACGCCGCCGCCGCTGGCGCATCGCCGTGGCGCAAAGCCAGCGGCTGGCCGACGAATTCGCCGCGTTGGCCCGACGCGACTCGATTTCCGCGCTGCCGCTTTAGAATCCCCGCTCCCTCCCCTCACAAGAGCGAGAAAGGCACCCTGGTTATGACACCGCGAACTACGACCACCACCTTTACCGGTAACTAGTCGGCCGCGGCACGTCACGTCTTCTCGCCTTCGGGCAACGAACAAAGCGCGGCACCCGGCCGCGCTTTTTCATTTCTGCCCTGTTCAAAGGGATTCGGAGCACCCCATGATTTCTATTCAACTCCCCGATGGCTCCCGCCGTGAGTTCCCCGCCGCGCTGACGGTCGGCGACGTCGCCGCCAGCATCGGCGCCGGCCTGGCCAAGGCCGCCCTCGGCGGCAAGGTCGACGGCAAGGTCGTCGACCTCAGCCACGTCATCGACCACGACGTCCAGCTGTCCATCGTCACCGACAAGGACGAAGACGGTCTGGACATGATCCGCCACTCGACGGCCCACCTGCTGGCCTACGCCGTCAAGGAGCTCTACCCCGACGCCCAGGTCACCATCGGCCCGGTCATCGAGAACGGCTTCTATTACGACTTCTCGTACAAGCGCCCCTTCACGCCCGACGACCTGGCCGCCATTGAATCCAAGATGACGGAACTCGCCAAGAAGGACGAGAAGGTCGTGCGCCGCGTGCTGCCGCGCGACGAGGCCGTCGCGCACTTCCAGGCCATGGGCGAGGCCTACAAGGCCGAGATCATCGGCAGCATCCCGGCCGACCAGGATGTGTCGCTGTACTCGGAAGGCAAGTTCGAGGACCTGTGCCGCGGCCCCCACGTGCCATCCACGGGCAAGCTCAAGCACTTCAAGCTGATGAAGGTGGCCGGCGCTTACTGGCGCGGCGACCACCGCAACGAGATGCTGCAGCGCGTCTACGGCACAGCCTGGGCGACGAAGGACGACCTGCAGAAGTACCTGACGATGCTGGAGGAGGCCG
>CBFGPX010000301.1:0-4617 GCA_965650725.1 uncultured Comamonadaceae bacterium | reverse complement strand
CGCCTGCGGCAGCGCGTTGGCCGCTCGCCAGGCGCGGCGGATCTCGCGCAGGTTGGCGCGCTGGGTGTCGTCCAGCGCTTCGGTGGCAGCCGCGTCCAGCAGGCCGGCCAGCGCGGGGTCGGTGGCCAGCTGGTGCAGCAGGCCGTCCATCTCGGCCAGCGCCAGGCTGCGCGCCTCGTTGCCGTGCGCGGGCATGTTGGCGGCCTGGTCCCACTGGGCGATGGCCTGCAGGTGGGCCAGGCGGTGCAGGCGCTGCTGGCGGGCGCTCAGGTCTTGGTAAGCAGGTGAGGTCATGACAGCCAGGTCTCCGGGATCAGCCAAATCAAGGCGGCGGTGTAGAAGAGGAAGCGCAGGAACTTGCCGACGGCCATGTAGCCCACGCAGGGCCAGAACGGCATCTTGAGCCAGCCGGCAACAGCGCACAGCGGGTCGCCGACGATGGGCAGCCAGCTCAGCAGGCAGGCCTTGGGGCCGAAACACTGCAGCCACCGCGTGGCGCGGGTGTGCGAGGGCTCGCGGTGCTTGACGGCCTCGACGGCCTTCTCGGCGCCGTAGCCCATCCACCACGACACCACGCCGCCCAGCGTGTTGCCGACGGTGGCGACGAGGATGGCGGGCCAGAACATGCCTGGGTCCGCCTTGACGACCAGGAACACGGCGGGCTCCGACCCCATCGGCAGCAGCGTGGCCGAGATGAAGGCGACGACGAAGACCGCGACCAGCCCGACCTGGGGCAGGGCCAGCGCAGCGAGCAGCTCGTGGACGAATTGGGCGAGCCAGGCTTCCATGGCGGCATTGTGTCCGGCCCCGGCGGGGCGCCTCGCTACAATCTCGCCTCTTTTTTGAGCAGACCCCCGTGCACATCGGCCCCCACCTTCTCCCCAACCGGCTCTTCGTGGCGCCGATGGCGGGGGTGACGGACCGGCCCTTCCGCCAGCTCTGCCGCCGCCTGGGTGCGGGCTATGCAGTCAGCGAGATGGTGACGTCGCGCAAGGAGCTGTGGAACAGCCTGAAGACCTCGCGCCGCGCCGACCACAGCGGCGAGCCGGGCCCCATCGCCGTGCAGATCGCCGGCACCGACGCGGCCATGATGGCCGAGGCCGCGGCCTACAACATCGACCGCGGCGCGCAGATCATCGACATCAACATGGGCTGCCCGGCCAAGAAGGTCTGCAACAAGTGGGCCGGCTCGGCGCTGATGCGCAACGAGGCGCTGGCGCTGGAGATCGTCGAGGCAGTGGTGGCCGTGTGTGCACCGCGCGGCGTGCCGGTCACGCTGAAGATGCGCACCGGCTGGAGCCAGGATGAGCGCAACGCGCTGCATCTGGCGCGGCTGTTCGAGTCCGCCGGCATCGCGATGCTGACCATCCACGGCCGCACGCGCGAGCAGGGCTACAAGGGCCTGGCCGAGTACGACACCATTGCCGCCGTGAAGGCCGCGCTGGCCATCCCCGTCGTCGCCAACGGCGACATCGACTCGCCCGAGAAGGCCCGCGACGTGCTGGCCTACACGGGTGCCGACGCGCTGATGATCGGCCGCGCGGCACAGGGCCGGCCGTGGATCTTCCGCGAGGTGGCGCACTTCCTGGCGACGGGCGAGCACCTCACGGCGCCCACGGTCGTCGAGGCGCGCGACGTGCTGACCGAGCATCTGCACGACCACTACGGCCTGTACGGCGAGTTGAGCGGCGTGCGCAGCGCGCGCAAGCACATCGGCTGGGCCGTGCGCGGCCTGCCTGGCGGCGAGGAGTTCCGCCAGCACATGAACACCCTGGAGCGCTGCGAAGAGCAGTTGCAGGCGCTCCGCGACTGGTTCGACGACCTCGGCCAGACCCACGACCGGCTGCCCCCCACCGAGGCGGCCAACGACGAAGAAGCGCAAGGCCACGAAGCCTGCGCTGCCTGAACATGAGCGCCCAGAAGAACACCCCGCCCAACCCCATCGACGCCTGCGTGCGCGACAACCTCGAAGCCTTCTTCAGCGACCTCGACGGCCAGGAGCCGCATTCGATGCACGAGATGCTGATCAAGCTGGTGGAGAAACCGCTGTTCGAGATCGTCATGCGCGAGGCCGGCGGCAACCAGAGCAAGGCGGCCCAGTGGCTGGGCATCAACCGCAACACGCTGCGCCGCAAACTCACCGATCACAACCTTGGCTGACCCGAACATGGCACTGACTGCACTCCTCTCCGTCTCCGACAAGACCGGCATCCTCGAATTCGCCAAGGAGCTGCACGCGCTCGGCACGAAGCTGCTGTCCACCGGCGGCACCGCCAAGCTGCTGGCCGATGCCGGCCTGCCCGTCACCGAGGTGGCCGAGCACACCGGCTTCCCGGAAATGATGGACGGCCGCGTCAAGACGCTGCACCCCAAGATCCACGGCGGCCTGCTGGCGCGCTCCGACCTGCCCGAGCACGTTGCGGCGATGAACCAGCACGGCATCACGCGCATCGACATCCTGGCCGTCAATCTCTACCCGTTCGAGGCCACCGTGGCCAAGCCCGGCTGCACGCTGGAAGACGCCATCGAGAACATCGACATCGGCGGCCCGGCCATGGTGCGCAGCGCGGCCAAGAACTGGAAGGACGTGACGGTGCTGACCGACGCGGCCCAGTACGCCGCCGTGCTGACCGAGCTGAAGGCCCATGGCAAGACCAGCGACAAGACCCGCTTCGCCGCCTCCGTCGCCGCGTTCAACCGCATCGCCCAGTACGACGCGGCCATCAGCAACTACCTGTCGTCGCTGAACGAAGACGGCGCCAAGGCCGAGTACCCGGCGCAGATGAACTCGACCTTCGTGAAGGTGCAGGACCTGCGCTACGGCGAGAACTCGCACCAGACCGCCGCGCTGTACCGCGACCTGTTCCCGGCGCCCGGCTCGCTGGTCACTGGCAAGCAGCTGCAGGGCAAGGAGCTGAGCTACAACAACATCGCCGACGCCGATGCGGCCTGGGAGTGCGTGAAGAGCTTCGACACGCCCGCCTGCGTCATCGTCAAGCACGCCAACCCCTGCGGCGTGGCCGTGGGCGTGAACCCGGCCGAGGCGTACAGCAAGGCCTTCAAGACCGACCCCACCAGCGCCTTCGGCGGCATCATCGCGTTCAACCGCGAGGTGGACGGTGCGGCGGCCCAACTGGTCAGCAAGCAGTTTGTCGAGGTGCTGATGGCGCCGTCGTTCAGCGCCGAGGCGCTGGAGATCTTCAAGGGCAAGGCCAACGTGCGCCTGCTGCAGATCGCGCTGCCGCCGGGCGGCGCTCGCCCGTGGGACCAGGGCCGCAACGCCGGCGACAGCAAGCGCGTCGGTTCGGGCCTGCTGCTGCAGACGGCCGACAACCATTTCCTGAAGCGTGAAGACCTGAAGGTCGTCACGACGCTGAAGCCCACCGAGCAGCAGCTCGACGACCTGATGTTCGCGTGGACCGTCGCCCAGTACGTGAAGAGCAACGCCATCGTCTTCTGCGGCGGCGGCATGACGCTGGGCGTCGGCGCCGGCCAGATGAGCCGCCTGGACTCGGCCCGCATCGCGTCCATCAAGGCCGGCCACGCCGGCCTGACGCTGCAAGGCTCGGCCGTCGCCAGCGACGCCTTCTTCCCGTTCCGCGACGGCCTGGACGTGCTGGCCGATGCCGGCGCCACCTGCGTCATCCAGCCGGGCGGCTCCATGCGGGACGACGAGGTCATCGCGGCGGCCAACGAGCGTGGCATTGCCATGGTTCTGACCGGCGTCCGTCATTTCCGGCATTGACTCGCTGTCGCCTGCGCGACTAGACGCAGGCCTCTAGTCCAGGGCCGCCCCGCTTGGGCGGCCCACCAGTTGCGGTTAGCCTTTCGGATCAGACCTAGATCCGGAGACAGCCCATGGACACCGCATTGCAGGAACGCCTGCACCTGGCGCTGACGTTGCAGCGCCGCGCCTTCGAGGTGGAGCGCATGCCCACCTACGAGGTGCGCCGCGACCGCCTGGAGCGGCTGCTCGCGATGACGCGCCAGCACGGCGAAGCGCTGGCCGCGGCGATGGCGCAGGACTTCGGCCACCGGGCCCGCCAGGAGTCGCTGCTGGCCGACGTGTTCACCGTCGAATCCGGCGCGCGCCATGCGATCAAGCACCTGCGCCGCTGGATGAAAGCTAAGCGCGTGTCCACGCCGCTGCACTTCCTGCCCGGCCGCAACGTGCTGATGCGCCAGCCGCTGGGTGTCGTTGGCGTCGTGTCGCCCTGGAACTACCCCTACTACCTGGCCATGGAGCCCGCCGTCGCCGCGCTGGCAGCGGGCAACCGCGTGCTGATCAAGCCCTCGGAGCTGACACCTGCCACTGCTGAGCTGATGGCCCGCATCGTCACCGAGCATTTCCGGCCCGAGGAGATGCAGGTCATCACCGGCGATGCCGAGGTAGGCAAGGCGTTCACCATGCTGCCGTTCGACCACCTGTTCTTCACCGGCTCCACGGCCGTGGGCCGCCATGTCGCGCAGGCTGCGGCCAAGAACCTCACGCCGGTCACGCTGGAGCTGGGCGGCAAGTCGCCCGCCATCGTGGACCGCAGCGCGGACCTGCAACTCACCGCCTCGCGGCTGGCCTTCGGCAAGCTCTTCAACGCCGGCCAGACCTGCGTGGCGCCC
>CBFGPX010000300.1:0-4636 GCA_965650725.1 uncultured Comamonadaceae bacterium | reverse complement strand
AGCGCCCGCATGAAGGCCCACAACATCCTCGACACGATAGGCAACACGCCCCATATCCGCCTGCAGCGCCTGTTCGCTGATCGCGAGGTCTGGATCAAATCCGAGCGCAGCAACCCCGGCGGCTCCATCAAGGACCGCATCGCGCTGTCCATGGTGGAAGATGCCGAGGCGCGCGGCCTGCTGAAGCCCGGCGGCACCATCATCGAACCCACCTCCGGCAACACCGGCGTGGGCCTGGCCATGGTGGCCGCAGTGAAGGGCTACCGGCTCATCCTCGTCATGCCCGACAGCATGAGCGTCGAGCGCCGCCGGCTGATGCTGGCCTATGGCGCCAGCTTCGACCTGACGCCGCGCGAGAAAGGCATGAAGGGCGCCATTGCCCGCGCCCGCGAGCTGCTGGAGCAGCACCCCGGCTCGTGGATGCCGCAGCAGTTCGAGAACGCCGCCAACCCGGCCGTGCACGTGAAGACGACCGCCCAGGAAATCCTGCGCGACTTCCCCGACGGCCTGGACGCGCTGATCACCGGCGTGGGCACAGGTGGCCACATCAGCGGCTGCGCCCAGGTGCTGAAGGCGGCCTGGCCGCAGCTCAAGGTCTATGCGGTGGAGCCCAGCGCCTCGCCGGTCATCAGCGGCGGCCAGCCCAGCCCGCACCCCATCCAGGGCATAGGCGCGGGTTTCATCCCGGCCGTGCTGGACACGGCGCTGCTGGACGGCGTCATCCAGGTCGAGGCCGAGGCCGCCCGCGAGTACGCACGCCGCTGCGCCCGCGAGGAAGGCCTGCTGGTGGGCATCTCCAGCGGCGCGACGCTGGCCGCCATCGCGCAGAAGCTGCCCGAGCTGCCCGCGAACGCTCGCGTGCTGGGCTTCAACTACGACACCGGCGAGCGCTACCTGTCGGTGGACGGCTTCCTGCCTAGCTAAGCCCCCCTACCGGCTACGCCGGCCCCCTCAAGGGGGCGCTGCCAGTGGCCTGGCAAAGCCAGCTCCACGGCAGCCGCTGGGGAAGTCCGTCATTCGCCGCCGTCGTCGCCCTCGCCCTCGTTGTCCTTGCGCGCCTGACGCGCCAGTTCGTCCTTCAAGGGCTTCAGCGAGTCGATCAGGGCCTCGGGCGGCTGGGGCGACACCAGACGCAGCGCCGGCGGCGGCAGGCTGGCCAGGTAGGGCGGGCCGAACACGTACTGCTGCTCCTGGCGGTTGCCGACCTGAAGACCCAGACCCAGCAGCAGCAGCGCCGCGATGCCGACGTTCAGCGTGCGCCGCGCGCCCGGCCAGACCAGGCGGGCATGCCAGGCCACCAGTGCGGCGCCGCCCACCGGGCCGGCCAATGCCTCCAGCACCATCAGGCGCGGCCAGGACAGCGCGTAGGCGACGGCGGGCAGCACCCACTCCAGCACCTGCAGCGCGACGATGACCAGCAGCGCGCGCCTCAGGTGCGTAGCGAACGGGAAGCGGTGCTGGAACAGCTGGTTGGCCAGCGACCACAGGCCGGCCCAGCCCAGCACCAGGGCCAGCGGCGCCAGCAGCGGCGTGGCGTAGTCGATCCAGCGGGCATCGGGGTCCACGGCGCTCCAGCGGTCCAGCCACTGCAAGCACAGCATGGCCAGCAGCAGCGCCGGCAGCAGCGCCCAGTGGCGAGCCTGCTGCACGACCAGCAGCTGCTCCGGCGCCAGCGCCTCGGCGCTGGTGCGCAGCCGCAGCGAGGCGCCGGCCAGGTGGAAGGCGCCGCCGCCGGGAAGGTCGGCCGATTCACCGGCCGCCAGCCGTTTGCCGGCGACGCTGCCGCCGTTGCGGCTGTCCAGCAGCTGCAGGCGCGCGCCGCCTTCGGGGCGCCACTGCAGCTCGGCGTGCTCGGCGGCGAGGTGGGCGTCGTCCAGCACGATGTCGCAGGCCGGCGAGCGGCCGATGCGCACCGGCCAGCGGGTCACGCGCTGCACCAGCGTGGCGCGGCCATCGCGGCCCAGCAGCTCGACGACGGCAGCGTTGGGGGGCGCGGCGGGCATCACTTCTTGGCCTTGCTGCTGTTCGTCCACGCGAAGCCCTCCAGGTAGTGCGCCGCCAGCTTGAGCGCGTTGTCGAAGCTGACGCCGCGGGCATCGAAGCGGCCCAGTGCGCCCTGCTTGGCGGCGTCCACCGTCGTCACGAGGATGCTGACATCGTGCAGGCCATCCAGCTTGCGGTACGCGCGCAGGCACACCACGGCACGCAGCGGCAGGCCGTCGCGGTCGACGAACTGCTCCTTGCAGTGCGGCGCGGTGCGGGTCTTGTCGCTGCCGCCCAGGCGCTCGTTGCGGAAGCTGCCCGAGTACTGGCGCGCGAAGCGCAGCGCGCCCAGCTTGCTGCCGTCATAGGCCTCGTGCGACATGTCCAGCCAGCCGGTCTGCAGGTTGCCGCCGACGAAGAGGGCGTGGTCCATGCGGCACTGCGAACGCTCGAAGTCCAGGCCCTTGTTGTCGGCCGGCGTGCCGCGCCCCCAGCAGCGCATGAAATCCTGCTTGGGCACCGGCAGGCGGTAGCGCTCGTGGTTGGCGCTCTCCCAGGGCAGGGCCAGGAAGCGCGTGACCAGTTCGTCCTGGTACTGGGTGAGCTGGTCGCGCAGCCGGCTCCAGGCCGCGGCGCGGATGGGCTTGGCCGCGATGCTGCGCTTGACCAGCCCCTCGGCGAACTCGCCCGGTACCAGGAAGCTGACCTGCTGCGAGAACAGCATGGTGGACACGTTGACGCCGACGACCAGGCCGTCCTCGTCCAGCACCGGGCCGCCGCTCATGCCGGGGTTGATGCCGCCCGCGTAGTAGATCAACGGGTCGAAGCTGCGGTCCACCAGGCCGTTGTAGTTGCCCTCCACGACGGCGAAGGCCACATCGTGGGGGTTGCCCATGGAGTAGATGCGCTCGCCCTTGGCCAGCGGCTGGCTCTGCGGGCGGAAGGCCAGCGCGCCGCGGCCCTTCAGGCCGTCGCCGACGGCGCGCAGCAACGCCAGGTCGCGGCGGGCGTCGAAGTCCAGCAACTCCAGCGCGCCGCTCTGGCCGTCGGTGGTGGCGTAGCGCAGCCGGTAGCTCTCGGGCTCCAGTGCGAACTGGCTGATGACGTGGTAGTTGGTGACGACGTGGCCGTCATCGCTGACCAGGAAACCCGAGCCCACCGAGGCCTGGCTGTCCTGCGTCTTCAACAGCGTGCGGATCTGCAGCAGCTGGCTCTTGCTGCGCTCGTACAGGCGGCGCGCACTGGCGGAGACCGTGGGCGGCTGCGGCGGCTGGGCTTGCGCCGGGGGCGGCGATGCGGGCTGGACGACCGGCGCGGGCTGCGCACCGACCAAGCCAGCCAGGCCAGCGAGCACCAGACCCAGCAGCGGTTTCAAACAGGACTTCATCAGCAAACGAGACCTCCCTCGGCGGGCGCCGATGCTAGCCGCTTTGGCCGGAACACCTGGTCGTCAGCGTAGAAGGCCCGTGACGCATTGGGCGCCCACCAGCCGGGGATGCCAAGCACCGGCAGCGGCGGCAGGTCGGCCGGCGCCGGCATGGCCGGCAGCACCGGCGCCTCGATGTCGTCCACCCACAGCACGCGGGCGCACAGCGGCTTGCGCGGCGCCAGCAGCTTCTCCAGCAGCGCATGGCCCACGACCAGCAGCCGCGCCTCGCGCCACAGCGGCCGGTGCGTGACGAACAACGCGGTCCAGTCCTGCGCCTGCAAGGCCCGTCGCAGCGGCGCCGGCCCGGCCAGCAGCAGGCCGCTTTCGTCCAGCAGCGTCAGCGCATCGCGCAGCGGGCCGCGCCGGCCGGCGGGCGCGGGCGGCGCCGCGATGTGGGCCGCGTTCAGCGTCGCCTTGAAGCCGGGGCAGCGCAGCCAGACCAGGCCGTTGAACAGGTCGTGTGCGTTGTCGCGCGTGGGCACGCGGCCGGTGGCGGCCACATGCTGCTCGTAGCCGGTGGCCAGCGGCCCGGCGGGCTCGAAGCGTTCATGGCCCAGCGCCCGGTGCACCGGCTGGCCGACGGCCAGCCGGGCGAGGACCGGCGCGGCCACGTCGCGATACGGCGCGAACCAAGGCGCCGACCAATCGACGTCCGGCGTCAAGTCGCGAAGCGGACCTGGTTGGGCTGCTTCTCGGGCTGCAGCTGGAACGCATGCGGGTGCTTGCGGAACAGCTTGGTCGCCGGCGCCGACTTCGCCAGCAGGCCCGCATCCTTCAACACCTTGGCCGCGGCCCCCAGATCATGCCACTGGCCATCGACCAGCTTGGGCAGCAGCTTCAGCACCGCGTTGATCTCCTTGGCAGCAGCCACCTGTGGGTCATCCGCAGCGGGCGCCGCGGCCGTGGCCTTGGCCGGCTTTTGCACGGGCTTGGGCGCCGGCGCGGCGGCGGCCGGGGCGGGCTCTGCTGCCTTGGCCGCGGGCTTGGCCTCGGCCTTGGCGCGTGGCTTGCGCGCCGCCTTGGCCGCGGGCTCGGGCGTTGCGGCCTCGGTCGGCGCGGGCGCCGGCGGCGGGCTCAGGTCCAGCTCGGCCGGCGCCTCCACCGGCGCCGGCAGCGCGGCCACCACGTCTGCGCGCGGCGGCCGCGGTGCCGGGTTTGCACGCACGGCCTCGGGCTGGGTGCGGCCATTGCCGCCGGCCGCACGGCCGCCGCGTCGGCTGCCGC
>CBFGPX010000299.1:0-4639 GCA_965650725.1 uncultured Comamonadaceae bacterium | reverse complement strand
CGCCGAAGGCGCTGTACTCGGGCAGCAGGCTTTCCATGCAGTTGAAGACGGCCTCGTACAGCGCCACGTCGATGACCTGGCCCTGGCCGCTGGCGTGGCGGTGCTGCAGCGCCAGCAGGATGCCGATGACGCCGTGCAGCGCGGCGATGGTGTCGCCGATGCTGACGCCCGTGCGCACCGGCACGCGGCCGGGCTCGGCGGTCAGGTGGCGCAGCCCGGCCATGGCCTCGGCCACGGCGGCGAAGCCGGGGCGGTCGCGGTAGGGGCCGGTCTGGCCGTAGCCGCTGACGCGCAGCACGATGAGCCGCGGGTTGGCGGCGCGCAGCGCCTCGGGGTCCAGGCCCCAGGCCTCCATCGCGCCGGGGCGGAAGTTCTCGATCAGCACGTCGGCCTCGGCCGCGAGGCGCCGCACGATGTCCTGGCCCTCGGGCGTGCGCAGGTCCAGCGCCAGAGAGCGCTTGTTGCGCGACTGCACCTGCCACCACACCGAGGTGCCGTCCAGCAGCAGCCGCCACTTGCGCAGCGGGTCGCCCGCGCCGGGCGGCTCGATCTTGATGACCTCGGCGCCGAAGTCGGCCAGCGTCTTGGCGGCGAAGGGGCCGGCGATGAGCTGGCCCAGCTCGACGACCTTGAGGCCGGCGAGCGCGGCGGGGCTGGGTGGTGTGGCGGCGGCGGTCATGCCCGGCAGTGTCCGCCTGCGCCGGCCGGCCTCCCTGCGGATGTGGCGCGCGCTGGCTTGGCTGCCGGCGAAGCCCCGCATGCACCGCAGGGTCTTGCGCCGGCCCGGCGGCGCGGCCGGCCGGCGCCTCCCAGAATGCGCGGCCATGAAGCCCGCCCTGCTCGGCCTGCTGGCCCTGTGCCTCCACGCCCCCGCGTGGGCGCTCGACCTGCGCGACGGCGACATCGTGCTCTACCGCCACGCACTCGCCCCCGGCGGCGGCGACCCGCCGGGCTTCCAGCTGGGCGACTGCAGCACGCAGCGCACGCTCAGCGACGCAGGCCGCGCGCAGGCGCGCCGGATCGGCGAGGCACTGCGCCAACGGCTGGGCCGCCTGCGCGTGGGCGCCGTGTGGTCCTCACCATGGTGCCGCACGCTCGACACGGCGCGACTGGCCTTCCCAGGTCTCGACGTGCAGCCTCAGCCGGCGTTCGCGTCGTTCTTCCAGCAGCCCGACGGCGAGGCCTCCAGCCTGGCCGAGGCCCGCGCGCAGCTCGCCGCCTGGCGCGGGCCGGGCGTGCTTGTGGTCGTCACGCACCAGGTCAACGTGACCGGCCTGACCGGCATCTTCCCTGCCTCGGGCGAAGGCGTGGCCCTGCGTTGGGCGGCAGGCGCCGCCCAGGTGCTGGGCCGGCTCGACGCACCGACCATGCACTGACGGCACGCGGGGCAGCCAGGCCTCCACGCCGCAGCCTCGCCTTGCGGCAACATCGCCGCATGAAAGTGCTCCTCCCGCTGCTGCTGAGCCTGCTGGCCATGACCACCGGGGCGCAGACCCCGCCCTACCAGGTCCGGCCCGGCCTGTGGGAGCCCTCCGAGGCCAACCTGGGGCTGAAGAAGGCGGCCGGCACGCAGACCGTCACCATCTTTAGACCTGCGACCGCAAGCGACGGCGGCTTCAACAACGGCGTCGTGTTGATGCCGTTCAAGAGCCGCCTGTATGCACAGTGGCAGTCCTCGGCCCGCGACGAGGATGCGCCGGACACGCGCGTGCTGTACGCCGTCTCCGACGACGGCCTGCACTGGAGCGCGCCGCAGGTGCTGGCCACCGCCGGCCAGGGTGGCGAGATGCGCTCCAGCGGTGGCTGGTGGACCGATGGGAAGACGCTGGTGGCTTACCTGAACGTCTGGCCCACGGGCTTCCAGTCCGGTGACGGCGGCCACACCGCCTACCGCCTGAGCACCGACGGGCAGACCTGGGGCCCGCCCCAGCGCGTCACGGGTGCGGACGGCCGGCCGGTGGACGGCATCATCGAGCAGGACCCGCACCGGTTGCCCGACGGGCGCATGCTGACGGCCTTCCACCTGCGACCAGGCCTGATCGCCGCGCCCTTCTGGACCGACGACCCGCTGGGCCTGACCGGCTGGCAACGCGGCCGCATGCAGAACCTGCCGCACGACGGCAAGGTCAGCCGCGAGCTGGAGCCCAGCCTGTTCCTGCGCGGCGACTGCGCCGTCATGGTGTTTCGCGACCAGCAGTCGAGCTTCCGGCAGCTGGCTGCCGAGAGCTGCGACCGCGGCGAAAGCTGGACCCAGCCAGTGCTGACCGACATGCCCGACTCACGCGCCAAGCAAAGCGCCGGCAATCTGCCGGATGGCGGAGGCTTGATGGGCACGGCCTTCATCGTCAACAACCCCAGCGGCGACAAGCTACGCCTGCCGCTGGCACTCACGCTCAGCGACGACGGGCGCCTGTTTTCCCGCGCGGTCCTGCTGCGCGGCGCGGACGAACTGCCGCCGCTGAGGTTCGAGGGCCGCTACAAGCGCGTCGGCTACCACTACCCCAAGAGCGTGGTGTGGCAGGGGCATCTCTACGTCGGCTACAGCACGCACAAGGAGACGGTGGACGTCACCCGCGTGCCGCTGGGCAGCTTGAAGCGATAGCTCAGCGCATCACGATCAGCTGAACCCGACGGTTCGTGCTGCGGCCTTCGCGGGTGTTGTTGTCAGCCAGCGGCGCGGTCTCGCCGTAGCTGATGGTCGCCATGCGCGCCAGCGGCAGCCCGGCGCGCGCCAGGTACAGGCGCACGGCCTCGGCCCGTTGCAGGCCCAGCTGCTGGTTGCCCGCATCGCTGCCCGTCGAGTCGGTGTGGCCCTGGATCTCGACAAACACCGGCTGGTTGTCCGCCTTGAGCTTGGCGACCAGTTGGTTGAGCTCCTGGCCGGCCTGATCGGTCAGCTGGGCGCGGCCCGAGCTGAACTTGATCTTGTCGTCGGTCAGCAGCGTGCTCATCAGCAGCCCGGGCGGCTTGGGCAGGTTGTTGAAGGCCTGGGTTCGCGCCGCGGCCTCCTGCTGCAGCGCGGCCATCATGCGCGCCTCGCTGCTCTGCAGCCTGCCGTCCAGCGCCTTGATGCCCTCGTCATGCGCCTGCACGCGGGTGCCGAGCCCGTCCACGCTGGTCTGCACCGGCGCGACGGTCTCCTTGACGAACTCCTGGGTGGCACAGCCGCCCAGCAAAAGAGCGCTGCCAGCAACGATCAGGGGGGTAAGTCTCAGCATCGATAAAGGCCGTGAAGTTGGAATGGCCCGGACTCTAGGCAGTCCGCCACGGACAAACGTACCGAGCTGTGAGCAATGCACTCGCCGTTAACCGGCGTCAACAAAGCCTTACCGTTGTGCGTGATCGTGCAACCGCCTCTTGCTGGGCACGTGCCCGTCAGACCGCCGTGCTAGCCTGCCAGTCCACGTACAACCGGCGAGCATTCCATGGCACACGCGCTGAATTGGTTCGAGATCCCCGTCACCGACTTCGCCCGCGCCAAGGGCTTCTACGAGAAGGTGCTCGGCATCACCATCACGACGCTGGCCATGGGCCCGGTCACGATGGGCATGCTGTCAGACGACCCGCAGGCCGTGGGTGGCGCGCTGGTGCATGGCGATGGCAGCACGCCGTCCGACACCGGCACCCTGGTCTACTTGAACGGCGGCGACGATCTGGCGCCCCTGCTCGCCCGCGTGGAAGCGGCGGGCGGCCAGGTACTGGTGCCCAAGACCGAAATAGGCAACGACTTCGGCTTCTTCGCCCACTTTCTCGACACCGAAGGCAACAAGGTGGGCCTGCATTCGATGGCTTAGCCCAGCGTTGGCGGTGGGCGTGAACGCAGTGGCCGCCACCGACGGTTTGACCCTGGCTTGCGTGCAACCGCCTCAGAACAAGAAGTACCTCTGCGCCATCGGCAACTCCTTCGCCGGCTCGCAGGTCAGCAACACGCCATCCGCCCTCACCTCGTAGGTCTGCGCGTCGATCTCCATGACCGGCAGGTAGTTGTTGAGCAGCATGTCGGCCTTCTTGACCGAGCGGCAGCCTTTCACCGGCACCAGCGTCTTGGCCAGGCCCAGCTTCTCGACGTTGGCCTGGCCGGACTGGCTGACGAAGGTCAGCGAGCCTTGTGACAAGGCGCCGCCGAACGAGCCGAACATGGGCCGGTAGTGCACCGGCTGCGGCGTCGGGATGGACGCATTCGCGTCGCCCATCGCGGCGGCGGCGATGAAGCCGCCTTTCAGGATCAGCGACGGCTTCACGCCGAAGAAGGCGGGCTTCCACAGCACGAGGTCGGCCCACTTGCCGACTTCAATCGAACCCACCTCGTGGCTGATGCCGTGCGCCAAGGCCGGATTGATCGCGAGCTTTGCCAAATACCGCTTCACACGCGCGTTGTCGTTGCTGGCGCCGTCGCCAGGCAAGGCGCCGCGCTGCACCTTCATCTTGTGCGCGGTCTGCCAGCAACGCAGGCTCACCTCGCCCACGCGGCCCATGGCCTGCGAGTCGGACGAGAACATGCTGATGGCGCCGAGGTCGTGCAGGATGTCTTCGGCGGCGATGGTCTCGCGGCGGATGCGGCTCTCGGCGAAGGCCAGGTCTTCGGCGATGCCGGCGTCCAGGTGATGGCAGACCATCAGCATGTCCAGGTGCTCGTCCA
>CBFGPX010000298.1:0-4709 GCA_965650725.1 uncultured Comamonadaceae bacterium | reverse complement strand
CGGTCCAGTCGGTGTAGTGCGACAGCGCGTTGACCGTCTTGATCGACATCATCGGGCCCTCGAAGGTGGCCATGCCGTAGAACGACAGCGACACGATGAGGAACTTCAGGATGGGGTCATCGCGCAGCTTGTGCCAGGCCCCGCTGAGGGTCATGATGCCGTTGATCATGCCGCCCCAGCTGGGCGCCAGCAGCACCAGACTGAACAGCATGCCCACGCTCTGCGCCCAGTCCGGCAGCGCCGTGTAATGCAGGTGGTGCGGGCCCGCCCACATGTAGGTGAAGATCAGCGCCCAGAAGTGGACGATGGACAACCGGTAGCTGTAGACCGGCCGCTCGGCCTGCTTGGGGATGTAGTAGTACATCATCCCGAGGAAGCCCGCCGTCAGGAAGAAGCCGACGGCGTTATGGCCGTACCACCACTGCACCATGGCGTCCTGCACACCGGCGTAGGCGGAGTAACTCTTCCAGAAGCTGACCGGCAGCACCGCCGCGTTGACGACGTGCAGCAAGGCAACCGCCAGGATGAAGCCGCCGAAGAACCAGTTGGCCACGTAGATGTGGCGGATCTTGCGCCGGCCCACCGTGCCGAAGAACACGATGGCGTAGGCCACCCAGGCGATGGTGATCAAGAGGCCGATGGGCCACTCCAGCTCCGCGTACTCCTTGCCGCGCGTGAGGCCCAGCGGCAGCGTGATGGCCGCGCCGACGATGACGGCCTGCCAGGCCCAGAAGTGGAACCACGCCAGCTTGGGCACGAACAGCCGCGTCTGGCCGGTACGCTGCACGACGTGATAGCTGGTCGCCATCAGCGTGCAGCCGCCAAACGCGAAGATGACCGCGTTGGTGTGCAGCGGCCGCAGGCGCCCGTAGCTCAGCCAGGGGATGCCGAAGTTCAGCTCCGGCCAGGCCAGCTGCGCGGCGATGAACACGCCCACCGCCATGCCCACCACACCCCACAACACGGCAGCCAGCGCGAAGGCGCGTACCGGTCCGTCCTCGTATGTCGCCACGGCATCTTTTCCTGATGCAACCGGGGCTCTGTCGTTCGCCATCGCGACTCCTTCAGTCTGATGCAAACGATTCTTCTAGGGGGCGTGCCTAGGCGCCTTGATCCTCGTCAACCAGGATGCGTTCAGCCTCATGCTCGAAGCCGTCCAGCTGGCCGTCGTTCACGGCCCAGCCGAACACCGCGACGATGATCAGCACCAGCACGACCGAGAAGGGGATGAGCAGGTAAAGGATGTCCATCAGCGTGCCAGTCGTTGCGAGTTGAGGACGACGAGCAGCGAGCTGCACGCCATGCCCACGCCCGCCGCCAGCGGCGGCAGCCAGCCGGTCAACGCCAGCGGCACGCAGGCCAGGTTGTAGAGCGCCGCCCAGGCAAGGTTCTGGCGCAAGACGCGGCGGGTCTTCTTCGCCAGCGCCAGCGCCTGCGGGATGGCCATCAGCCGGTTGGACAGCAGCAGCGCATCCGCCGCACTGCGCGCCAGCATGGCGCCCTCGCCCATCGCGATGCGCACGTCGGCCGCGGCCAGCACGGGGGCGTCGTTGATGCCGTCGCCCACCATCAGCACGGTCTCGCCGTCGGCCTGCCAGGCGCGCACGGCGGCCAGCTTGGAGGCGGGCGTGGCGCCGGCCTGCCAATGCGCGATGTCCAGCGCTGCCGCCATGCGGGCGACGGCCTGGGGCTGGTCGCCCGACAGCAGGCGCACGCGCTGGCCGGCGCGGCCCAGCGCGGCCACGGCCTCGGCGGCGTCGGCACGCGGCGCCTCGCTCAGGTCCAGCCACAGCAGGCGCTCGCCCGAGCCGAAGGCCAGCCGCGCCGCCGGGTCGGGCCGCGCGCTGACCCAGGCCGGCGCGCCCAGGCGCCACAGGGCGCCGGCCGCGTCGCGCGCCTCGATGCCACGGCCCGCCAGCTCGCGCACGTCGCTCCAGGTGCCGGCGTCGGCGCCATCGGCCAGCGCCCGCGCATGCGGGTGGCGCGACAAGGCGGCCAGACTGCGCGCCATAGCCAGCAGCGCGTCGGCGTCGTCGCCCTGGGCCCAGTGGCGCCGCAGCTGCAGCCGGTCCTCGCTGAGCGTGCCGGTCTTGTCGAACACCACGGTGCCCACAGCGCACAGCCGCTCCAGCGCCGACAGGTCGGCCAGCAGCAGGCCGCGGCGCGCCAGCGCGCCGGACGCCGTCAGCCACGCGGCGGGCGCGGCCAGCGTCAGCGCGCAGGGGCAGGTGACGATGAGCACGGCCACCGCGACGGCGACGGCGCGCGCGGGCTCCAGCCACCACCAGGCCAGGCCGGCGCCCAGCGCCAGCAGCAGCACCACGGCCGTGAAGCCCGCGGCCACATGCTCCAGGATGCCGGGCAGCAGCGGCCGCTGGCTCTGCGCCTGCTGCATCAACCGCACGATGCCCTGGGCCGTCGTGTCGGCGCCCACGCGCTGCACGGACACCACCAGCGGCCCGTCCAGGTTGATGCTGCCGGCCACCACCAGGTCTCCCACGGCCTTGGTCACCGGGGCGGACTCGCCCGTCAGCAGCGCCTCGTTGACCCAGCCCTGGCCGGCCAGCACGGCGCCGTCCGCCGCGAAGGCCTCGCCGGCCGCGACGCGGAGGCGGTCGCCGGGCCGCAGCGACTCGGGCGCGACGCGCTCACTGGCGCCGTCGTCACGCAGCCGCTCCGCCACGGTGGGCAGCGCGCCGGCCACGGCCTCCAGCGCCTCGGCCGCGCGGTGCCGCGCGCCCAGCTCGAACCAGCGCGCCAGCAGCAGCAGCGCGATGAACATCGTCAGCGAGTCGAAATAGACCTCGTGGCCCAGCGGCCCGGTGGGGTCGAACAACGCACCGCTGCTGGCGACGAAGGTGACCGCGATGCCCAGCGCGACGGGCACGTCCATGCCCAGCCGGCGCGCCTTCAGCTGCCGCCAGGCGCCGCTGAAAAACGGGCCGGCCGAGAACACCATAACCGGCAGCGTCAGCACCCAGCTGCCCCAGCGCAGCAGGCGGTCCAGGTCGGCGCTCAGCTCGCCGGGCGCGGCCACGTAGGCCGGCGTGGCCAGCATCATGACCTGCATCATCAGGAAGCCCGCGACGAACACCCGCCACAGCGCCTGGCGCCGCTCGCGGCGGCGCAGCTCGCGCGCCGGGGCCGCCACGTCCGGCGTGGCCCCGTAGCCTATGGCCTGCAGCGCCGCCAGCACGTCGGCCAGTGCCAGGCGCGACGGCTGCCAGCGCAACGCCAGCCGCGCCGAGGCGGGGCTGACGCTGGCGCCCTCCACGCCCGGCAGCTTCAGCAGCGTCTGCTCGATGAGGCCCGAGCAGGCCGCGCAATACATGCCCGACACCTGCAGCTGCGACTGCGCCGCCCCGGCCGGGCCGTCCGGCCAGGTCGTGAAGGGGGCGAGAAGCTGCGCGTCGGCCTCGGCCGCACGCAAGCCAGGGGGGTCAAGGCTCACGCCGATAATCTAGACCGCCTACCGGACCTCCCTCATGATCTGCATCAAAGCCCTCGCAATCGCCGCTCTCGGACTCTTCGCCGGCGTGACCGCCGCCCAGGACGCGCCGCAACAGCTGCGCAGCATCCCGCTGACCGCCGGCATGCACGTCATCCAGGCCGAGGTGGCCCAGACCGACCGCGAACGCGCCATCGGCCTGATGCACCGCAAGGACATGCCCACCAACCACGGCATGCTGTTCGTCTTCGACGAGCCGCAGCCCCAGTGCTTCTGGATGAAGAACACGCTGCTGCCGCTGTCCATCGCCTTCGTCGCCGATGACGGCAGCATCGTCAACATTGCCGACATGAAGCCGCTGGACGAGACCTCGCACTGCTCCAAGAAGCCCGTGCGCTTTGCACTGGAGATGAACCAGGGCTGGTTCGCCAAGCGCGGCATCAAGGCTGGCGCCAAGCTGAAGGGCCCTCCCTTCAACTAGGAACGGTACTTGCGTGGCTGCCAGGGCCTTGGCATTACAGGAGGCTCTGGTCATGTCGGATCTGTCGATACCCGTGGACGCCGCGAATGACGCGTCCGCCACGCAGTTCTCCCACGTCAAGCCCGGGGACACGCCCTGGCGCACGGACGGCCTGAGAGATTTCTTCCTCTACCGCGACCTCGGTGTCGCCGCCGCCACGGGCGGGCGCGTCATCGCGCACCTCGTGAAGGCAAACATGGCCCCGGAAAAGGGCACGGGATGGCACCGCCATGAGGCGGATTTCCAGATCGTGCTGATGACCAAGGGCTGGGCCAAGTTCATGTACGGCGACCAGGTCACGCTGGTGGAAGCCGGCGACTGCGTGCACCAGCGGCCCGGCATCGTGCACTACCTGTTCGACTACTCGCCGGACATGGAGTACCTGGAGATCGTGTCGCCGGCCGACTTCAAGACGGTGGACGCGCCCGCGCCCTGCGACGTGCCGGCGCCGTCGACCTGGCCGCAGAGCGAACTGACTCTCTGAGCCCGGCTCAGAAGTCCATGTCCAGCAGCTCGATCTCTTCGGGCTCCTGCCGGGCGTCCGCAATCCAGGCCTGCATCTCGGGCATCGCCAGGATGGTGTCGCAGTAGGCCGCGCAGGCCGCGGGCAAGGCCACGTCGTAGGTGCGAAAGCGCGTCGTCACCGGCGCAAAGAAGGCGTCGGCGGCGCCGCGCTGCCTGCCGAACAGGTAGGGGCCGCCATAGGTGGCCAGGCATTCGCTCCAGATGTCGATGATGCGC
>CBFGPX010000297.1:0-4730 GCA_965650725.1 uncultured Comamonadaceae bacterium | reverse complement strand
GGCGCCGTAGATCTTGACGAACTCGGTGTAGGCGTCGATCTCGCCGCGGCTCATCGCGGCGCCCTTGGGCACGCGCAGCGCGACGACGCGGCCGCCCGGCGTCGTGGCCGGACCGGAGAACACCTTGAAGTCGACCGTGGTCATCGCGTCGGTCAGCTCGGTGAACTCGAGCTTCACGCGCAGGTCGGGCTTGTCGGAGCCGAAGCGGTGCATGGCTTCCGCGTACTTCATGACCGGGTAGTCGCCCAGCTCGACGCTCAGCGCCTTGCGGAAGACGTGGCGGATCATGCCCTCGAACATCGAGCGGATCTCTTCCTCGGTCAGGAACGAGGTCTCGATATCGATCTGCGTGAACTCGGGCTGGCGGTCGGCGCGCAGGTCCTCGTCACGGAAGCACTTGGTGATCTGGTAGTAGCGGTCGAAGCCCGCGACCATCAGCAGTTGCTTGAACAGCTGGGGCGATTGCGGCAGCGCGAAGAAGTGGCCGTCGTGCACGCGGCTGGGCACGAGGTAGTCGCGCGCACCCTCGGGCGTGCTCTTGGTCAGCATCGGCGTCTCGATGTCGACGAAGCCGTTGGCGTCCATGAACTTGCGCACTTCCATCGTCACGCGGTAGCGCAGCATCAGGTTGTTCTGCATGTACGGGCGGCGCAGGTCCAGCACGCGATGCGTCAGGCGCGTCGTCTCGGAGATGTTCTCGTCGTCCAGCGGGAAGGCCGGCGTCACCGACGGGTTCAGCACTTCCAGCTCGTGGCACAGGACCTCGACCTTGCCGCTGACCAGGTTGGCGTTCTCGGTGCCGGCCGGGCGCGCGCGCACCTTGCCGACGATCTTCACGCAGAACTCGTTGCGGACCTCTTCGGCCACCTTGAACATCTCGGGGCGGTCCGGGTCGCAGACGATCTGGACCAGGCCTTCACGGTCGCGCAGGTCGATGAAGATCACGCCGCCATGGTCGCGGCGGCGATGGGCCCAGCCCATCAGGGTCACGGTCTGGTCGAGCAGCTTTTCGCTGACTTGGCCGGCATAGCAGGTACGCATGGAGTTCTCCGAATTCTTTGCAAAGGATGTTCTTGAGGCGCTGCGGGGCGCTGAAGGCCCTCAGGACTGAGCGCAGGCCGGGGCGCTCAGCCCGGCTGGTTTCGTGCCGCCTCGTCCAGCGGCGCGGCCGGGTGGCCGACATGCGGCAGCGGCACCACCGTGCCCATGGAAATGATGTACTTCAGCGCCTCGTCCACCGTCATGTGCAGCGGCTTGACGTCCGCGCGCGGCACGATGAGGAAGAAGCCCGAGGTCGGGTTGGGCGTGGTCGGCACGTAGATGCTGACATGCTCGTCCTCCAGGTGGCAGGCCACCTCGCCGCTGGGCGAGCCGGTAACGAAGGCGATGGTCCAGCTGCCGGCGCGCGGGTACTGCACCAGCACGGCCTCGCGGAAGGCGTTGCCGCTGCTGCTGAACAGCGTGTCCGAGACCTGCTTGACCGAGCTGTAGATGCTCTTGACGATGGGGATGTGGGACATCGCCCGGTCCCACTGGCGCAACAACCACTGGCCGAAGATGTTGGCCACGAACACCCCCGTGGCCAGCAGCCCGCTGGCCAGGATGAACACGCCCAGGCCCGGCACATGCTGCAGGCTCTGCAGGTTGTCACGCCACGAATAGGGCAGCACCAGCGCGAGCGCGGACAGCAGCGAGCCGAACACGCCGTTGACGACGTCCAGCACCTGGCCCAGCACCCAGATCGTGATGGCCAGAGGCAGCCAGACCAGCAGGCCGGCGACCAGGTATTTGCGGAGTGATGCGCCCACGGGATGTCCGCTCAGTGGCAGGCGCAGGAGCCGCCGCAGGGGGTCGAGGTGCTCGACGACGACGCCTCGGCCTTGGGCGCCTCGCTCTGGGCCGCCTCGGCGGCTGGGGCTGCCGCGGCTCCAGCGGTGGCCGTGCCCGCGGTGCTGCCGCCACGGAAGTCGGTCACGTACCAGCCCGAGCCCTTGAGCTGGAAACCGGCGGCGGTGATCTGCTTGCTGAAGGCCTCGGCCGAACAGGCCGGGCAGGTGGTCAGCGGCGCATCGGAGAGCTTTTGCAGCACATCCTTGGCATGGCCACAGGCGCTGCAGCGGTAGGCGTAGATCGGCATGGTCGGGCTCGAAGAGGCGAAAAGCCCGCGATTTTAAGGGACAGCCTCAAGCGCGGGGCGGGAGGTGGTGGCTGACATGCTCATGGCGGTTGGTCAGCACCTGCGGCGCCAGCGATCCGGCCACCATGCCGACGAGGGCCGCCAGCAGGCCGGCCAGCTGGCCCGGGAAGAACTCGCCCCAGGTCGTCACCTGCGGGAAGAAGGCCACCCAGACGCCCACGCCGGCAAAGATGGAGAACACGGCGCCCTGGGTCGTCGCACGGCGCCAGTAGAGGCCGAAGACCAGCGGCGTGAAGGCGGCCACCAGCGTGACCTGGTAGGCGGTGCTGACCAGCTCGTAGATGGAGGTGCCCTGCAGCGCGATGGCATAGGCCAGCACGGCGGCGGCGAACACCACCAGCGTCACGCGCATGGCCACGAGGGACTGCTTGTCGCTCATCTCGGGGCGGATCTGCTTGAGGATGTTCTCCACGAAGCTGGTCGTCGGCGCCAGCAGCGTGGCGGACGAGGTGCTCTTGATGGCCGACAGCAGCGCGCCGAAGAACAGGATCTGCATGAGCAGCGGCATGTGGCCCATGATGAAGGCCGGCAGCACGCGCTGGTAGTCGTTCTGCGCCAGCTCCATGGCCTGGTCGCCCATGACGACCACGGCCGCCAGCACGATGAACATGGGCACGAAGGCGAACGCGATGTAGCTGAAGCCGCCAATGATGGCGCCGCGCTGGGCGGTCTTGGCGTCCTTGGCCGACATGACGCGCTGGAACACGTCCTGCTGCGGGATGGAACCCAGCATCATGGTCAGCGCCGCACCGATGAACATGGCGATCTCGGTGAAGCTGGGCTCGGGGAAGAACTTGCCCAGGTCCTTCTGCTGCGCCAGCGCCAGCACCTTGCCCGTGCCGCCCGCGAGGTCGGCGGAGAAGACGGCGATGACGCTCAGGCCCAGCACCAGCACGATCATCTGGATGAAGTCGGTCCAGGCCACGGCCAGGAAGCCGCCGATGACCACGTAGACCAGCACGGCCAGCAGCCCGACGATCATGCCCATCTCGGGGCTCATCGCGCCGTCGGTCAGTATGCTGAACACCAGGCCCAGCGCCGTGACCTGAGCGGCCACCCAGCCCAGGTAGCTGAGGATGATGGCCAGCGAGCAGAAGATTTCCACGCCCTTGCCGTAGCGCTGGCGGTAGAAGTCGCCGATGGTCAGCAGGTTCTTCTGATACAGCTTGGCCGCGAAGAAGGCACCCACCAGCACCAGGCACAGGCCGGCGCCGAAGGGGTCTTCGACGATGGCGCCCAAGCCGCCCTGGGCGAACTTGGCCGGGATGCCCATCACGGTCTCGGCGCCGAACCAGGTCGCGAAGGTCGTCGTGATGACCATGACCAGCGGCAGGCTGCGGCCGGCGACGGCGAAGTCCGCCGTGTTCTTGACCCGCGTGCCGGCCCAGACGCCGATGCCCAGCGTGCCGAGCAGATAGAGCACGACGAAAACGATCAGCGTGGTGTTCATGGGACTTGGGAGCGGGTTGGGCCGGAAATGGGCGCGGATTATGGCGGCGGCGCGCAGCCGCCGGTCTAGAAGCCGGAGTCCAGCAGCTGCATGGCCACCCAAGCAAGCGCGATGCCGATCGCGAAGCCGGCCGCGCCCCACAGCAGGCCGGACAGCAGCCGGTTGGTGCTGCGCAGCTCGCGCACCAGGGCCTTCAGCTCGGCGTCGCCGCCGCGCTGGGCCTGCGCCTTCAGCGCGTCGTGCAGCAGGCGCGGCAGCTCGGGAATGAACTGCGCGAAGCGCGGCGCCTCCTTCATCAGCTGCTTGTTCAGCGCCGGCCAGCCGACCTGCTCGTTCATCCAGCGCTCCAGGAAGGGCTTGGCCGTGGCCCACAGGTCCAGCTCGGGGTCCAGCTGGCGGCCCAGGCCCTCGACGTTGAGCAGCGTCTTCTGCAGCAGCACCAGCTGGGGCTGGATCTCGACGTTGAAGCGGCGCGAGGTCTGGAACAGGCGCATCAAGACCTGACCCAGCGAGATGTCCTTCAGTGGCCGGTCGAAATGCGGCTCGCAGACGGCACGCACGGCGCTCTCCAGCGCATCCACCCGCGTCTCGGGCGACACCCAGCCGGAGGCGATGTGCAGCTCGGCCACGCGCTTGTAGTCACGCTGGAAGAAGGCGATGAAGTTCTGCGCAAGGTAGTCCTTGTCCACCTCGGTCAGCGTGCCGATGATGCCGAAGTCCAGCGCCACGTAGCGGCCGAAGGTCTCGGGCGCCAGGCTGACCTGGATGTTGCCGGGGTGCATGTCGGCGTGGAAGAAGCCGTCGCGGAACACCTGGGTGAAGAAGATGGTCACGCCGTCGCGGGCCAGCTTCTTGATGTCGACGCCCGCCTCCTCCAGCACGGCGCGCTGCGAGATGGGCACGCCCTTCATGCGCTCCATGACGATGACCTCGGAGCTGCACAGGTCCCAGTGCATCTCGGGCACCAGGATGATGTCCAGACTCTCCATGTTGCGGCGCAGCTGGGCGGCGTTGGCCGCCTCGCGGACGAGGTCCAGCTCGTCGTGCAGGTACATGTCGAACTCGGCCACCACCTCGCGCGGC
>CBFGPX010000296.1:0-4731 GCA_965650725.1 uncultured Comamonadaceae bacterium | reverse complement strand
AGGGGCGCGTCAAACCGGGCGGCACGTCGATGTCGAGATCGACACCATGGCGATCCAGCAGCGGCGCGTGGGCCAGCACGACCTGCTCGACCTGCGGCAGCAACGGCAGCTCGGGCGTGGGCGGCGCATCGTCGTCGCGGGCCAGCGCCAGCAGCAGGTCCACGGTCTGCTGCAGTTGCCAGATGGCGGCGTCCATCGTCGCCAGCGTCGCTTGCTGCTCGGGCTTCGCCTGGCGCCGCAGCGCCTCGCAGGCCATGCCCAGCACCGCCAGCGGCGTGCGCAGCTCGTGGCTGGCGTCGCGGGTGAAGGCCTGCTCGCGGGCGATCAGGTCGCGGGTGCGGCGGTTCAGCTCGTCGAGGTGGCGGGCAAGGCGGCCAACCTCGTCTTCTTCGGATTGCGGCTCGGCCAGGTCGAGCGGCAACTGCTCGGGGCGGCTCTGCGCCACGCGCTCGGCCAGCCGGGCCAGCGGTGCGCTGCTGCGCCAGGCCAGCCACGCGCCCAGGGCCAGCGCCGCCAGCGTGACGACGCCGCCCCACAGGCCCAGCCAGAGCAGCAGGTGGGCGCGCATGGGCCGCACGACGAGCTGGCCGCCGACCTCGGCCACGAGCAGCGCGCCGTTGCCGTCGAGCGGCAGCAGGTGGTAGTGCCGGCCCGCGTCGCCGGCCAGCTCCTGGCGGTGCGGATGCGCGGCGAGTGCGCGGGCGAGGTCGGCAGGCAACGTGGTGGCGCTGCGGTGGACGCGGATGTAGCCATGCGCCGGCGCGGTCCAGTCGCCGTGGGCCGCGTGATGGGCCTGCTGGCGGCGCTGCTCCTGGGCCAGTGCGCCGGCGAAGAACTCGTCTTCCACGACGTAGACGAAGAGCATGGCGAGCACGCCGAACAGTGCGCTGACGGCCAGTGTGTAGCCGGTGAACGCCAGCGTCAGGCGGCGCCGCAGGCGTGGGCGGTAGGGCGGCGGCGTCATGCCGGCAGGTCCAGCCGCAGGCCGACGCCGTGCACGGTCTTCACCAGCGCCTGGTCGCTGCCCAGCGCCTGGCGCAGCGTGTAGAGGTGGCTGCGCAGCGCGTCGGATTCGGGCGGTTCGTCCTGCCACAGCTGCTGGTGCAGCTCGCTGCGCGTGACGGTGCGCGGCCAGGCTTCGGCCAGGGCCAGCAGCAGCCGGTAGGCCTGGCGCGGCAGCGGCAAGACCTGGCCCGCCGTATTGCTGACCTGGCCGGCGCGCCGGTCTATGCGCAGCGGCCCGCGCTGCAGCACGGGGCTGCGGCCCAGCTCGCCGCGGCGCGCCAGCGCCTGGCAGCGCCACAGCAGCTCCTCGCCGGCGAAGGGCTTGAGCAGGTAGTCGTCGGCACCGGCGCCGAAGCCCTGGCGCTTGTCGTCCAGCGCGTCGCGGGCGGTCAGCATCAGCACGGGCACGTGGCGGTCGGCCTGCTCGCGCAGGCGCCGGCAAAGCTCGACGCCATCCAGTCCCGGCAGACCGAGATCCAGCAGCAGCACGTCGGGTGGCTGCTCCAGTGCCATCTGCAGGCCCAGGCGGCCGTCGCTGGCCTCTTCCACCGCCCAGCCGGATGCGCGCAGCAGCGCGGCGATCTGGGTGCGCAGCGGCGCGTGGTCCTCGACGACCAGGATGCGGTTCACGACAAGGCCTCTCCTCTGCGCAGGAGGCTAGGCCAGGCCGCGTGAAGCCAAGGTCAAGACATGCCCTGGTGGCGCAGCAGGGCGTCGATCGTCGGTTCGCGGCCGCGGAAGGCCTTGAAGTTGTCGATGGCGTCGCGCGAGCCGCCTTGCTCCAGCACTTCGGTCAGGAAGCGCTTGCCGGTGGCGGCATTGAACACGCCTTCCTCCTCGAACGCGCTCCAGGCGTCGGCGCTCAGCAGCTCGGCCCACTTGTAGCTGTAGTAGCCGGCCGCGTAGCCGCCCGCAAAGATGTGCGAGAAGCTGTGCTGGAAGCGGTTGAAGGCAGGCGGGATCAGCACGGCGACCTCGGCGCGCACTTCGTCCAGCAGCTTCTGCACGTCGGCTTCCGCACCCGGCTCGCCGTGCAGGCGCATGTCGAACAGCGCGAACTCGATCTGGCGCAGCGTCTGCAGCCCGCTCTGGAAGTTCTTGGCCGCGGTCATCTTGTCGAACAGCTCGCGCGGCAAAGGTTCACCGCTGTCGATGTGGCCGGTCAGCTGCTGCAGCACGTCCCACTCCCAGCAGAAGTTCTCCATGAACTGGCTGGGGAGCTCGACGGCGTCCCATTCCACGCCCGAAATGCCGGATACGCCGAGGTCGTCCACCTGCGTCAGCATGTGGTGCAGGCCGTGACCGAACTCGTGGAACAGCGTGATGACGTCATCGTGCGTCAGCAGCGCGGGCTTGTCGCCCACGGGCGACGCAAAGTTGCACACCAGGTGCGCCACCGGCAGCTGCTGCTCGCCCGTGGGCTTGAGCCAGCGGCTGCGCACGCCGTCCATCCACGCGCCGGGGCGTTTGCCCGGTCGGGCGTAGAGGTCCAGGTAGAAGCCGGCGACCGCATTGCTGCCGCGCTGCAGCTGGTAGTAGCTGACGGTGTCGTTCCAGGTGGGCGCAGCGGCTTCCACGACGCGCACGTCGAACAGGCGCTCGATGATGGTGAACAGGCCCGCGACGACCCTGGGCGCGGTGAAGTACTGCTTCACCGTCTGGTCGCTGAAGGCGTAGCGGGCTTCCTTGAGCTTCTCGCTCCAGTAGCTGACGTCCCAGGCTTCCAGCGGCGCGCCCTTGGCGAACTCGCGCAGCTCGGCGAGGTCCTTCTCGGCGAACGGACGGGCGCGCTGGGCGAGGTCGCGCAGGAAGCTCGTCACCTCGGCCGGCGAGGAGGCCATCTTGGGCGCCAGCGACACCTCGGCGAAGTTGGCATGGCCCAGCAGCCGGGCCTCTTCCTGGCGCAGCGCGACGATCTCGCGCATGGCGGCCGTGTTGTCCCATTCGGGCTTGCCGCCGGATTGCTGGATATCGCTCGCGCGGGTCACATAGGCGCGGTACAGCTTCTCGCGCAGCGCGCGGTTCTCGGCGTACTGCATGACCGGCAGGTAGACCGGGAAGTGCAGCGTGATCTTGTGGCCGCCGTCGTCCAGCTTCGTTGCATCCAGCACGTCCTGCGGTACGCCGGCCAGTTCGTCGGCGCTAGCCACGTAGCTCCAGCCGTCGGTCGCGTCCAGCACATGCTCGCTGAACTTCTGCTGCAACTCGGCACTGCGCTCCTGGATGGCGGCGTAGCGCTCGCGGGCCTCGCCCTGCAGTTCGGCGCCGGACAGCACGAAGTCGCGGATGGCGTGCTTCAGCGACTGCAGGCGGGGGGCGCTCAAGGTCGCGCCCTGCGCGGCCATGACGGCCTTGTATTTGGCGAACAGCGCCTCGTTGGCGCCCATGGCCGTGTAGAACTCCGTCACGGCCGGCAGCATCGCGTTGTAGGCCTCGCGCAGCGCGGGCGTGTCGGCCACGGCATTCAGGTGTCCCACGGCGCCCCAGGCCGTGCCCAGGCGTTCGGTGGCGGTGTCGAGGATGGCCGACAGCGCGTCGTAGTCGGCCGGCGTGTCGGGCTTCACCGCTTCGTCCAGCGCTGCCTGCGCATCGGCCAGCAACTGCTGGATGGCGGGCTGCACATGCTCGGGCTGGATGGCGGCGAACTCGGGCAGGGCGGCGGTGGAGAGCAGGGGATTGGTCATGGTGGGTTCAGCTGGCGGCACGTTCCGCCGATTCAAGCGTGTTGACCAGCAGCATGGCAATCGTCATGGGCCCGACCCCACCGGGCACAGGGGTGATCCAGCCGACCACTTCCTTGACGCCGTCGAAGTCCACGTCGCCGCAGAGCTTGCCGTCGTCGTTGCGGTTCATGCCGACGTCGATGACGACCGCGCCGGGCTTGACCATGTCGGCCGTCAGCACGTTGCGCTTGCCGACCGCGGCGACGATGACGTCGGCCTGGCGGGTCATTTCACCAAGATTGGCCGTGCCGCTGTGGCAGACGGTGACCGTCGCGTTGGCGGCCAGCAGCATCAGCGCCATCGGCTTGCCGACGATGTTGCTGCGGCCGATGACGACGGCATGCTTGCCCTTCAAGTCCTTCATGCCGATGCTTTCCAGCATCTTCATGCAGCCATAGGGCGTGCAGGCCTTGAAGCCGGGCTCGCCGACGACCAGCGCGCCGGCGCTGGCGACGTGGAAGCCGTCCACATCCTTGGCCGGCGAGATCGCCTCGATGACCTTGTGGGCGTCGATGTGCTTGGGCAGCGGCAACTGCACGAGGATGCCGTGGATTTCGGGATCGTTGTTCAGCGCGTCGACGCGGGCCAGCAGTTCGGCCTCGGTCATGGAGGCGTCGTACTTCTCCAGCACCGAGTGGATGCCGGCATCCTCGCAGGCCTTGACCTTGTTGCGCACATAGACCTGGCTGGCCGGGTTGTCGCCCACCAGCACGACGGCCAGGCCGGGCTGGCGTCCCTGGGCGGTCAATGCGGCGGCGCGCTGCGCCACTTCGGCACGGGTGGCTTTGGACAGGGCGAGGCCGTCGATCAGTTGGGCGGTCATTTCAAGGCTGCTTTCTGGAATGCTGGAAATGCAAAAGGCCGCTGGAGTGCAGCGGCCTTTGGAGAAGAGTTGGAGATCAGGCCTTGGCGGTCGCGCCCAAGGCAATCTTGAGCAGGTCCGCCACCGTGTTGGCGTTGAGCTTTTCCATGATGTTGGCGCGGTGCGCCTCCACCGTCTTGA
>CBFGPX010000295.1:0-4895 GCA_965650725.1 uncultured Comamonadaceae bacterium | reverse complement strand
GGATGTCCAGCTCCTTGATGAACTTGCGGTTGCTCGCATTCAGGCTGCGGGTCTTCTGCACGTCCAGCACGGCCATCAGGTTGAAGCCGTCGCGCGCGTAGTCGCCAAAACCGCCGGCCAGCGTCGCGGTGCGCTTGCCGCCGCCGCCCTCGCTCGTGTTGCCGACCAGCGCATGGATCTCGGCGCCGGAGAAATCCTTGCGCGTGATGAAGTTGATGACGCCACCGATGGCGTCCGAGCCGTACAGCGACGAGGCGCCGTCCAGCAGGATCTCGACGCGCTGGATGGCGGCGGCCGGGATGCTGTTCAGGTCCACGCCGGCTGCATCGCCCGGCGACGCGAAGTTGGCCATGCGCCGGCCGTTCAGCAACACCAGCGTGGACGACACGCCCAGGCCGCGCAGGTTGGCGGCGTTGAAGCCCATCTGGTCGCGAAAGCCGCCATAGCCCACGCTGCCGCCGTCGGTCAGGTTGTTGGCGCTGGCGCTGAGGCGGGCCATCAGCTCGGCGGCCGTCGTCACGCCGGCCCTGTCGATCTCGGCGCGCGTGACGACCTGGACGGGCAGGGCGGTCTCGCCCTCGATGCGCTTGATGGCCGTGCCGGTGACCTCCACCCGTTCGAGCTGGCTCTGGGCCTGGGCGGCGAAGCTCAGTGCGAGCAGCGTCGCTGCGGCGGCCAGGCGGGTGGGGCAGGGCGATTTCATCGGCGCTTCTCCAGGCTGTGATGCGTGGCAGTCTAGGCATGGTGGCGTCAGCCGCCGGTCGCCAGTCGTGGGGAACGTATCGTCCGCGCCACGCCGTGGCTTCCTGACGGGCGCAGACGCTCTGTCATCATGTGCGCTCTGACCAAGGAGGGTAGAGCGCATGAGGTGGTCTTGGATCTGGGGCGGGCTGGCGACGCTGGCAATGGCCATGGGCGTGCAGGCGGCGCAGCCCACAACGGTGGCGTCCCCGGCGGCGCAGTCTCAGCGGGCCCAGCAGCGCCCGACCACCCCAGCCCCGCGCAACCTGGCGCCCAAGCCGGTGGCCCCGGCACCGCAGGCGGACGCGGAGCCGCCCATCCGCGGCTATGCCGTGCCCATAGGCGGCGCGCTGAAGGCTGACAACGAGGAGGTCTGGCAGCGCATCGTGCAGCTGGCCGGCGGCAAGGGCGCACGCTTCGTCGTTTTCGGCACCGCCAGCGAGGATCCCGAAGCCAGTGCCAAGCAGGTCGTGGACCTGCTGCAGCGCCGCGGCGCCGTCGCCGAGGCCCTGCCGGTGGCGCCCAAGTTCTCTTGGGTGGACCTGAACAAGGTCGTGCGCGACCCGGCGCTGATCGCCAAGGTCAAGGCGGCCAAGGGCGTGTTCTTCACCGGCGGGTTGCAGGAGCGCATCGTCGACGTGCTGCAGCCGGGCGGCCAGAGCACGCCCATGCTGGAGGCGATCTGGGACGTCTACCGCAAGGGCGGCGTGGTGGCCGGCACCTCGGCCGGCGCGGCCATCATGAGCACCATCATGTTCCGCGACGCGCCCAGCGTCATCAACGTGCTGAAGGGCCGCTTCGCCGATGGCAAGCAGGTGGACCGCGGCCTGGGCTTCGTCGGCCCGCACCTGTTCGTGGACCAGCACTTCCTGAAGCGGGGCCGCTTCGGCCGCATGATCCCGCTGATGATGGCCAAGGGCTACAAGCTGGGCCTGGGCGTGGACGAGAACACCGCGGCCATCATCCGCGGCGACGAGATCGAGGTCATCGGCGACCGCGGCTGCCTCATCGTGGACCTGAGCGAGGCGCAGCAGGACACCAGCCTGGGTGCGTTCAACGTGCAGGGCGCGCGGCTGTCCTACCTGGAGCACGGCGACCGCTACCACCTGCAGGCGCGCACGACCACGCCGTCGGCGCCCAAGCTGCGCGGCGACGTGCACGACGCCGAGTCGCCCAACTTCAAGCCTTACTACACCGACGACGTCTTCCACCTCGACATGCTGGGCGACTCGACCATCTCCAATGCGATGAGCCGCCTCATCGACAGCGTGCGCAAGGAGGTCAAGGGCCTGGCCTTCGACGTGCTGCCGCGCCAGAACGACCCGCTGGCCGAGCTGGGCTTCATGTTCCGCGTCTACAAGGGCTCGGACTCCATGGGCTGGAGCACCGAGGAGTTCGGCGGCGAGCAGTTCACGGTGACCAACCTCTACCTGGACGTCACGCCGGTGCGCCTGCCCATGCCGCTGTACGGCGGCTGGACGCCGCCGCGCGTGCCGGCCGCGGCGGTGCCCGCGCCGGCGGCGTCGTCGCCACCGCCGCGCACGGGCTCCTAGCGACCTGTCACAAGGCTTGCATGTCCGCGGGCCGCTCCGCTTGTCCGTGAGCGCGCCGGCCTGCCAAGATGGCGCACTTGTGAAATTTCCTGCCGCCGGGCCCTGAGGCCCGGCCTCCTTGCGCATCTTGCAGACTTCGATCCCGAACGGCACCGTCATCGTCATCGGCGGTGCCCTGAAAGCCGACAGCGCCGTGGTCTGGCAGCGCCTCGTCGACGAGGCCGGGGGCGCCGGGGCCCGCGTGGCCGTGTTCCCGACGGCCGCCTACGAACCCGAGCGCATCGGCGCGCAG
Organism: uncultured Comamonadaceae bacterium; assembly: GCA_965650725.1. Lineage (GTDB taxonomy): Bacteria > Pseudomonadota > Gammaproteobacteria > Burkholderiales > Burkholderiaceae_C > Pelomonas. The sequence goes on along the minus strand of CBFGPX010000295.1, from coordinate 2,309 downwards.
ATCGTCGCGGCGCTGCAGCGCTGCGGCGCCCGGGCCGAACTGGTGCCCATCGCGCCGCACCTGCAAGGCGTGGACCTGCAGGCTGCGCTGCACGACCCGGCGCTGATCGCCCGTGTCGCGGCCTCGCAGGCCGTGTTCTTCTCGGGCGGTGCGCAGGAGTACATCGTCGACACGCTGCAGCCTGGTGGCGCCCCGACCGCGATGCTGGGCGCGATTCGCGCCGTGTTCGAGTCCGGCGGCGTCATCGCCGGCACCAGCGCCGGCGCGGCCGTCATGAGCCGCTGGATGTTCCGCGACGCGATGGACAACCTGGCCGTGCTGAAGGGCCAGTGGCGGGCCGGCCACGAGTACGACCGCGGCCTGGGTTTCGTGGATGTCGATCTGCTGATCGACCAGCACTTCCTGAAGCGCGGCCGCATCGGCCGCCTGTTGCCGGCGCTGCAGCGCTTGAGTTGCCGTTTGGGGCTGGGTGTGGACGAGAACGCCGCCGTGGTCATTCGCGGCACGCGACTGGAAGTCATTGGCGGCAGCGGCGCCATGCTGGTGGACCTGGGCACGGCGACCCGCGACCCGGCGCTGCCGGCCTTCAACCTGGCCGGTGCCCGGCTGTCCTACCTCGACAACGGCGACAGCTACGACATCGCCACCGGCGAGACCAAGCTGTCCCCTCGCAAGGGGCAGCGCATCGACCCGACGGCGCCAGGGTTCGTGCCCGGCCAGCAGGTCGAGCGCTATTTCCTCGACATGCTGGGTGACGGCTGTGTGCGCGCCGCGTTGCAGCAACTGCTGGACGGACCGTCCGACGAGGTCGGCGGCCTGGCCTACCGGGCCCGCCCGCAGGCCGACGATCCGGCGCCCGAGCTGGGTTTCGAGTTCTGTCTGCGACGCGGCCCCGGCTTCGTCGGCTGGCTGGGCGAGGGCGACTGCACCGTGCTGGGCGCGCGCCTGGACGTGGTGCCGGTGCGAGTGGCCATGCCCTTGTTCACGCCGCTGGTCGCCGCGCCGGGTCGGTGATCGAATCCACCCCATCAACTTGATGAAGGAGACACCATGAAGAAGATCATCCTGGCCCTTGGCGCTGCCCTGCTGGCCGGGGCCGTACAGGCCGCCGACGTGGGGGTGTCCATCCAGGTCGGCCAGCCCGGCTTTTACGGCCGCATCGACATCGGCAACACGGCGCCACCGCCGGTCATCGTCGCGCAGCCTGTCTGGGTGCAGCGCCGGCCCGCGAACGTGGAGCCGGTCTACATGCGCATCCCGCCGGGCCACCAGAAGAACTGGGCCAAGCACTGCGCCCGCTACAACGCCTGCGGCGTGCCGGTCTATTTCGTGCGCGAGGACTGGTACCAGGAGCGCTACAGCGGCCAGGACCACAGGCACGGCCCCAAGGGACACGACAAGGAGCACGGCAAGGGCAAAGGGCATGGCAAGGGCAAGGGGCACGACTGAGCCCGCGCACAATCTTGCTCATGGCTGAACCCGAATCCCGACCCGAAGGCTTCCAACGCGTCAGCGCCGCGCTGGCGGCACTGGCCCATCCCCACCCCCCGCTGTGGCTGGACGTCGCGGCCCGCACGGCCCAGGAGGCCGCCGAAGCGCTGGGCGTCACGCTGGGCCAGATCGCCAAGTGCGTCGTGTTCCGTCGCAAGGCCGACGGGGCGGAAGAGGGGGCGGTGCTGGTCATCACCTCGGGCGACAAGCGCGTGGACGAGGCCAAGCTCAAGCCCCACACGGGCGCGCTGGGCCGCGCCGATGCCGACTTCGTGAAGGCGCGCACGGGCTTCTCCATCGGCGGCGTGTCGCCGGCCGGGTTCGCGCCGGCCGACGGGGCGGCGCTGCCCCAGCTGTTCATCGACCGCGAGCTGTTCCGCTTCGACGTCATCTGGGCCGCGGCCGGCCACCCCAACGGTGTGTTCAAGCTGACGCCTGCCGAACTGGAGAGCCTGACCGGCGCACCGGTCATCGACGTGGTGCAGTCGTGAAGGCCGTCGTGCCTGCGCAGGACCAGCGCCGGGCCGCCCCAGGCGGGCCTGCCATCCCCTCGGGGGATCGCCCGACGTACCCGACGGGCGAGGCGCCCCAATCGCCCTGCGTGAATGTCTGCCAGATGGATGCGGCCAGCGGCTGGTGCAGGGGCTGCGCGCGCAGCATCCACGAGATCGCCGGCTGGGGCGGGGCGCCGGCAGACCTGCGGCGCCAGGTGCTGGAGCAGTTGCCCGAACGTCGTGCGCAACTGCACCGCCACGGGCTGTGGCTGGGTCCGTGGACCCTGGCCGAGGAACAGGATCGATGAAGCGGCTGACCTTCTA
>CBFGPX010000294.1:0-4914 GCA_965650725.1 uncultured Comamonadaceae bacterium | reverse complement strand
CGCCGAGATCGTGCGCAACGACCCCAATGTGGCGGCGCTGAGCTCCTCGGTGGGCGGCGGCGGTGGCGGCGGCGGCACCAACACCGGCCGCATGTTCATCAACCTGAAGCCGCGCGGTGATCGCCTGGCCATGAAGCAGGTCGTCGAGGGCCTGCGCAAAAAGCTGCGTGCGGTGCCCGGCATCCAGGTCTATTTGAGCCCCGTGCAGAACCTGCAGCTGGGCGGCCGCCAGAGCAAGAGCCGCTACCAGTACACGCTGCAGTCGGTGTCGGCCGGCGAGCTCAACACCTGGGCGACCAAGCTGCAGGAGAAGCTGCGCACCGACGAGCGCTTTCGCGACATCACCAGCGACGCGCAGATGCGGGGCCTGCAGGCCAGCCTCGTCATCGACCGCGAGCGCGCGTCCTTGCTGGGCGTGGACATGGGCGAACTGCGCAACGCGCTGTACGGCGCCTTCGGCGAGCGCCAGGTGTCCAGCATCTATGCCGAGAGCAACACCTACCAGGTCATCATGGAGGCGGGCGACAGCGACCGCAGCAGCGAGACCGCCTTCGACAATATCTACCTGCGCGGCAACAACAACGCCCAGGTGCCGCTGACGGCCTTCGCCACCGTGCAGCGCACGCTGGGCCCGACGGCCGTCAACCACCAGGGCCAGCTGCAGGCCGTCACGGTCAGCTTCAACCTCGCGCCCAATGTGCCGCTGGGCGACGCGACAAAGCAGATCGCCGCCTTCACGCAGGAGATCAAGCTGCCGCCCAGCATCATCACCAGCTACGGCGGCGACGCGGCCGTGTTCCAGGACTCGCAGAGCGGCCAGCTGCTGCTGATCGGCCTGGCCGTGGCGGTCATCTACGTGCTGCTGGGCGTGCTGTACGAGAGCTACATCCACCCGCTGACCATCCTGGCCGGCCTGCCCTCGGCCGTGGTGGGCGCGCTGCTGACGCTCACCTTCTTCGGCAAGGACCTGACGCTGATCGCCACCATCGGCATCCTGATGCTGATCGGCATCGTCAAGAAGAACGCGATCATGATGATCGACTTCGCGCTGGATGCGCAGCGCCACCAGGGCATGGCGCCGGCCGACGCGATACGCGAGGCCTGCGTGCTGCGCTTCCGGCCCATCATGATGACCACGCTGGCCGCGCTGATGGGTGCGCTGCCCATCGCGCTGGGCCTGGGCGCCGGTGCCGAGCTGCGCCAGCCGCTGGGCCTGGCCGTGGTGGGCGGGCTGATCCTGTCGCAGGCCGTGACGCTCTACATCACGCCGGTCATCTACCTGGCGCTGGACCGCTTCAGCGGCAAGGGGCCGGACACCCGCGAGGTCGCGGAGTTCGCGTCGAAGGGCGCCTGATCAGGCGAGCTTCAGGCGGCCTTCGCGGCTCTCGGCCAGCAGCCGCTGGGCCGCGCGCTCCAGCATGGCGATGACCACGTCGAAGCCCTGGACAGGGCCGAAGTAGGGGTCGGGCACGTCCTGGCCGGCCAGCTCGGGCACGAAGTCGGTCAGCAGCAGGATGCGGGCGTGCAGCTCCGGCGCCGCCTTGGCACGCAGCGCGTCGACATGCTCGGCTTCCATGGCCAGCACCAGGTCGTACTTGGCCAGTTGCTCCGGGTCCACGCGCTGCGAGCGCCACTTGCGGTCCAGGCTGTAGTTGTGCCGCGCCAGCGCCGCCGCGGCACGCGCATCCACCGGGCCGCCGCGCGGGTCGGCATGCAGGCCGGCCGAGTCTATGGTCTTGAACACGTTGCCCAGCCTGGCCTTGAAGATGGCCTCGGCCATCGGCGAGCGGCAGATGTTGGCGGTGCAGACGAGCAGGACGGCAGCCATCTCAGGCTTTCGAAAGTTCGAGGCGCATCGCGTCGATGACGGCCTTGTAGTCGGGCTGGCCGAAGATGGCTGAGCCGGCCACGAAGGTGTCGGCGCCCGCGTCGGCAATCTCGCGGATGTTGGCTATCTTCACGCCGCCGTCGATCTCCAGGCGGATGTCGCGGCCCGACCTGTCGATGATCTCGCGCGCTTTCTTCAGCTTCTGCAGTGCGCTGGGGATGAAGCTCTGCCCGCCGAAGCCGGGGTTCACGCTCATCAGCATGACGAGGTCCACCTTGTCGATGACCCACTCCAGCACGTCCAGCGGCGTGGCGGGGTTGAAGACCAGGCCGGCCTGTTTGCCCTCGCCCTTGATGAGTTGCAGCGTGCGGTCCACGTGGGTGCTGGCGTCGGGGTGGAAGGTCACGATGTCGGCGCCAGCGCGGCAGAACGCCTGGGCGAGCGCATCGACCGGCTGCACCATCAGGTGCACGTCGAGGATGGCCGGCGTGCCGTCGGGCTTGAACGCATGCTTGCGCACCGCCTCGCAGATGACGGGCCCGAAGGTCAGGTTGGGCACGTAATGGTTGTCCATCACGTCGAAATGGATCCAGTCGGCGCCGGCGGCCAGCACGTTGCGGACCTCCTCGCCCAGGCGGGCGAAATCGGCGGACAGGAGGCTGGGGGCGATGCGGTAGTCAGGGGCGGCCATGGCCCCGATTTTAGGAGCCCGGGCGCCTGAAGCTGTCTCGCGCCTGCTGCGCCGCGGCCCAGTGGTGGCAGCCCGGCTGGTGGTCGTTGATGAGGCCCATGGCCTGCATCAGCGCGTGCATGGTGGTGGGGCCGACGAACTTCCAGCCGCGCTTCTTCAGGTCCTTGGACAGCGCCTCGGAAGCCGGCGACTGCGACAGGTTGTGCGCCACCGAGTTCTTCGGCGGCTCGAAGCGCCACAGGTAGGCGGCCAGCGAGCCGGTCTCAGCCACCAGCTCCACGCAGCGCCTGGCGTTGTGGATGGCCGCCGTTATCTTGCCGCGGTGGCGCACGATGCCGGCGTCAAGCAGCAGCCGGTTCACGTCCTGCTCGCCGAACCGGGCGACCTGGTGGAAGTCGAATCCCGCGAATGCGGTGCGGAAGGCCTCGCGCTTGTTCAGGATGGTGCGCCACGACAGGCCGCTCTGGAAGCCTTCCAGGCACAGCTTCTCGAACAGCCGGAAGTCGTCGGCCACGGGCCGGCCCCATTCCTCGTCGTGATAGCGCAGGTAGAGATCGTCGCCGGGCGCGGCGGCGCACCAGGCGCAGCGGGGCCGGCCGTCGGGCGGCAAGAAAAGGGGTCTGGGGCTCATCGGTATTTCTCGCCGAGCGCGCGCAGCACGCCGTCGCGCTCCAGCCGGCGCAGCGCCTGCGTCAGCCGCTCCTCGTGGGCGGCTGGCAGGTCGGCGCGCAGCGCCAGGTACTGCGCCTCCTCCTGGAAGACGGTGCGGCCCAACTTCATCTTCGTGCCCAGCCGCGCGTCGCTGATGTGGCGCAGCAGGTTGATGTCCTGGCCGTAGATGACGTCGGCGCGATTCATCAGCAGCATCTGCAAGGCCTCGCGCTCCGAGCCCACCTCGGCGACGGCGACCTCCGCCTGCACCAGCCGGCGCGCCAGCGCCGTGCCGCGCGTGACCAGCACGGGTTTGCGCTTGCTGGACTCGGCGAGTTCGGGCAGCGTGTCCAGATTCCGCGCGTCGTCGGCGCGCTGCACGATGACGTGCCGGATCGTGTACAGCGGAATGGGCACGTAGCGCCATTGCTTCTCGCGCTCGGGCGACTTCAGCAGGCAGAAGAAGGCATCCACCAGGCCGTCGGCCAGCAGGCGCTCCACGCGCTTCAGCGGCACCTGCTGTTCCATGCCGGTGAACTGCAGGCCGGGGTCCATGCGCTGCACGGCCTGCAGCACCTCCATGCAGAGGCCGGGGCGGTTGGGGCCACCGTCGGGGTCGTACTTGACCAGCGAGCCGCTCTGCTGGGCGGTGCGCAGTACGACATCCTCCGCCTGCGCGGGCAGGGCGAGCAGGGCAGTCAGGAGCCAGAACCAGCGCAGCACTTAGGATCACGCTTCCCGATCGACATGGGTCGAGCATAGCGCCCGGAAGGCAAAATCATCTGATGGCCAACCCCCGATTCAGCTGCAGCGTCGCCGTCCAGGCCTTGCCCGAGCAGACCCATCTCGAACAAGGCCTCTACGCCTTCAGCTACACCCTCACGATAGAGAACACCGGTGACGTGCTGTCCCAGCTCATCGGCCGGCACTGGGAGATCACCGACGCGCGCGGCCAGGTGCAGGTCGTTGACGGCCTGGCCGTCGTGGGCCACCAGCCGGTGCTGGCGCCGGGCCAGAGCTTCCAGTACAGCTCCTGGGCCCAGATCGGCACGCCGCAGGGCACGATGCGCGGACGCTTCCTGTGCGTGACCGAGGGCTGCGAGATCTTCTATGCCGACGTCGCCGAGTTCCTGCTCGCCGACAGCGCGAGCTTGCATTGAGCCCCTCGTCCAAGGAGTACCTTGGCCGATCCCCCGAGGTGATGACGATGCTTGCGGCATTGAGCCGCAAGCACATCGCCAAGACGGGCCGGCTTGGGAGCGGCCCGGCGCTCGGCCCGGAGTACTGACGTGACCAATAGAAACTGGGACCTCACCGCGCTGCTGAACGCAGCCGATCCGCAGGCCGTGCTGGCCGAGCGCAACCTGTGGCTGGTGCGCCTGCTCGAATGGCTGCGCCATGCGCCGCGCGAGGCCTCGGCCGCCGGTACGCCGTTGCCGCTGGTGCGGCTCAAGCACCTGCTCAACGTGCTGGAGCGCCACCCCGAGCACGCCTACAACTTCTCCAACGTCATCGCGGGCGTCTGGAACGATGTGGACGCCGTCAGCCTGTTCGCCGAGGTGGGCTTTGCGCCGCGCATGGCGCTGTGGCACGAGTTCCTGGGCCGGCTGCGCCGCCGCGTGCTGCCGTCCACGACGGACACGCGCGACCTGGCTGCGCTGTTCGAGCTGCTGTTCGGCGACGAGAACGACGAGGACTGGATCGCCGCCATCGACGACGAGCTGCTGGCCCGGCTGGGCCTGCT
>CBFGPX010000293.1:0-4935 GCA_965650725.1 uncultured Comamonadaceae bacterium | reverse complement strand
CCAGCATGTCCGCCTTCAGCCACAGGCCCAGCGCCAGCTGGTTGGACGGCAGCGTGAAGAAGTAGTTCGTGCGGTCGAAGTTGGTGGAGCCGTTGGCATCGGTGCCGCCGGCGGCGTCGATGTACTTGTCGAACTCGCCGCGCGGGATGTGGCGGCTGCCGGCGAACACCAGGTGCTCGAACAGGTGGGCGAAGCCGGTCTGCCCCGGCGCCTCGTTGCGCGGCCCGGCGTGCACCCACAGGTTGAAGGCGACCAGCGGCAGCCTGTGGTCTTCCACCAGGATGAGCTCGAAGCCGTTGGGCAGCGTCAGCTTCTCGTGGCGGATGGACAGCTGGCCGGCGGCCGTGCTGACGGCGCCCTGCGCCTCGGGTGCAGCGGCGGCCGGCAATGAAGCGGACAGCGCGCCGGCCAGAGCCAGCAGCGCCACGAGGCGACGGGGAGCGGGAGCGTTCATGCGATGCGGTCCAGGAAGGAGATGCAGGGATTGGGCGATGCGGCATGGCCGCGCTGAAGTGCCGTCCGTCAGGGTGTACGCCATGGCGACAGCCAGGCCAGCAGCGCCAGCCACAGCGGCGCCGTGGCCACGTAGAGGATGGTGGAGACGACCGTGGCGGCCGTGACCTCGGCCTCCAGCGCGCGGTAGCGCTGCGCGAAGATCAGCGCATTGGAGCCCGTGGGCAGCGCCGCGATCATGACGATGACGGCCAGCGGCATGCCGGTCAGCCCCAGGCCCCAGTAGGCGATGGCCAGCACCACGGCCGGCATCACCAGCAGCTTGGTCAGCACCATGCCCAGCAGCCCGTTCCACGTGCGCGGCCAGCCGTAATAGGCCAGCGACATGCCGATCAGCGTCAGGCACAACGGCACGACGGCCGTGCCCAGGCTCTGCAGCGCCTCGTCGGCCACGGCGGGTATCGGCAGGCCGGTCGCGTTCCAGGCCAGGCCGGCCAGCACCGGCAGCACCACCGGGTGGATGACCGTGTTCTTCACGGTTTGCAGCAAGGTGTGGCCCAGGTGGCCGCCGCTGCGTTCGCGCGCCAGGTCCAGCTCGACGAGGGTGGTCAGCAGCGTCAGGATGCACAGCGCATGCAGACTGACGACGGCGATGTGCAGCGCCAGTCCCTGCTCGCCGAACACGCCGGCCGCCACCGGCAGGCCCACCTGCAGCGTGTTGCCGAAGCCCGCCGTGATGGCCTTGACGCTGGGCGCCACGATGTTCTCTTCCGGCGCGCGCCGCCAGCGGTGGATGACGTACAGCAGTGCCACCAGCACCAGCGCCGGCAGGAAGAAGGCCCCCAGGAAGGCCCAGGGCAGCGCCGACGTGTCCAGCCGCGCGGTGGTGCGGAACAGCAGCGCCGGCACGAAGATGTAGAAGGCCGCGTTGGCCAGCACGCGCGCCGGGTCGGTGTCACTGCCGGCCTCGCCGCCGCCCAGCCAGCGCATGCGGCCAACCATCCAGCCGATCGCCACCGCCACAAGAATGGCGACCAGCTTCGCCGCAATCGCCCAGGTCATTCAGGCCCCTCGTCCAGTCCCGCCCCGCTGTACGCGGGCGTGTCTGGCCGGTCCCCCGAGGGGACGGCGATGCTCACGGCATTGAGCCGTTCGCACATCGCCATGGCGGGCCGGCTTGGGAGCGGCCCGGCGCTCGGCCCGACGTACACCGGACACCGTCACGCGAGGGGTACTCTCAATTCAAAGCTGAAGCTGCTGCCCTGCCCCGCCGTGCTCTGCACGACGATCTGGCTCCCCATCAAGCGCACCAGCTGCTGGCTGATGGACAGGCCCAGGCCGGTGCCGCCGATGTGGCGCGAGTCGTCGGAGACCTGCTCGAAGGCCTGGAACAGCCGCGCCTGCTGGGCCGGCGTCATGCCGATGCCGCTGTCGGTGACCGCAAAGCGCAGCCGCGCGTGGCCGCCCTGCGGCGGCTCCAGCAGCGCGGCGCTGAGCGTCACCGTGCCGCTGTCGGTGAACTTCACCGCGTTGGACAGCAGGTTCAGCAGCACCTGGCGCAGGCGCTGGCCGTCCAGCACCACCTGGCCGGGCAGGTCGGGATCGATGTCGGCGAAGAAGCTGAGGTTCTTCTGCTCGGCACGCAGGCGCACGCTGTCGCAGGCCATCTCCACCAGCGAGCGCAGCTCGGCCGGTGCCGGCTTCAGCGAGACCTTGCCGGCCTCGATGCTGGCCATGTCCAGCACGTCGCTGATCAGCTCCAGCAGGTGCAGGCCCGAGTCGCGCATCATCTGCAGCTTGGCCTTCTGGTTGGCGGGAATGGCCGCGTCCATCTGCATGAGCTGCGTGAAGCCCAGGATGGCGTTCAGCGGCGTGCGGAACTCGTGGCTCATGGTCGCCAGGAAGCGGCCCTTGGCCTGGTTGGCGCCCTCGGCCCGCAGCTTGGCCTCGCTCAGCTCGGCCGTGCGCTCGTTGACCAGATCCTCCAGGTGCTCGCGGTAGCGCGTCAGCTCGGCCTCGGCCTGGCGGCGCCGCGAGATGTCGCTGACCATGCCCTCCACGCGGCGCTCGCCGCCGTCGGTCTCGACCCAGTGCGCGCTCAGCTCCACCCACAGCGGCCGGCCGCTTTGCGCCCGCAGCTGCAGCTGCACCTGCTGCACCTTGCCCCATTCGTCCATGGCCTTGGTCACGCGCAGCATCTCGTCGCGCGCGATGCCCGAGACCGCCCGCAGCCGCCGCCCCACCGGGCTCTGCGAGCCCAGGCCCAGCATCTGCGTCAACGCGCGGTTCATGCTCAGCACGCGGCCATCGGCGTCGGCCTGGAAGATGCCCTCGGTCGCGTTCTCGAACAGGCTGCGGTAGCGCGCCTCGCTGGCGCGCAGCCCCTCGGCGGTGAGCTGCACCTGGTCGGCCGCGCTGCGCAGCTTCAGGCTCATGGCGTTGAAGCGCGCCGTCAGCTCGCCGATCTCGTCACCGCGCTCGATCTTCTCCTGCGCCCCCAGGTCGCCCTGGGCCACGCGCTGCGCCAGCGACCCCAGCCGCGCCACCGGCCGGCGCACCAGCCAGTGCACCAGCAGCCAGCTGGCGCCGACGATGCCGACCACCACCACCGCCAGCAGCTCCACGACGAACAGGCGCGTGCGCTGGATCTGTTCGTCCACGAGGTCGCGCCGGAAGGTCAGCACCGCCGACGCGACCTGCGTGCCGTCCGCGTCGGCCGCGGGCTGGTAGGTGATGCCGAACTTGCTCTCCAGCGGCCCGCTGGCCGGCAGCTCACGCTCGCGCCGGGCCAGTCCGCCGCGCAGCCCCAGGCCGCGCAACTCGATGGCATGCACCTCGGGGTCGGCCATGACGGCATCGAGCAGGTTCTCGATGGCGACATGGTCCAGGTTCCAGATGGGGCCGGCAAAGCCGCGCTCCACCAGGCCCGCCATGCGCGCCTCACGCTGGCGCAGGCCGTCCATCAGCTCGGCCTCCTCGCGCGAGGTCCAGAACCAGCCGACGGCCAGCACGAGCAGACTGGCGACGAGGGCGATGCCCGCCGTCAGTCGCGCCTGTATGCCCATGCTCATCGGCGCCATCCGCAGTCCTCCCTGCCCATGAGGGGCATTGGGCGCGAGCATAGGATCATTTGCGGGCGTCGTGCGGTTAGGCCTTGGCGGCCGACTTTTTCGCCGCGGCCTTCTTGGCCGGCGGCGCCTTGGCGGCACGCGGCTCGAACTCGAACACGACCTTGCCTTCCTTCTTGTCATAGGCCAGGAAGGCCTTGAACTTGCGACGCGTCTTGTTGGAGACGAAGTTCTCCAGCAGGTCGGTCTTGCCGCCGCTCAACAGCTTGTGCACCTGAGCCGCATCGATGGGCTGGGTCAGGATGACCTTGCCGGTCTTGAAGTCGCAGGTCAGCTTTTCACCCACCGAGTGCTCGCAGACGTAGTTGCTGCCGTGCTCGAACACGCGGCCGGCGCACTTGGGGCAGGTGCCCAGCGACTGCTGCGCGGAGAAGTCCACCGGCTCGCCGTCGCCCTCGGCCTTCTTGGCGTCCTCGCCAAAGTCGAACTCCAGCTTCCAGTTGGCGATTTCGTCGTCGTAGACCAGCGCCAGCTCGGCCGTGAACGGCCAGCCCGCCTTGGAGCGGAAGCCCTCCAGCGGGCCGATCTTCTTGTGGGCCAGGAACTGCTCCACCTCGTGCAGCTCGAAGCTGCGGCCGCCCGGGATCTTGCCGATGCTGAAGCCGCAGGCATCGCTGCCTTCACCGCTCTTGCCGGTGCAGGTGAAGCGGCGGTAGTTCTCCTTCACGATGCCACCGCACTTGGGGCAGGGCGTCTTCAGCGTCGCGTAGTCGCCAGGGATGGTGTCGCGGTCGTAGCCCTTGGCCTTGGCGACCATCTTCTCGGTCATGGCCGCGATCTCGGCCATGAACTGTTCGCGCTTCAAGCGGCCCTTCTCCATCTCGGAGAGCTTGAACTCCCAGTCGCCGGTCAGCTCGGGCTTGGTCAGGTCCTCCACGTCCAGGCCGCGCAGCAGCGTCATCAGCTGGAAGGCCTTGGCCGTCGGAATCAGCTCGCGGCCCTCGCGCAGCATGTATTTCTCGGTGATCAGGCCCTCGATGGTGGCCGCACGCGTGGCCGGCGTGCCCAGGCCCTTCTCGGCCATGGCCTCGCGCAGTTCATCGTCGTCGATGAGCTTGCCTGCGCCTTCCATCGCGGAGAGCAGCGTCGCTTCCGTGTAGCGCGCGGGCGGCTTGGTCTGCAGCGCCTTGACGTCGACGCTCTCGGTGCGCACGACCTCGCCCGGCTGCACCGGCACGAGGTTGGCGTCCTCGTCGTCCACGTCCTTGCCGTAGACGGCCAGCCAGCCCGGCTTCACCAGCACCTTGCCGTTGGTCTGGAAGTGATGCTTGTCGACCTTGGAGATGCGCGTCGTGACCAGGAACTCGGCCGGCGGGAAGAACACCGCCAGGAAGCGCTTGACGACCATGTCGTA
>CBFGPX010000292.1:0-5036 GCA_965650725.1 uncultured Comamonadaceae bacterium | reverse complement strand
GCAGGCCGGTGGCGGGGTCGCCCACCTCCTCGAGGAACTCGAGGTGGCCGTGGGCGTGGCCCGTCTCGCCCTCGGCGGTGGAGCGGAACAGCGCGGCGACGTCGTTCTGCCCTTCCACGTCCGCCTTGGCGGCGAAATAGAGATAACGCCGATTGGCCTGGGATTCGCCCGCAAAGGCGTCCTTCAGGTGCTGCTCAGTCTTCGATCCCTTCAAGCCCATGGTGAAGCTCCTCGTGTCAGGTGGATCAAGTGGCCGCTGCGGCCAACGGCACCGGATGACGCTACCAAAGCCCCCCAGCGCGGGCCAATACAAAGCTTCAATGAGGGAATAGCGGCTGACTAATCAAAACGTCGGGTTAACAGCTATTGGAAAGTGCGTCGCCATGGGTGTCAGTCCAGCCCCAGCAGGCGCAACGCCAGGCTGTGCACGCGGGCCTCCGGGTCGACCAGTTCATGCAGCACGTCGAAATGGTTCTTGCCGCCCACGGTCTCGCAGACCGGCACGGTGCTCGGGCCCCACTGGTCGCGGATCAGGCGGTTCTGGCGCAGGTGCTCGTCGCTCTCGTCGCCCCCCACCACGGCGTACAGCGGGCCGCGCGGCCGGGGAAAGAACGCCGGGCTCAGGCGGCGCACGCCAGCAGGCGTCAGCTTCAGGTCGGCCTGCAGGAAGGGCGCCTCGCGGATCGGGTCCAGGTCGAACACGCCGGAGATGGACAGCGCGCCGCTGACCAGGCGCGGCGGCAGCGATTCGTCCACCACCTTCCAGCGGCAGGCCAGCAGCATGGCCGCCAGGTGCCCGCCCGCCGAGTGGCCGGCGACGACGATCCGCGAGGGGTCGCCGCCATGCTCGGCGGCGTGCCGCCAGGTCCAGGCCAGCGCGCGCGTCATCTGCAGCGCGATGTCCTCGATGCCCACCGTCGGGCACAGGCCGTAGTTCGGCACCACCACCATCGCGCCCGCCTTCACGAAGGCCGGCGCGATGAAGGAATGGTCAGCCTTGTCCAGCGCGCGCCACCAGCCGCCGTGGATGAAGAACAGCACCGGCGCGTCCGGCTGCTCAGCGCGGAAGACGTCCAGCCGCTCGGCCTCGGTGGGGCCGTAGGCCAGGTCGATCTCGCCCCGCAAGCCCTGGCGCGCCAGCGCAGACGCCTCGGCCCAGCGCTGCAGGATCGCCGGGTGATCGGCGACCCGCGCCCGGTTGTTGTACTGCGCGTCGTACCAGGCCGCGTCATGCTGCATCGCCATCGAGGTGCTCCGTGAAAGGGGTGGATCGCCGGTGCGGAAGGATCGATCGCCGGCGAACGGCAAGGGCCGCTTTCTAACGCGGACACGGGGCCGCCGGAACGGCCGCTGGTGCTGCTAGAATCCGCGGCTTGTCGGGGACGTAGCTCAGCTGGGAGAGCGTCGCGTTCGCAATGCGAAGGTCGGGAGTTCGATCCTCCTCGTCTCCACCAGACATACCAAGGGCCCGCCAAGTGCGGGCCCTGCCTTTTTCAGGCCTGGGAACGCAGCGGCGCAACCGACCTGCACCGCTTGCGCACCTGCATGCGCCCGGCCCGCAGCGGAATCTGTGCAGCAGGCCGCCGCACGACGGCCCGTCAGGCCCCCTCCGAGATCTCGATCAGGTTCAGGTCCGGGTCGCGCACGTAGACCGAGCGGATCGGGCCCGTCGCGCCGGTGCGCATCACCGGCCCTTCGACGATCGGCACCCCGGCGGCTTTCAACCGCGCGATCACCTCGTCCAGCGGCACCGCAGCCATGAAGCACAGGTCCAGCGCGCCGGGCACCGGGGTGTGGGCCTTGGGCTCGAACTCGCGGCCCTTCACGTGCAGGTTGATCTTCTGTGCGCCGAAGGTGAAGGCCTTGCGCTCGACCGGCGGGGTGCCGCCGACGAAGGACTGCAGCTTCATGCCCAGCACCTGGGTATAGAAGCGCACGCAGGCCTCTTCGTGGGCGGTGGTCAGGACCAGGTGGTCCAGGTGATCGATCATCGCGCTCCCCTTCAGGCTTGATGGCGCACACGCGCCAGCGTGCGGCGGGCCTGCAGCACCACCGGCAGGTCCACCATCTTTCCGTCCAGCTGCACGGCGGCACCGGCGGCGGCGGCATCGGCGGCCAGCACGCGCCGGGCCCAGTCGACCTCCTCGGCCGCGGGCGCCAGCGCTTCGTGCACCACGGCCACCTGGCGCGGGTGGATGCACAGCTTGGCGCCGAAGCCGAAGTTCAGCGCGCGCCGGGTGTCGCGGCGCAGGCGGTCATCGTCGTCGATGGCGGTCGTGACCCCATCGACCGCGGCTTCCAGGCGCTGCAGGCGCGTCTGCATCGCGACGGCGAAGCGCAGCGGGTCCAGCTCGCGTTCGTCGTCCGAGCAGCGCAGGCCGGTGTCGGCCATGAAGTCGATGTGGCCGACGACCAGCCGCAGCACGCCGGGCGCCGCGGCGATCTGCGCCAGCGCGGCGTAGCCGGCGGCGCTTTCGATCAGCGGCAGCAGGGCCGCGGCCGGCGCCGCGCGCTGCACGGCGGCCAGGTCGGCGGGCGATTCGCTCTTGGCCACCATCACGCCGGCGGGCGCCGGCACGCCAGACAGCCAGGCCAGGTCTGCCGCCCCGGCCTCGCCACCTGGCGTGCTGACTCGCAAGATGAGCGGCACCCGGCTGGCACCCAGTGCCACCAGCGCCTCGCCCACGGCGTCCCGCGCCGCGGCCTTCTGTGCCGGCGGCACGGCATCCTCCAGGTCCAGCACCACGGCATCGGCGCCGCTGGCGATGGCCTTGGCGAAACGCTCGGGCCGGTTGCCCGGCACGAACAGCAGGCTGCGCGCAGCCGCCAGCGCGGCGTGGCTCGAGGTGAAGCTGTTCATCGGCACGCGGCCAGCACAAGACGGAAGGGAATGGGCTTCATGAGGCATCTCCTGTCGATGATGGTGGTGGGTCACACAGCGCCCCGGGCCCGCAGCCCGGCGATGGCCTCGGCCGACCAGCCCAGCTCGCGCAGGATGGCCTCGGTGTGCTGGCCCAAGGCCGGCACCGCGTCCATGCGCGGCGCAAAGGCGTCGGTCTTGCCGGGCGGCAGCAGCGCGGGGATCGGCCCGCCGGGCGTCGCCACCTCGGTCCAGCGGCTGCGCGCCTTCAGCTGCGGATGCGCCCACACGTCGTGCATGTCGTTGACCCGCGCATTGGCGATCTGCGCTGCTTCCAGCCGCTCGATCACCTGGTCGGCCGTCATCGAAGCGAAGGTGTCGACGATCAGCGCCCGCAGCGCCTCGCGGTTCGCGGTGCGCTTCGAGTTGGACGCAAAGCGCTCGTCCGTGGCCAGCGCCGGCTGCTGCAGCACGCGCTGGCAGAAGGCGCCCCATTCGCGCTCGTTCTGCAGGCCCAGCATCACCGTGTGGCCATCGCCAGCGGGGAATGGGCCGTAGGGATAAATCGTGGCATGAGCGGCCCCGGCGCGCGGCGGCGGCGTGGCGCCGTCGTAGGCGTAGTACAGCGGATAGCTCATCCATTCGGCCATGCTCTCCAGCATCGACACGTCGATGCGGCTGCCGCGCCCGGTCTTGCCACGCTGCAACAGCGCAGCCAGGATGCAGCTGTAGGCGTACATGCCGGCGGCGATGTCGGCAATGGAGCAGCCGGCCTTGGCGGGCTCCTCGGGCGTTCCCGTCACCGACAGGAAGCCCGACTCGCTCTGGATCAACAGGTCGTAGGCCTTCTTGTCGCGGTAGGGGCCGGGCTGCGCGGGGTCGTCGCCATAGCCGGAGATGTCGCAGACGATGAGCCGCGGGTGCTTGGCCTGAAGCGCCTCGAACGACAGGCCCAGCCGCGCCGCCGCGCCCGGCGCCAGGTTCTGCACCAGCACGTCGGCACCTTCCAGCAGCTGTGCCAGCACCTCCCGCGCTTCGGGGTGCTTGACATCCAAGGTCAGGCTTTCCTTCGAGCGGTTGGTCCACACGAAGTGCGAGGCCTGGCCCAGCACGCGCTCGTCGTAGGCGCGGGCGAAGTCGCCGCTGCCGGGCCGTTCGATCTTGATGACGCGCGCGCCCATATCAGCCAATTGACGCGTGCAGAAGGGCGCGGCGATCGCGTGTTCCAGGGTGACGACGGTGATGCCGTCGAGGGGGCGGACCATGTTGGCCTTTCGTGTTCAGTAGGACTTGGGCAGGCCCAGCACATGCTCGGCCACGTAGCTGAAGATCATGTTGGTGGAGATCGGCGCCACCTGGTACAGCCGGGTCTCGCGGAACTTGCGCTCGATGTCGTATTCGCAGGCGAAGCCGAAGCCGCCGTGCGTCTGCAGGCAGACGTTGGCAGCCTCCCAGCTGGCCTTGGCCGCCAGGTGCTTGGCCATGTTGGCGGCCGCGCCGGCGTTCTGGTGGGCGTCGATGCGTTCGCAGGCCTTCCAGCGCATCAGGTTCGCGGCTTCCAGCTCGATGTAGGCCTCGGCGATCGGGAACTGCACGCCCTGGTTCTGCCCGATGGGCCGGTTGAACACGACGCGCTCGCCGGCGTATTTGGCCGCCCGGTCGATGAACCAGTAGCCGTCGCCGATGCACTCGGCGGCGATCAGCGTGCGTTCCGCATTCAGTCCGTCCAGCAGGGTCTTGAAGCCCTGGCCGACCGGGCCGAGCAGGTTCTCCTCGGGAATCTCGAGGTTGTCGAAGAACAGCTCGTTGGTCTCGTGGTTGACCATGTTCAGGATGGGCCGCACGGTGAGTCCGTTGCCCACCGCCTGCTTGAGATCCACCAGGAAGCAGCTCAGGCCATCGGACCGCTTCTGCACCTCCGCCAGCGGCGTGGTGCGGGCCAGCAGGATCATCATGTCGCTGTGCTGGATGCGCGAGATCCACACCTTCTGGCCGTTGACGACCCAGCGCCCGTCCTTGCGCACGGCGGTGGTCTTGAGCTTGGTGGTGTCGCTGCCCGTGGTCGGCTCGGTCACGGCCATGGACTGGATGCGCAGCTCGCCGGACGCTACTTTTGGAAGGTAGGCCTGCTTCTGCGCCTCGCTGCCGCTGCGCACGATGGCGTTCATCACGTACA
>CBFGPX010000291.1:0-5083 GCA_965650725.1 uncultured Comamonadaceae bacterium | reverse complement strand
GCGCGAGCCGGTGAGGATGTCGTGCCGGTTCGGCGTGTCGCCGCGGCCGGACACCACCTCGCCCTTCTCGTTCAGCGCGGTCTGCTTGCTGATCCTGTTGCCCGGGCCGTGCAGGTCGTCCACGCTGCGCGCGATCAGCTGGCCCTTGACGTTGAACCACGGGCCGTTGCCGATGCGGTCGCGCGCATTGACGTTGGCCACGCCGTCCTTGGCCTGCGTGCTCAGGTAGGCGCGCCAGGTCTTGCCGCCGGCGCCCGCGGCACTGGCCAGCGCCTGGCAGTGCTGGTCGGCCCCGGCCAGCCCGCCCAGGTCGGCGCCGCGCCCGGTGCCGGTGCTGGTGACGAAGAAGCTGAACGGTCCCTTCTCGGCGCCGCCCGGCGATGAGGCGCAGGCGCTGAAACCAAGGACCGCGGCGATGGACAACAGGGCCAGGGGACCACGGGTCGAACGGTGCATGGGGGCTCCTTGCGGGGGTGGGTGAGGGGGAGCCGATCCTAGGTCGGGCCGGCTGCCCGCGGCGCGTGGAAGGTGAAAGCGGTGCCTTCGCCCGCTGCCGAGGCCACGTCCACGCGGCCGCCGTGCGCCCGCGCGATCTCGCGCACGATGAACAGGCCCAGTCCCACGCTGCGGTCGGTGGCGCGGGCCTCGCCGCGCACCATCGGCTCGAACAGGCGCGGCAGCAAGGCCGGATCGATCGGCGGGCCTTCGTTGTGCACGCTGAGCGTGAAGCCGCCGTCGCCCGACCCCTGCGAGGCGATGGTGATGGGCCGGCCCGGCGCGCCGTAGGCCGTGGCGTTGGCGACCAGGTTGCCCACCAACTGCGCGATGCGCGCCGCATCGGCCATGACCTCGGCGCGGCCTTCGTGCCGCAGCGCCAGCGCCTGCTGCGGGTAGGCGGCGCGCAGCTCGTCCAGCGTGTCGGCCAGCACCTGCTGCAGGTCCATCGCCTGCGGCGTCACGCTCACGCCGCGGCCCACGCGCGCCACGGTGAAGTCGAGCAGGTCTTCCACCAGCCGCTGCGCGCGCCGGCTGGAGCGCAGCACGTTGTTCACCGTCTTCAGCTGCGCCTCTTCCAGCGGCGTGCGGGCCAGCAGCTGCATGCCGAGCCGGATGGCCTGCAGCGGCGTGCGCAGGTCATGGCTGACGATGCCGATCAGCTGCTCCGCGAACAGCGCGCGGTCCTCGGCCACGTCCAGCGCCTGCCGCAGTTGCTCCTCGGCCTGCGCCAGCGCCTGCTGCGCCTGCCGTTCCTGCCGCAGCAGCTGCTCGGCGCGGCGGCGAGCCTGCAGCAGTTCGCGCTCGTAGGCATGGCGGTCCTCGGCGATCACCATCGACAGCTCGTCGAACACCTGCCCGCCATGGTCGCGCCGGATGGCGTTCATCAACATCGGCAGGCGCCGGCCGTCCCGGCGGTGCAGCACGTCCAGCTTCACCTCGGCCACCGAGCCCTGGATCTGCAGCAGCGGTGCCCAGTGGGTCTGGTGGAAGATGCGCCCGCCCATGGACAGCAGCTGCTGCACGCGCACCTGGCCCACCAGCTCATCCGCCTCGGCGCCGATCCAGCGGCAGAAGGTGGCGTTGACGCGGCGGATGGTGCCGTCGGGCTCCGTGAGCATCAGGCCGCACGGCGCCTGCTCGTACAGCGCGTCGGCGGCTGGATGGGTCACTTCAGCAGCTGCTGCAGGAAGTCGTCCATCGCGCGGGCGCTGGCGTTCGGCGCGCTCATGTGCGGGCAGTGGCCGTGGTTCTCGATGATGCGCAAGGTGGCGCGCGGCATCACCCGCGCCATGTACTCGCCCACGCTGCGCGGCGCAATCAGGTCGTCGCTGCACTGCAGGATGAGCGTCGGCGCGTCCAGCAGCGGCAGCTTGTCGCGGTGGTCGGACAGGACGGTCACGCGCGCGAACTGCCGTGCGATCTCGGGGTCGGTGCGGCAGAAGCTGTTGGTCAGCTCGCGGCCCAGCTCGGGGTGGTCGGGCACGCCCATGATGGCCGGGGCCATGTTGCTGGACCAGCCCAGGTAGTTGCTCTCCATCGTCTCCAGCAGCGAATCGATGTCCTCGCGCGTGAAGCCGCCGACGTAGTCGCCATCGTTCAGGTAGCAGGGCGACGGGCCCACCATCACGTGGGCCAGGAAGCGGTCCGGCGCGCGCAGCCCGGCCAGCAGGCCCGTCATCGCGCTGACCGAATGGCCGACGAAGACCACCGGCCCGTCGGCAAATTCGTCGATCAGCTCGATCACGTCGTCGGCATAGCCGTCGAGGCTGTCGTACTTGACCGGGTCGTAGGCCGAGAGGTCGGACGACCCACTGCCCACCTGGTCGAACAGCAGCGTGCGAAAGCGCGTGGCGAAGCTGGGCGCCAGGAAGCGCCACATGTGCTGGTCACAGCCGAAGCCGTGGGCGAACATCAAGATGACCTGGCCCTCACCGCCCAGGTTCACCTGATGGCGTTCTCGCAATCCCATCGCCGCTGCTCCATGCCGCGGCCGAGCGCCGCCCAGGGGGAGAAAAGGCAAGCGGTGTGCCTGGCGGCGGTTCGTGCTGGTTCGCAGGCGGCACGGGGTTTGCCGAAGGCGGCCATGCCCGACCATTCGCCATGGACCGCGACGACCTGACGCGCCGCTTCGTGCGCGTGCGCGGCGCCCGCGAGCACAACCTGAAGAACGTCGACGTCGACATCCCGCGCGACGCCTTCGTGGTGTTCAGCGGCGTCTCGGGTTCCGGCAAGTCCTCGCTCGCCTTCGGCACCGTGTATGCCGAGGCGCAGCGGCGCTATTTCGAATCCGTGGCGCCCTATGCGCGGCGGCTGATCGAGCAGGTGGGCGTGCCGGCGGTGGATGCCATCGACGGCCTGCCGCCCGCGGTGGCGCTGCAGCAGCAGCGCGGCGCCACCAGCACGCGGTCGTCGGTGGGCAGCGTCACCACGCTGTCCAGCCTGCTGCGCATGCTGTACTCGCGCGCCGGCAGCTACCCCCCGAAGCAGCCGATGCTGTACGCGGAAGACTTCTCGCCCAACACGCCGCAGGGCGCCTGCCCCGCGTGCCATGGCCTGGGGCTGGTCTACGAGGTGACCGAAGCCTCGATGGTGCCGGACCCTTCGCTGACCATTCGCGAGCGCGCCATCGCCGCCTGGCCGCCGGCCTGGCACGGCCAGAACCTGCGCGACATCCTGGTCACGCTCGGCTACGACGTCGACAAGCCCTGGCGCGCGCTACCGAAGAAGCAGCGCGACTGGATCCTCTTCACCGAGGAGCAGCCGCAGGTGCCGGTGTACGCCGGCTTCACGCCCGAAGAGACGCGCGACGCGCTGCGCCGCCAGCTGGAGCCCAGCTACCTCGGCACCTACATGGGCGCGCGGCGCTACGTGCTGCACACCTTCGCCACCACCCACAGCGCGATGATGAAGCGCCGCGTCTCGCGCTTCATGACCGGCACGCCCTGCAGCGCCTGCCAGGGCAAGCGGCTGAAGCCCGAGGCGCTGTCGGTCACCTTCGCGGGGCTCGACATCGCCCAGCTGTCGCACCTGTCGCTGGCGGCGATGGCGGACGTGTTGAAACCCGCGGCCGAAGGCCGCTTCGATGTGGTGCCCGCAGCGGCCGCTGCCACCCTCGACCGCGCCAGCGCCCGGCGCGACACCGCGCGCCGCGTGGCCGCCGGTGGCTCGGCCCATGCCGCGGCGCCGGACGTGCGGCGCACGCCCAACCTGTCCGAGGAAAAACGCATCGCCGCGCAGCGCATCGCGGCCGACGTGATCGAGCGCATCGGCGCGCTGGTTGACCTGGGCCTGGGCTACCTCTCGATCGACCGCAGCACCCCCACCTTGTCCGCGGGCGAGTTGCAGCGCCTGCGCCTGGCCACGCAGATGCGGTCCAACCTCTTCGGCGTGGTCTACGTGCTGGACGAGCCGTCCGCGGGCCTGCACCCGGCCGACGGTGAGGCGCTGCTGCGCGCGCTGCAGCGGCTCAAGCAGTCCGGCAACTCGGTGTTCGTGGTCGAGCACGACCTGGGCCTGATGCGCGCGGCGGATTGGATCGTCGACGTCGGGCCCGACGCCGGCATGAACGGCGGCGAGGTGCTGTACAGCGGACCACCCGCGGGGCTGCGCCAGGTGGCGGCATCAAAGACCGCCGCCTATCTCTTCAATGACGCGGCCGCGGCGGCCGGCCCGCGCCGCGCACCGGCGGGGTGGCTGGAACTGCGCGGCGTCAGCCGCAACAACCTGGCGCAGCTGGACGCGGACTTCCCGCTGGGCGTGCTCACGGCGGTCACCGGCGTATCCGGTTCGGGCAAGTCCAGCCTGGTCAGCCAGGCGCTGGTGGACCTGGTGGCCGCGGCGCTGGGCCACGAACTGCCGGCCGCCGAGGACGAGGAAGGCGAGGATGCGCAGCCCCTGCAGCGCACCAGCGGCCGCGTCGGCGCCGGCATCGAGCACCTGAAACGCCTGGTGCGCGTCGACCAGAAGCCCATCGGCCGCACGCCGCGGTCCAACCTGGCCACCTACACCGGCCTGTTCGACCACGTGCGCAAGCTGTTCGCCGATACGCCGGCCGCGCGTTCCAGGCGTTATGACGCCGGGCGCTTTTCGTTCAACGTGGCCAAGGGCCGCTGCGAGACCTGCGAGGGCGAGGGCTTCGTCAGCGTCGAGCTGCTGTTCATGCCCAGCGTCTACGCCCCGTGCCCGGCCTGCCACGGCGCCCGCTACAACGAACGAACGCTGGAGGTGCGCTGGCGCGACAGGAACATCGCCGAGGTGCTGGGCATGACGGTGGACGAAGCCGCCGCCTTCTTCACCGACCAGCCGCCGCTGCAGCGGCCGCTGGCGCTGCTGCAGCGCATCGGCCTGGGTTACCTGCGGCTGGGCCAGCCCGCCACCGAGCTGTCCGGCGGCGAGGCCCAGCGCATCAAGCTGGCCACCGAGCTGCAGCGCAGCCAGCGCGGCGACAGCTTGTACGTGCTGGACGAGCCCACCACCGGCCTGCACCCGGCCGATGCCGATCGCCTGCTGGCGCAGCTGCGCACCTTGGTGGCGGCCGGCAACACGGTGGTGCTGGTGGAGCACGACATGCGCGTGGTGGCCGCCT
>CBFGPX010000290.1:0-5153 GCA_965650725.1 uncultured Comamonadaceae bacterium | reverse complement strand
GGGCTGGCGCCGATGAAGCTGGCGATCGTGTACTTGGGCCGACGCTGCGCGGCGAGTTGCCGGCGGGTGTCTTCCAGCTCCTGCTGCAGCCGCGCGAACTTCTGGATCAGCGGCTGCATCGTCGTCTCGGGGTGGTCGAGCAAGACCAGTCCCAAGGCGCCAATCACTTCGCCGGCATCGTTGCGCAGCGGCAGCCGGCTGACGAGGAAGGTGCCGGCCTTGTTGGTCAGCAGGTCCACCAGCACTGGCTTGCCGGTCTCCAGCACCTGCAGCATCTGCGTGTTGGGCACCACGTCTTCCACGCGCCGGCCGACGAACTCGTGCTCGTCCGTGAAGCCAAGCGCCGGCAGGAAGCGCTTGTAGCCGTCGCTGATCCAGACCACGCGGTGATCGCGGTCGATGACCATCATCCCTTCGGTGGAGCGTGCCAGCACGTCGAACATGGACTGCGCGGCCAGGCGCAGCAGGCCGTCGACATCCTGGGGGATGTCGGTGCGTGTCTGGTTTTTGGACAGCGGCATGAAGGCCGGAATGTAGCGGGATTGGGTCCCGAGGCGACTGAGTTGGTGGGGGTGCATCAATGACCGATCTCGATAAGCCTTCGGGCTCGCTACTCCTGGTTCGTGCCGAGTGTGGTGCCGGGAGTCCCGCCCGGCGGCGGGGTAACTTTCTTTTGCGGGGCCAAAAGAAAGTCACCAAAGAAAAGGCCCTGAACCGCACACCAGCACCACTAGCCAAGAACAGCGCGCGAAAACAAACACCGCATGACGCCCAGACGCGACCCGCTGCGCTCTCGCGGCTGTCCTTGTCACCCGCATCACTCATCGGTCCAGCTGGCCGCCTAACGCCGGCTGCACGCCGTGCTCAACAAAACAGCCAACACGGCGTCGCTCGGGCGACGCGACCCAGGCGCAGCATCCATCGGGGCGTCGCTCCAGCGACGCGGTATTCGCATTCGCTGGTGAGCCCGGCGTGCAGCCGGCGTTAAGCGGCTTGAAGGTCCGATCTGGCGCGCTCGTCACAGGGACAGCCGCGAGAGCGCAGCGGTTCGCGTCTTCCCCGGGGTACGGCTGGGCGTTTTCGCGCGCCGTTGATAGTGGCGTCGGGATGGCTTGCGGTTAAGCGCCTCTTCTTTGGTGACCTTCTTCTGGCGCCGCAGAAGAAAGTTACCGCGCTGCCGGGCGCGCATCCCGGCACCACACTCGCCACCCACCAGCAGTACCGAGCCCGAAGGCAGAGTCAGAACTTGTACGTTCCGCCTAACGAGAACGTCCGAGGCGCGCCGTAATAGGCGTTCAGCACGCCTAAAGCCGCAATGTTGTAGCCATCCGTCTTGTACGCCTTGTCCGTCAGGTTGCTGCCATGCAGGAAGAAGCTCAAACGCGCATCCTTCTCCCAGATCAGCCCCGCATTGACCAGCGTGTACGCGTCCTGCGCCAGCGACTCGGACAGGTCGGTCGTCGGGTAGACCTTGGTGCGGTGCGTCACGCCCAGCCGTGAGCGCAGCGTGCCCATCGCGAGCCTGGCGTTGTGCTCGATGTTCAGGCCGGCCTGCGTCTTCGGCGTGTTGGTGAACTTCTTCTGATCCGCCACGTTGACGCCGCGGTCGAAGTACTCGTCGTACTTGGCGTCCAGCAGCGCGACATGGCCGCTGACGCGCCAGTCGGCCGACGGGTTCCAGACGAACTCGACCTCGCCGCCCTTCAGCGTGGCCTTGCCAGCGTTGGTGAAGTCGCCGAAGAAGCCGGGCTGGCCGTTGGGCTGCGTGTAGCTGGTGAACACCGACAGCTGCACGTTCTTGTACTTGTTGTGGAACAGCGCGGTGTTCAGCTCCAGCCGGCCGCCGTCCAGAATCATCTTGGCGCCCAGCTCCAGCGAGTCCAGCTTCTCGTCCTCGAACGGGCGGCTGGACGCCGGGAACGACAGCGTGTTGGCGCGGATGTTGTAGCCGCCGCTCTTGAAGCCGCGCGAGGCCGTCGTGTAGAGCTTCACCGCGTTGCTGAGCTTGTATTCCAGCGACAGCCGCGGCGACGTGTTGGTCACGCTGCGCGAGTTGTCGAAGTTGGCCGGCGTCGCGATGGGCGTGCCGCTGAACGTGTCGTTCGCGAAGGCCTGGTTCAGCACGCGGGCGCGCTTGGTTTCCTTGGTGTAGCGCAGGCCCGTGCTGATGCTGAAGGCCGGGGTCAGGCGCCAGCTCCAGTCGCCGAACACGGCCTTGCCCTCGGTGTAGACCGTGCCGTTGGTGGTGCCGAAGCTCAGGTTGAAGAAGTTGTTGCGCACCGTGCCGCCCGCGCGGCCGTCGAACCAGTAGACGCCCATCACGCCCGAGTGGCTGGCGCCTTCGTAGATGGCCTGCAGCTCGTGGCTTTGCGAGCTGTCGTGGTATTCGGCGCGCACATCGGCGATCTTGTTGGGCAGGCCGTCGAAGTCGATGGACGTGTCGGTGTCGGACGCGCGGTGCGCGGCGATGTACTTCAGACTCCAGTCGTCGCTGACGCCCCAGTTAAGCGTCAGCGATTCGCCCTCGCTGTTGGTGTAGTTCGCATTGGGCATGCCGGTCGCGATGTCGTAGCGGCCGGTGGTGGGCGGCGTCTTCGCGGGGTCGAACGCGTTCACGTTCAGGCGCTGGAAGCCGCGCATGTGCGAGTTGTCGCGTGTCCGGTCGATGGACACCTGGGCGTTGAACGTCGAGCCGGTCGGGAACCAGCCGGCCGAGATGCGGCCGCTGGTGGTGGCCTGGTCGCTGACGGCGCTGCCGTCGGTCAGGTTCTTGCCGAAGCCGTCGCGGTTCAGGCTGGCGCCGGCCAGGCGGAAACGCAGCTGGCCGTCGTTCAGCGCCGTGCCCACCGCACCCTTGGCCGTGACCTGGCCGTAACTGCCCGTCGCCAGCGTCACCGCGCCCTCGGTCTTCTGCGGCAGCGGCTTGGACACGTACTTCACCGCGCCGCCCACCGTGTTCTTGCCGTACAGCGTGCCCTGCGGGCCGCGCAACACCTCCACGCGCTGCACGTCGTAGACGTCCAGCAGCGCGCCCTGCGGGCGGGCGATGTAGACGTCGTCGAAGTAGATGCCCACGCCCGGGTCCACGCCCCACAGCGGGTCCGCCTGGCCCACGCCGCGGATGAAGGTGGTCAGCGTCGTGTTGCTGCCGCGTGCGGCGTAGATGGTCAGGTTGGGCACCTGGCCTTGCAGGTCGCCGAGATCCTTGATGGCCAGCTTGTCCAGCTGCTCGGCCGTCAGCGCCGTCACGGCCACCGGCACGTCCTGCAGCGACTCCTCGCGCTTGCGGGCCGTGATCTTGACGGTCTCCAGCGTGGCCACGGGTTCGGCCGCCGGGGCGGCGGAGGTCTGGGCCGCGGCGGGCAGGCCGGCGGTCGCGCCCAGCGCGGCCAGGATGGCGAAATGCAGACGCGAAGGCGCCGGTAGGCGTCGGGGCATGGCTTGTCTCCTGTTGGGTTTTGTGTGAGCCAGACCGCTCAGCGCAAAAGCCATGCCGGCGCCAGGCTGGGGCGAATTCCATGGAAACCCTTGCGGGTTGACCCGCGATTTGCCCGTCTGGCGACCTGGCACCGTCCGGATTCCAGTCAGGCGGGTGGCCGGCAGCTGTCCATTCGGCAGACATCGACCCTGCGTGCTGCAAGGCCGCGAAGGCGCCGATATGCTGCGCCGCTGTCATTCCCACCCCCCCGGAGACCCACGATGCTCAAACGCCTGCTCCCCGCCGCCCTCGCGCTCGCCGTCAGCGCCACCGCCTCCGCCGCCGGCCCGCAGCTCAAGGGCCAGGCGCCCGGCTGGTACCGCCTGCAGCTGGGCGACTTCGAGGTCACCGCGCTGTCCGACGGCAGCATCGACCTGCCCGTGGACAAATTGCTGCAGCAGCCGCCCGCCAACACGCTGCGCGCGCTGCAGCACGCCTACCTTGGCGTGCCGCTGGAGACCTCCGTCAATGCCTACCTCGTCAACACCGGCGCCAAGGTCGTGCTGGTAGACACCGGCACCGCCGGCCTGTTCGGCCCGACGGCCGGCCGCGTGCTGGCCAACCTGAAGGCCTCGGGCTACAGCCCCGAGCAGGTGGACGAGATCGTCATCACCCACATGCACGGCGACCATATCGGCGGCGCCTCGGCCACGGCCTTCCCCAATGCGACGCTGCGCATCGACAAGCGCGACAGCGACTTCTGGCTCAGCGCCGAGCAGGTCGCCAAGGGCGACGGCGCCAAGGCCATTGCGGCACTGGTGAAGGGTTTTGCCGACGGTGGCCGCTTCAAGCCGTTTGACGGTGCCGCCGCAGGCGTGGAGATCGTGCCCGGCGTGAAGGCCTTCCCCGCCTACGGTCACACGCCCGGCCACAGCAACTACGTGGCCGAGAGCAAGGGCCAGAAGATGATGTTCTGGGGCGACCTGATGCACGTGGCCGCCGTGCAGTTCCCCGATCCGTCGGTGACCATCCAGTTCGACTCCGACCCCAAGGCCGCCCGCCCCGAGCGCGAGAAGGCCTACGCCGCGGCGGCCAAGGACGGCTACTACGTGGCCGTCACCCACATCAGCTTCCCCGGCATCGGCCGGCTGCGCGCTGACGGCAAGGGCTATGACTGGCTGCCGGTGAACTACTCGACCAACCGCTGAGCCCTCAATCCGCCAGCGGCTGCACCCACAGCTGCCGGCCGGTGGGGTCCATGCAGACGCGGTGGCGGCTGAAGAAGTCCTGCCCCAGGAAGCCGTCCAGCCCCGTCACCTGCAGTGGCACCGTGACGAAGCCGCCGGCCCCCAGCGGGCGGCCCGCCCAGCGCAGCTCGCCGGCCACCGCCGCGGCCAGCGCGGGGCGGATCACGTTGCGCGACGCGCCCGTGTCCAGGCCCAGCGTCAGCATCTGGCCGTCGGCCGCCTGCAAGCGCACCACGGGCAGGCTGCCCAACTGCTCGAAGCGCCCGGGCGCCGTGCCGCAGCCGGCCGGCATCGGCGCCTCCGGTGCGAGCACCGTCAGCTGCCGCGCCGCGTAGTCCACCACCCAGCGCCGCTCGCGCAGCCAGCCCCAGCCCAGGTAGCCGTCGGCGCCGGCCGGGCGCCTGGCCTTGCCCCAGGTCTGCGCGGCCGGCGCCGACGGCAGGGCCTGGCCGGCCAGCACCAGCTCGCCCACGGCCAGCGCCGTGTTG
>CBFGPX010000289.1:0-5157 GCA_965650725.1 uncultured Comamonadaceae bacterium | reverse complement strand
GCAGGAAGAACCACAGGATCACCATCACCAGCGGGATGGAGCGCAGCGTGTTCACGTAGGCGGCTGCGGGAATCTCCAGCCACGGCTTGCCGGACAGGCGCATCAGCGCCAGCAGCGTGCCGATCAGGATGCCGCCCACCATCGCAATCAGCGTCAGCTGGATGGAGAAGATGAAGCCCTTGGCGACGAAACTGGAGACGACGCCCCAGTTCAGGAAGGAGAAGTCGAGCTGCAGCATCACTTGCTCCCCACCATGCCGGGCACGCGCACCCGGTTCTCGATGAACAGCGCGATGCGGTTCACTGCGAACGCCGAGATGAAGTACAGGCCGGTCGCGGCCAGGTAGATCTCGATGTTGCGCGAGGTTTCCTCGCTGGCCTGGATGGAGAACATGGTCAGCTCGGCGATGCTGACCGCGAAGGCCACCGACGAGTTCTTGATGATGTTCATGCTCTCGCTGGTCAGCGGCGGAATGACGATGCGGAACGCCATGGGCAGCAGCACGTAGCGGTAGGTCTGCGGCAGCGTGAAGCCCATCGCGAGGCCCGCGTAGCGCTGGCCCTTGGGCAGGCTCTGGATGCCGGCCTTGACCTGCTCGGCGATGCGGGCCGACGTGAAGAAGCCCAGCGCGAACACGACCAGGATGAAGCTGGGTACCTCGCGCAGGCTCAGGAAGATGGACGGCAGCACGTGGTACCAGAGGAAGATCTGCACCAGCAACGGGATGTTGCGGAACAACTCGGTCCACGTGTTGCCCAGCGCCACCAGTCCGCGGCTGGGCGCGGTGCGCAGGATGCCCATCAATGATCCGGTCACCAGCGCCAGCACCAGCGCCAGCAGCGCCACGCTCAGCGTCCAGCCCCAGGCGGACAGCATCCATTGCAGATAGGTGATGTCGCCACCGCTGCCGAAGCAGCTGGCAACGACCTCACCGTCGATGGTGTTCTTGCAGAACACCTGCCAGTCCCAGCTCATGGACTCTCCTAAAGACAAGGCGGGTGACCCGCACCCGCCTTTTGAAAGCTCAAACCGTGCCTACGATCACTTCTTCGCGGCGTAGTCTTCCGCCGGCTTGTCGTTCGGGTTGGCCCAGGCATCCTTGGTGGCCGCCGACAAGGGCAGGCCGATCTTGGTGTTGGTCGGCGGGATGGGCTGCAGGAACCACTTGTCGTAGATCTTCGCCAGATCGCCCGACTTGATCAGATTCTTGATGCTGTCGTCCACGGCCTTCTTGAACGCGGGGTCGTCCTTGCGCAACATGATGGCGATGGGCTCGACGGCCAGCACCTCGCCGACGATCTTGAAGTCGGCCGGGTTCTTGGACGTAGCGATGTTCTTGGCCAGGATTGAGCCGTCCATGACGAAGGCGTCGGCGCGACCGGACTCCAGCAGCAGGAAGCTGTCGGCGTGGTCCTTGCCGAACACCTCCTTGAAGTCCACGCCCGCGGCGCGCTCGTGCTTGCGCAGCGTCTGCACCGACGTCGTGCCGGTCGTCGTCGCGAGGGTCTTGCCGGCCAGCTGATTGATGGACGTGATGCCCGAGTTGGCCTTCACGGCGATGCGCACTTCCTCGACATACGTCGTCACGGCGAACGCGACGTCCTTCTGGCGGGCCACGTTGTTCGTCGTCGAGCCGCACTCGAGGTCGACGGTGCCATTGACGACCAGCGGGATGCGATTGGCCGACGTGACCGGCTGCAGCTTCACCTCCAGCTTGCCGCCCACCTGCTTGCGCAGATCGGCCACCACCCGGTCGCAGACATCGATGTGATAACCGACGAACTTGCCGTCACCGATGGTGTACGACAGACCCGACGACTCCCGCACGCCCATCGTGATGGCGCCGCTGTCCTTGATCTTCTTCAAGGTGTCGGCGTGGGTGGCCGAGACGCCGGCCAGCAGGGCGGCAACGAGCAGAACTTTCTTCATGAGAACTCCAACAACGGAAATGAGACCGATCAGAACATGAGCAGATCACGCCACGCATGCTGCCCATATGCGGGTTTATACGACGCGGCGCGCCCACCACGCTGTCATGCGTTCGAGGCCAGGAAATCCCACAACGCCTGAGCCGCAGGCTTGTGCCGGCGCGATGCTTCCGGACGCTCCCGGTAGATGCGCAACTCCATGCTGACGCTGAAGCTGCCAGGCGCGGCGGCCGGCACCAACCGACCGCCGGCCAGCTCCTTCTGTACCGAGCTGGCGGGCAGGAAGGCGAAGCCATGTCCTTCGAGTGCCATGGCCTTCAGGCCTTCGGCCATGTCAGTCTCATAGATGGCATCCAGGTTCAGCGCGCAATCCGCCTCCTTGACGATCAGCTCCACCAAGCGCCCCAGGTAGGCGCCTGCGGCGTAGCTGAGGAAGGGGATCTTCTGCCCCGGGCGCCCCGGGAGCCGGAACAGCGGCTCGCCCTGGGCGTCTGCCTTGGCATAGGGCGCCAGCGTCTCGTGACCCAGCGACACCATCTGATAGCGCTCCGGATCCAGCTGCAACGGCTGGCTGGCGTGGTGGTAGACCAGCAGCAGATCACAGTTGCCCTCGCTGAGCTGCAGCATCGCGTCGTGCACATTGGCCGCGTTCAGCCGGCACTTGATCGCGCCGAAACCGCGCCGCAGGCCCATCAGCCAGTGCGGGAAGAACGAGAAGGCCAGTGAATGCGGCACCGCGAACTCGATCATGTCCTGGTCGGCCGCCTGGTGGCTGCGCAGCATGTTGCGGGTCGCCTGAAGGTTGCCCAGCAAGTCCACCGCCTGCGCAAGCAGGGTTGCGCCGGCGGCCGTGAGGCGGGTCGGATAGGACGAACGATCCACAAGGTCCACGCCCGCCCAGGCCTCCAGCGCCTGAATGCGCCGCGAGAACGCCGGCTGGGTCACGTGTCGCAACTGGGCCGAGCGGGAGAAGCTGCGCGTCTCGGCCAGGCTGACGAAATCTTCTAGCCACTTGGTTTCCACCCGGGGCAGTTTAGCCAAGCCCCACACCCCCCCTAAGCTCGGAGGGGCTGTCCCCTGGCCCCCTCAACTGAAGGGGCGCCCGGGCGCCTGGAAAGGATGCCCTTGTTTACAGTCTTCCACACAACCCCAACTCGAACGGCCCCGAGGAGATCACCATGCGAGCAAAAAGCAAACTTCTGGCCCTTGGCCTGGCAGCAGCACTGCAACCTGCCTTTGCCGAGGTGGTGACTCTGAATTTCAATGATCCGGCCCTCTGGCTTGACAAGGCGCTGACCACCGAGATCGCCGGCTTCAGCTTCACGGGCGATGCCTGGGCTGTTGGCGCTTTCAGCCGGGGCTGCGGCGGTGACGTGCTCTGGACCGCGCCTGCTGACGCGGCCAGCAAGCTCGGCTGCGGCGCGTTGGAACTGACTAGCGACCCCTATTTCCAGCACCAAGATCCAGACATTCCGTCGAAGAGTTTCATCATCAATTTCACCCGCGGCTTTGTCGATGAACTCAAGTTCGCATTCAGCCTGCTGGAAGCGAGCGGCGCCACAATCCAGGTCTTTGAAGACCTGGACGGCAAGGGCCGCGAACTGGGCAACGCCAAGGACGTGCTGGAATCGACGCCTTGCACAACCTCCCCCTGGGCCTTCTGCGAATGGAAGCTTGATCAGTCCATCACGATCCTCGCTGGCGCCACGGCCCACTCGGTGAAGGTCAGCGGCCTCGACCAGAACCTGCTACTGGACAACCTCAGCTTCATCACACCGTCGGCCAGCACGCGCCTGCCGGAGCCCGGCAGCGTCGGCCTGGCGCTGAGCGCCATCGGTGCACTGGCCTGGGTGCGCCGCCGCACCACCGCAGCGCGCTGATCACGCGACACTTCGGCTCCAAGCGACCGCCTCTGGCGGTCGTTTTCATTGGGGCCACCCGTCGCCCGGCGAGCAGAACTGACGCCGCCTGAACCTGCGACAGCAGCCCTTGAATCGACCAACTCCGTCCTTATAATGCCTGACTGCTAGCACTCGGCAATATCGAGTGCTAACGAATGCGAGCCGGGTCGCCGACCCCATTTTCGACGCGCCGCAGCACTTTGGCTGCGGCCGCTTCAGTTCCAACTCTCAAGGAGATTCCATGAAGCTGCGCCCCCTGCACGATCGCGTGATCGTTCGCCGTCTGGAGCAAGAAACCAAGACCGCCTCCGGCATCGTCATCCCCGACAACGCCGCCGAGAAGCCGGATCAAGGTGAAGTCCTGGCCGTCGGCCCCGGCAAGCGCAACGACAAGGGCGAGTTCGTGGCCCTGAACGTCGCCGTCGGCGACCGCGTGCTGTTCGGCAAGTACTCCGGCCAGACCGTCAAGGTCGACGGCGAGGAACTGCTGGTCATGCGCGAAGAGGACCTCTTCGCCGTCGTGCAGAAGTAATTTCACGGGATGGAGCATCACGCCGTGATGCTCCGCCCTCGTTGATCAAGACGTCGACGAAATCGACTCTGACCCCAATTTAGATTCGGAGAATTCCAAATGGCAGCAAAAGACGTGATCTTTGGCGGCGAAGCCCGCGCCCGCATGGTTGAAGGCGTCAACATCCTGGCCAACGCGGTCAAGGTGACCCTGGGCCCCAAGGGCCGCAATGTCGTGCTGGAGCGCTCGTTCGGCGCCCCCACCGTGACCAAGGACGGCGTGTCCGTGGCCAAGGAAATCGAACTCAAGGACAAGCTCCAGAACATGGGCGCCCAGATGGTCAAGGAAGTCGCTTCCAAGACCAGCGACAACGCCGGTGACGGCACCACCACCGCCACCGTGCTGGCCCAGGCCATCGTGCGCGAAGGCATGAAGTACGTGGCCGCCGGCATGAACCCGATGGACCTCAAGCGCGGCATCGACCGCGCCGTCGAGTCCCTGATCGCCGAGCTGAAGAAGGCCTCCAAGCCCACCACCACCAGCAAGGAAATCGCCCAGGTCGGCTCCATCTCCGCCAACAGCGACTCCTCCATCGGCGACATCATCGCCAACGCGATGGACAAGGTCGGCAAGGAAGGCGTGATCACCGTGGAAGACGGCAAGTCGCTGGACAACGAACTCGACGTCGTCGAGGGCATGCAGTTCGACCGTGGCTACCTCTCGCCCTACTTCATCAACAACCCCGAGAAGCAGGCTGCCCTTCTGGACAACCCCTTCGTGCTGCTGTTCGACAAGAAGATCAGCAACATCCGTGACC
>CBFGPX010000288.1:0-5183 GCA_965650725.1 uncultured Comamonadaceae bacterium | reverse complement strand
CCTTGCTCGGCAGCGCGGCGATCAGCGCGCGCTTGGCCAGGCGGCCGTGGCCGATTTCGCGGCGCTTGGGGCTACCGACACGACCCGTCTCGCCGGTGGCGAAGGGGGGCATGTTGTAGTGCATCATGAAGCGGTCTTCGAACTCGCCGTCCAGCGCGTCGATGCGCTGCGCGTCGCGGTCCGTGCCCAGCGTCGCGATGACCAGGGCCTGCGTCTCGCCGCGCGTGAACAGTGCCGAGCCGTGGGTGCGCGGCAGGATGCCGTTGCTGATTTCGATGGGGCGCACGGTGCGAGTGTCGCGGCCATCGATGCGCGGCTCGCCAGCCAGGATCTGGCTGCGGACGATGCGGGCTTCGATCTCGAACAGCAGGCCTTCGACTTCGACCTTGTCGAACGACACGCCTTCGGCGGTCAGTGCTGCGAAGACGTTAGCCGTTGCCGCGCGGCAGGCTTGCGTGCGGGCCTGCTTGGAGCGGATCTGGTAAGCCTCGCGCAGCGGGCCTTCGGCCAGCGCGTTGACCTTGGCGATGAAGGCTTCGTCCTTGGCCGGAGCGACCCAGTTCCACGACGGCTTGCCGGCTTCCTTGACCAGTTCGTTGATCGCGGCGATGGCGACATTGCCTTGCTCGTGGCCGAACACCACGGCGCCCAGCATGACTTCTTCCGACAGGCCCGAAGCCTCGGATTCGACCATCAGCACGGCGGCTTGCGTGCCGGCGACGACCAGGTCCATCTGGCTGTTTGCCAGCTCGGACTTGCTCGGGTTCAGCGTGTACTCGCCGTTCACATAACCCACGCGGGCGGCGCCGATCGGGCCGTTGAACGGGATGCCGGACACGGCCAGCGCGGCGGACGTGCCGATCATGGCGGCGATGTCGGCCTGCACTTCGGGGTTCAGGCTGACGACGTGCACGACGACCTGGACTTCGTTGAAGAAGCCTTCGGGGAACAGCGGGCGGATCGGGCGGTCGATCAGGCGGCTGGTCAGCGTTTCGTGTTCGCTGGGCTTGGCTTCGCGCTTGAAGAAGCTGCCGGGGATCTTGCCGGCGGCGTAGGTCTTCTCGATGTAGTCGACGGTCAGCGGGAAGAAGTCCTGGCCGGCCTTGGCTTCGGTCTTGGCGACCACGGTGGCCAGCACGACGGTGCCTTCGATGTTGACGAGGACGGCGCCGGTGGACTGGCGGGCGATCTCGCCCGTTTCCAGCACGACTTGGTGGCGACCCCATTGGAAGGTCTTGGTGACCTTGTTGAACATGGACATGCTCATCTCCTGGTTGTGGTGGACGGAGTCAATCGCGTCCGGTGAAACCGGGAACGAGGCTGGGTTTGGTCCAGATGCCATTCCAGGGCGACTCGGGTAGGAGCCGTCTTGGAATGATCCGCGACCACGTCAGCTTGGTTCCTGGACAGAAAGACGAAGAGCCTGTACTGGGCTTGATGGACCAGACAGGCTCCTCGACGGATTCGCTAGATTACTTGCGCAGGCCCAGCTTCTGGATCAGTGCGACGTAGCGGGCGGAGTCCACGCGCTTCAGGTAGGCCAGCAGGCTCTTGCGCGTGTTGACCATCTTCAGCAGGCCGCGGCGGCCGTGATGGTCCTTGGCGTGGGTCTTGAAGTGGGGGGTCAGGTCGTTGATGCGGGCGGTCAGCAGAGCGACCTGGACTTCCGGGCTGCCGGTGTCGTTGGCGCTGCGTGCGTTGGCCTTGACGATCTCGGCCTTCTTTTCGGCGATGGACATTTGTTTTCCAAAAGGGTTTCGGAAGTCCGGCCGGGCGAGGCACAACACATGACGCTGCCGCAGACGGTTTCCGGGGTTGACTTGCGGTCACGGGGGAAACCGCCCCGAGCCGTGCTTGCGCCTGTGTACAAGATATCGAGTACGCAGAACCGACGGATTCTAGCCTAAAGCGGCAGGAGCCCCAAACCGCGGCAGGCCAAGCGGGCGGAAGTAGGGCCGGCCATCCCGGGTTTCAAGAGCAAGAACCGCCCTGCCCTGCAAATGCGTGACTTCTCTGCCGCGGCGCGAAAAGGCCTCTTGAAGCGCTTTTCGGCCGCCCTATCTCGGGTTCATCGGGTGCTGCTCCCGACTGGTTCAGCAGCGCAAACCAACGGAGTTGATCCCCCATGTTCTACCTGACCCACCCCCGCCAAGTCGTCCGCGCGCTGCGCCAGTTCGATGTCGACACCACCCGCACGCCAGCCCTGGACGTCAGCGAAGACGACAAGGCCTACAGCGTGACGGTGGACATGCCCGGCGTCGCCAAGGAGGCCGTGAAGGTCCGCGTCGAATGCCGCCGTGTGCACATCGAAACCGTCAGCTCGGAAGCCGCCGCGCCGACCGATGGTTCCCGCGTGCTGTACCGCGAGCGCCGCGCCGCCAGCTATGCCCGAAGCTTCTCACTGCCGATCGAGATCGACCAAGGCCAATCGCAGGCCCGCTTCGAGAACGGCGTGCTGACACTGAGCCTCGTAAAGCGCGTCGCCGAGAACGGTGGCGAGTTGGCGGTCCTTTAAGCGGCAGAGAGATCCCAGCGGGGGCGGACCTCGAAGCCGCCGTCCTGCCGGGGCTGGGCCATGCCGCGCTGTACCCGCAGCGCGGCGGCCATCGCGATCATGGCGCCGTTGTCGGTACACAGCGACAGCTCGGGGTAGTGCACGCGCACGCCCCGCTTGGCGCAGACGGCATTCAACTGCTCGCGCAGCTTGGCATTCGCGCCGACGCCACCGGCGACGACGAGACGTTTCAGCCCCGTGGCCTTCAGCGCCAGCAGCGACTTCTTAACCAGCACGTCGACGATGGCTTGCTGCGTGGACGCAGCGAGGTCCGCCTTCGTCTGCTCGCAGGGCGAGTTGCCGATCTTCTTGACCTGCGTGAGCACCGCCGTCTTCAGGCCAGCAAAGCTGAAGTCCGGTTTGCCGCTGTGCAGCAGCGGGCGCGGCAGCGCATAGGCCTCGGGATTGCCGAACTCGGCCATGCGCGCCAGATGCGGTCCGCCCGGATACGGCAGGCCCAGCAGCTTGGCACTCTTGTCGAAGGCCTCGCCGGCTGCGTCGTCAATGGTCTCGCCGAGGATTTCGTAGGAGCCCACCTCGTCCACGCGCATCAGCTGCGTGTGACCGCCACTGACCAGCAGTGCGACGAACGGGAACTCGGGCGGATCGGCTGACAGGAACGGCGACAACAAGTGCCCTTCGAGGTGGTGGATCGGCAGCGCCGGCACGTCCAGCGCGGCGGCTAGCGACACGGCGACGCCGGCGCCAACCAGCAACGCACCCGCGAGACCCGGGCCTTGCGTGTAGGCGACGAGGTCCACGTCATGCAGCGCCAGCCCCGCCTGCGACAGCACCTCGCGCGTCAACGGCAGCACGCGGCGCACATGGTCACGCGAGGCCAACTCTGGCACCACGCCACCATAAGCTTGGTGCATGCTGATCTGGCTGTGCAGCGCCTGCGCCACCAGCTTGGGCGGCGCGGCGCCCGCCACCTCGACCAGCGCCACCCCGGTCTCGTCGCAGGACGATTCGAAGCCGAGGATGCGCTTCAGGCCACTCACTTGCCTTCCTTGGCGTGATTGATCGAGTACTTGGGAATCTCGACCGTGATGTCTTGCTGGCGCAGCAGCGCCTGGCAGGACAGGCGCGAATCGGGCTCCAGACCCCAGGCGCGGTCCAGCATGTCCTCTTCGTCCTCTTCCATCTCGCTCAGCGAACGCCCGCCCTCGCGCACGATGACGTGGCAGGTCGTGCAGGCGCAGACCTGGTCGCAGGCGTGCTCGATGTGGATGTCGTGGTCCAGCAGCGCTTCGCAGATAGACGTTCCGGGCGCCGCGTTGATGCTGGCGCCGTCGGGGCAGTACTCGGCGTGCGGGAGGATCTTGATGACGGGCATGGTGTGATTTTCAGAGCTGGCTGACATCGCGGCCCGTCAGGGCTCGGGCGATGGAGCGGTTCATGCGTTCGGCGGCAAAGCCTTCGGTGGCTTCCGCCAGGGCCTTCACGGCGGCGTCGATGGCGTCAGCATCACCATCCATTGCGGCCAGGGCGGATAGGCGCGCCTCCAGCGCCTCGCACTCGGCATCGGGCAGCAGGTCGCCGTCGGCAGCGAGCGCGCTGCGTGTGGCAAGCACCATGCGCTCGGCCTCGACCTTGGCCTCGCGCAGCTTGCGCGCCGCCATGTCGGCGTCAGCGCTGGCAAAGCCGTCCTTCAGCATGCGGGCAATTTCGTCGTCGCCCAGACCGTAGCTGGGCTTGACGGTGATGGCCGCCTGCACGCCCGAGGTCAGCTCCTCGGCGGACACGCTCAGCAGCCCGTCCGCATCGACCTGGAAGCTGACGCGGATGCGCGCCGCGCCGGCCGCCATCGGGGGGATGCCGCGCAATTCAAAACGCGCCAGCGAACGACATTCGCTGACCAGCTCACGCTCACCCTGGACGACATGGACGGCCATTGCCGTCTGGCCGTCCTTGAAGGTGGTGAAGTCCTGCGCCTTGGCCACGGGGATGGTCGAGTTGCGCTCGATGACGCGCTCGACGAGGCCGCCCATGGTCTCAAGACCCAGCGACAGCGGGATCACGTCCAGCAGCAGGATTTCGCCGTCGGCGGCATTGCCCGCCAACTGGTTCGCCTGGATGGCGGCGCCCAGTGCGACGACCTCGTCGGGGTTGAGGTTGGTCAGCACCTCGCGGCCGAACAGTTCGCTGACGGCACGGCGCACGACGGGCATGCGCGTGGAGCCGCCGACCATGACGGCACCTTGCACGTCAGCCGCCCTCACCCTGGCGTCGCGCAGCGCGCGCTTCACGGACGACAGCGTCTTGGCGATCAAAGGCTGCACGAGTGCCTCGAACTGGGTACGCGTGACGGTCACACGCAGTTCGCCGGCATCGAGTGCAGCGACCAGCTCGGTCGATTCGGTGTCGGACAGCGCCTCCTTGGCGGCGCGCGCGGCGACGAGGATGGCGCGCTTGTCGTGCGCAGACTCAGCGCCGCGCCCCGCCAGCGCCCAGTCCGCCAGCGCACGGTCGAAGTCGTCGCCGCCCAACGCGGCATCGCCACCGGTCGCCACGACCTCGAACACGCCGCGTGTCAGGCGCAGCAGCGAGATGTCGAAGGTGCCGCCGCCCAGGTCGTAGACGGCGTAGAGGCCTTCGCTGGCGTTGTCCAGGCCGTAGGCGATGGCCG
>CBFGPX010000287.1:0-5187 GCA_965650725.1 uncultured Comamonadaceae bacterium | reverse complement strand
GGCGCGCCGCTGGCACGACCTGATGGACATCAACGCCGGCAGCATCGCCGACGGCAGCGCGACGATCGAAGAGGTCGGCTGGCAGCTGTTCCGCTTCATGCTGGACGTGGCCAGCGGCCGCCAGAAGACCTGGGCCGAGCACTGGAAGCTGCACAACGCGCTGGTGCTGTTCAACCCGGCGCCGGTGACCTGAACCCTACTGCGCCACCATGCGCCCGCGCTGGCGCAGCGGCAGCGGCAGCGGCAGCGGCTGTTGCGCTAGTCGTTAATGTGAGCGTGGGTCACCCTGGCGCCACCGGCCGGCGCGGCGGTGCCGGGTTGTCCACCAGCGGCTGCAGCTCCTTCACCCACCAGCCCACGTCGCGCCAGGCGCCGAGCTTGAAGCCCACCTTCTCGTAGACGCCGATCGGCCGGTAACCCAGCGCTTCGTGCAGGCCCACGCTGCCCGGGTGCGGCAGCGAGATGCCGGCATAGGCGCGGAAATAGCCCAGCTCGACCAGCTGCGCGTGCAATGCCTCGTAAAGCGAGCGGCCAAGACCCAGGCCGCGCGCGTCTTCACGGATGTAGACGGAAGTGTTCACCGACCACTGGTAGCTGGGCGGATCGCGGTGGCTGCCGGCGTAGACGTAGCCGGCCACGCCACCGCTGGCGTCCTGCGCCACCAGCCATGGGTACCGGGCCAGCGTCTTCTCGATTCGGGCGCGCAGCACTTCCGGCGTGGGCGGCTCCCATTCGAACGAGATGGCGGTGTCGCGCACGACGGGCGCGAAGATGGCCGCGATGGCCTCGGCGTCTTCTGGGGTGGCGGAGCGGATCTGCATGGCGAGGAGGGCGTGGAGGCCCGCATGATAGGCAGTGGCGCGAAGTCCAGCGGTCCATCCGCGCGGACCACCGGCCAGGCGCACATGGCGCGGTCGGGCACACTCATCGCGTGCACGCAAATCCAGAGGCCCCGGGGCTGTCGCCGTCGCTCTACGCCGCGGCATTGACCCATCTGTTCGACCGCCCGGTACCAGCGCATCCGGACGAGGCGTGGTACTGGAGCCTCGATGAGCCGGCGTTCGACGCCACGCCGCTGGAATGGACACGCTTGCAGGCCCGCCTGTTCGCCCGCGCCGGCACCGACCTGGCCCGCTTCAGCGACGACCAGCTGGGCATGGGCCTGAACTACCTGATGAGCAATGCCATCAGCGACGTGCCGTTTGCCGCCATCGACCCCAGCGTCCCCATCGACGAAGCCATGGCCATGATGCAGGCCATGCCTGCGCTCTGGCGGGATGCCATCGGGCCGCGGCTGGCGGCGCTGCACCAGCCGATCGGCAGCTCATCGGGCTGGCTGTCGTCGGCCTGCTTCATGTGGTTCGACGCGTGGCCCACCTTCCGCAAGGCAAGCCGCGAGCCGCGCTGGCGCGACGCCACCTGGGCCGTGCTGCACGGCATGCTGCAGGTGCCGTGCCGCGAGGTGCAACTCGCCGCCCTGCACGGCATCGGCCATTGCGCCAGCAGCCTGGACCGGCAGCCTGTGATCGATCTGGCGATCGAGGACTTCATCGCCGCCGCCGACCCGGCCGACGCCGAGCTGATCGCCTACGCGCGGGCCGCGCGTGAAGGGAGCGTGCAGTGATGCAGACCAGGACCGCTGGGCTCACGGCCTGGCTTCACTGCGCCGCCTCCCGAATCGTGTTCCGCGCGATCACCAATTGCTGGATCTGGCTCGTGCCCTCGTGGATGCGGAACAGGCGCACGTCGCGGTAGAAGCGTTCGATGCCGTGGTCGGCGACATGGCCCGGGCTGCCGAGGATCTGCACCGCGCGGTCGGCCACGTGGCCGCCCATGTCGGAGGCGAAGAGCTTGCAGCACGAAGCCTCGCGGGCCACCCGCGTCATTCCGGTGTACAGCCCATCGCCCGATTCCTGCCGTTCACCGGCCCGGATGTGCCATTGGCCGGGCTGGCGGTTCCCGGCGCTTGATGCGCGGCATAGCGTGCGCGCCGTTCAACCACCGGGAACGATACAACCATGAAGATCCGCTTCTCGCCGCGGCGCGCGTCCGCTTCCGTGCTGCTGGCGCTCGCGCCGCTCGCCTCGATGGCCGGCACCTGGTCCAGCGACCAATGGCTGGGCCTGAACGCGAACCCGCAGGACTTCTTCGACAAGACCTGGATCTACCGCAACCTGGCGCTGCAGGGCAACGTCTGGTGCCCCTTCAGCGACCTGTGGTGCACGTCCACCCACGACCTGGTGCTGAAGGGTCCCAATGACCCCAACCCCGGCTACCCGGCCGCGGGGCAAAGCGCCAACCTGGTCATCGCCGCCCGCCTCACCGCCGACAACGCCGGCAAGTACAGCGTGGTCTTCGACGGCAAGGCCGAGCGGGTCATCAACTACAGCGACGGCACGTTGAGTCCGCCCGTCTACAACGCGACCACCAACAAGACCACCGCCACCTTGACCATCCCGTCCAGCTTCAACGGCAACCCCGACCCGAAGATCGTGCTGGCCTTCGACAAGGTCAGCGCCGATTTCGGCAACCTGAAGGTGTGGCAGCCGGGCGCGGGACAAAGCAACGGCAGGTTCACCGACGCGGCCATCACCCACTACTCACGCGCCAAGGTGATCCGCATGATGGACCGCCTGCGCACCAATGGCGCCAGCGACGTGAACTGGGCCGGCTCGCTCGCGGCCGACAGCGAGACGCTGCTGGGCTACCAGCATTCGCTGAAAGGCGCGATGGAGATGGCGGCCCGGATGGACGCGCATCCCTGGGTGAACGTGCCGGCCACCGCCAGCGACGCCTACATCGCGTCCTTCATGGGCGTGGTCGCGGCCCAGCTCAAGCCCGGCAAGATCGCCACCGTCGAGTACTCGAACGAGCCGTGGAACTACGCCTTTCCGCAGTTCTTCCAGTCCGCCAACCAGGCCTTTGCCGCCGCGGGGCTGGCCACCGGCTATGCGAAGGTGAACACGCTGCGCGTGCTCGCCATCTCGCGCGACGCCAATGGCGACGTCACGGTCACGCTCAATGGGGCGCACGGCAAGGCGGTCGGCGAGCAGGTCTACGTCGAGGTCGACACCTCGGGCCGCATCGCCCCGGTGCTGGCCACCCTGATCACGGGCACTTCCGGCGCCCAGCTCAAGTACCACTCGAACGTCATCAACCAGCCGGTGAACGGCACCGTCGAGACCGGCTGGGTCAACAGCTACGTGCTGCTCAACCCGGCGAACGAGCTGAGCAGGCCGCTCGCCAACTTCGGCAAGCCCAACCTCTACCCGAGCGCGATCGAGGTCAAGATGCGCCACGAGATGACCCGCCTGCGCGCGATCCACGACGCCGCCGCGGCCGCTGGCCTGGGCAGCCGCGTGCGCGTGGTCAAGGGCATCTGCCTGGACGGATTCCAGGACGACATCTACGCGCTGGCCTGGGCGAAGGAGAAGTACGGCTCGCTGGCCTGGCTCGACACGATGGGCGGCGGCCTGTCGCCGGCCTACTACCTGCGTCCGGACAACCCCCATGGCATGGACACGACGGACAAGGTGTTCCAGCAGCTCGAGGACGCGCGCGTGGGCGTGGCCCGGTCGCTCATCAAGCTGCGCAACATCCTCTTTGCCATGGGCCAGACCCGCCTGATGGGCTACGAAGGCGGGCCGCACAACGACCTGAAGCCGAGCGAGGCCGTGGCGAAAGCCGTGCAGACCGCGCACCGCGACGACGCCCGCATGCCGGTGCTGCTGGCCAACACCTGGCAGGACTGGACCAACCGCGGCGGCTCCGCCTTGATGTACTTCCACGGCGGCACGGTCGACTCCTTCGGCGGCGTGGAAAACGGCGGCGGCCACAACAACAACACCTGGGCCCTGGTCGAAGGCACGCTCACCAGCAGCAGCAAGCGCGTGAAGGACGACTTCTTCACGATGCAGCAGAACGCCAGCACCACGCCGGTCGGCGTGCCGGGCGTCACCATCGGCGACATCGTGCTCCAGAACGTGCACCAGATGCTGGAGACGCGCGGTGCGCGCGCCGGCAATGGCCTGGTGCTGGTCGAGCCTGCGACGAAGCAGACCTCGTACACCTACCTCGTCACCGCCGACAACGCGCGCAGCTACACCATCGCGCTCGATGCCGGCAGCACGGCGGACAAGACGGCGGACACGGTGTCGATCTACGTCGATGGCGTGCTGGTGGGCACCCAGGCGCTGCCCTACGCGAACGTCTGGATCGACAAGCCCGGCCAGGCCATCTCTGTGCCCGTGAACCTCGCCGCCGGCACGCACGTCGTCGAGGCGCGCCTGGGCAGCACGCGCA
Source organism: uncultured Comamonadaceae bacterium (assembly GCA_965650725.1). Taxonomy (GTDB): domain Bacteria; phylum Pseudomonadota; class Gammaproteobacteria; order Burkholderiales; family Burkholderiaceae_C; genus Pelomonas. Next base: position 885 of record CBFGPX010000287.1, on the reverse strand, counting down.
ACGGCGTGGTGGGCCTGTACCGGCTGCGCGTCAACTGACCGGCCCGGCCGCTGGCTGCGCCGACAGCGTGGCCGGCAGCTCGCGCTTGATCACCTTGCCGCGCAAGGTCATCGGAAACGCGTCCACCACCTTGATGCGCGCGGGCCGCATCCAGGTGGCCGATGTCGCCGCTGGCGTACCAGCCGCCGGGCTGGCGCATCACGGCGGCGGTGGCCGCGTCATTCAGGAAATAGCCCGCCATCAGGCCGCGGCCGCGCAGCCAGAGCTCGCCGCGCTCCCCTGCGGGCCGGTCGCGCCCGTCGGCGCCGACAATGCGCAGCTCCGCACCGTCCACCCGCGCGCCGGCGGCCGTGTCGTCGCAGTGCTGGCCCAGTGGCGTCACGTGCACCGAGCCGGCGTATTCCGACAGGCCATGGCCATGGTGCAGCGGCTGGCCGAAGCGGGCTTCCACCTGGCGCTTCAGCGGCATGCCCAGCGGGCCGGCGCCGGTGTTGTAATAACGCAGGAAAGGCGCGTGCGGCTGACCGATGCGCCGCTCGTCCAGGTGTGCCAGCAGGCGCGAAAACAGCGTGGGCGGCCCCTGCAGCTGCGGACACTTCATGCCGGCGGTCACGCCGCGCCACAGCCCGAAATCGCTGCGTTGCTGCGCTGCTGCGCGGCCATCCGCATCCAGGTCAGGAGCTTCGAATCGATCCGCCTGCTGGTGGAGGCGGGCGTGGGCATCGGCATCATCCCGAAGTCATCGGCGCTGCGGCACGCGCGGACGATGAAGGTGTGCACACCTGGCCATCGTCGTCATGTGCTGCGGACTTTGGGCGGCACCCGCATCCGCGTTCAAACCGCCAAGGGACAGACCCGACACGGAAATGATCCGGGAGGCTCTCG
>CBFGPX010000286.1:0-5189 GCA_965650725.1 uncultured Comamonadaceae bacterium | reverse complement strand
AGTTCGGCCACGCGGTCCAACTGCCCGCGCCAGCGCAGCCAGGCGTCCGAGCCGCGCGGCGGCGTGGCGCCGCCGACCGCCGCGGAGTCGAACACGATGAGCTGGCTGCGCGGCGACAGCGGCACGGGGAAGGGCGCCGTGAAGTCGCCCGCGTGGGCCGTCGCGGGCGGCACGGCGGGCTGGCAGCGGCGCGCTGCGCCGGCCTCGGCGTCCAGGTAGCGCAGCCAGCCCTGGCCGGCACGCGAGCAGGCCTCGTGGTTGCCGCGCACGAACACCCAGGGCGCCGCGGCCAGCAGCGCGGCGGCGGGCTGGAAGAAGTCCGCCTGCCAGGCGTCGTCGCCATAGCCCCAGGGGCTGCCGGCGCAGCCGGCCCGCTCGGGCGGGCAGGGGCTCTCGCGGTAGTGGTAGTCGCCCAGGTGTATGACCAGGTCGGGCTGCAGCGCCAGTGCCCGCGCCAGCACGCTGGCGAAGGGCCAGCGGGCGGCGTCGTTGCAGGCCTGGAAGTCACGCCCGGAGGCCTTCAGCCGGCAGCCGGTGTCGCCCATGACCACGATGCGGCGCAGCTCTGCCTGGGGCGCGCGCAGCGTGACGCCTTCGACCTGCACGCTGGCGGCACCTTCCGGCCAGGCCGCCTCGCAGGCGCGCAGCGTGAAGCGCGTGGGCTGGGTTTCGGGTTGCGGGTTGCCGGGGGGCGATGCCTCGTCGCCGGGGGCGCTGCGCTCGGCCATTGCCACGCGGCCCTCGGCCCAGGCCAGCGCGGGGCATTGCGCCTCGCCCGTCAGCGCGCGCACGGCCCAGCCGGGGCCGGCCACGGCCTGCACCCAGGCCTGCTGCAGGCCTCGTGGCGGCGCTGGTGGCGCGGCAGGAGGCGGCGGCGCCGCGCAGCCGCCCGTCAGCAGCAGGGCGGCGATCAGGAGTGGCGTGCGTTGAATCATGTATCGATCAAGCGTGTGAGCGGCGCAAGATTAGCCGGCTTGAGCGGCCGACCAGCCACTACATTGCCGGCCACCCTGACTTCGCCAGCCGCCATGCCCGTCCTCAGCCGCCTCGCCGCCGCGCTCGCCGTGACCTTCGCCGCGTCGGCCTTCGCCGCGCAGATCGGCGTCATCCCGCCGGCCGAGCCGCTGACGGCCGAACGCGTGGCGGCGCTGCCGGCGGCCCAGCGCGGTGCGTGGCAGGACTATCTGGCGCGCTCGGAGGCGCAGCGCAAGGCCGACCAGGCGGCGCTGGTGACCGAGCGCAAGGGCCTCACTCAGCTGCCGACACCTCCCGCCAGCGGCAACAGCCCCGCCAGCATGCCGCTGGACAAGCCCGCCGACTGGTATGCCGGCGACGCGGCGCAGGCCGTGGCGCGCAACATCCTGAGCTACCAGACGCCGGCCGGCGGCTGGGGCAAGAACCAGTCGCGCAACGCGGCGCCGCGCCAGCCTGGCCAGGCCTTCGTGGCCGACGGCAACCCCAAGGCGCCCACGCCGGGCGACTTCGACAAGCCCGGCCACTGGAGCTATGTCGGCACGATCGACAACGACGCGACGACGTGGGAACTCCGTTTCCTGGCGCGCGTGGCGGCGGCCCACCCCGGCGAGGCCGGCGCGGTGTACCGCCAGGCGGCCGAGCGCGGCCTGCGCTATCTGCTGGCGGCGCAATACCCCAGCGGCGGCTGGCCGCAGGTGTGGCCGCTGCAGGGCGGTTACCACGACGCGATCACGCTGAACGACAACGCGATGGTCGACGTGATGGAGCTGCTGGGCGTGGCCTCGCGCGGTGAGGCGGGCTTCGGCTTCTTGCCGGCGGCGCTGCGCGCCGAGCTGTCGGCGGCCGAGGCGCGCGGCGTGGACTTGCTGCTGGCCATGCAGATCCGCATCGGCGGCAAGCCCGCGCTGTGGGCGCAGCAGCACGATGTGCTGACGCTGGCGCCGACATCGGCACGCAACTACGAGCCGCCGGCGCTGAGTAGCGGCGAGAGCGGCCGTGTGCTGGCCTATCTGATGGGCATTCCCAAGCCGACGCCTGCCGTCGTGGCGGCGGTGAAGGGTGGCGTGGCCCTGCTGAAGCAGCTGGCCGTGAAGGATCGGGCCTGGGTGATGGTGGACGCGGTGCAGGGCAAGCGGCTGATCGAGCAGCCCGGCGCCGGGCCGCTGTGGTCGCGCTACTACGACGCGACCACGCTGAAGCCCGTGTTCGGTGACCGCGACAAGAGCCTGCACGACGACGTGCACGACATCAGCGCCGAGCGCCGCCGCGGCTATGCCTGGTGGGGCAATTGGCCGCTGAAGACGCTGGAGGCTTACGACGCCTGGGCGGCGAAGTGGGCTGTGCAGCCATAGACCCTCCAGGCCTTAGGATGAAAACCCAGTCGTCTGCTGAGTTTTCATGCCCCTGCAGCGCAAGTCCCGCCAGTTCAAGCGCCTGCTGGTCGCGGGCAATCTCATCTTGCTGGCCCTGCTGGCCGGCAGCACGCTGCTGGCCCTGCGCGCCAGCCGCGAGGCCTATACGAACAGCGCGCGCCAGTCGGTCGAGAACCTGACGCGCTCGGTGAGCCAGAACGTGGCGGCCGAGATCCGCCAGATCGACAGCACGCTGGCCTCCGTCATCCAGGAGCTGGAGCGCCTGCACCCCGACGGCCCGCTGGACGCTGCGGCAGCGCGCCTCATCATCGACGGCCGGCGCCGCTTGCTGCCCGAGGTGGACGGCATCCGCATCACCGACCCCGCAGGCCGCGTGCTGACCAGCGACACGGCTGCTCCGGTGTCGGTGGGCGACCGGCCGTATTTCGCGCAGGCCCGTGACCGGCCCGACGCGCTCGCGTTGTCCGAGCCGCTGGTCAGCCGCGTCACCGGGCGCTGGAGCCTGGTGCTGGCGCGGGCCTGGCGCGGCAGCGACGGGCGCTTCCTGGGCATCGTCTACGCGGTGCTGTCGGCCGAGCATTTCATCGACCGCTTCGAGGCCGTGGCGCGCGGCACGCGCGGTGCCGTGGCGCTGCGCACCGACGAGCTCAAGCTCGTCGCCCGCTATGCGCCCGGTGCGACGGACCGCCTTGCCGGCATCGGCGGCAGCAAGGTCTCGGCCGAGTTGAGCGACGCGCTGACCCACCGCCGCGAGAGTGGCTTCTACATCACGCGCACCGCGCTGGACGGCATCGAGCGGGCCTCGGCGTACCAGCGCGTGGCCGGCTACCCGCTGACCGTGCTGGTGGGCCTGGACACCGAGGACTTCTACCGCCCCTGGCGGCGCGAGGCCGTGCAGCTGAGCCTGCTCAGTGGCCTGCTGGGCCTGCTGATCGTGGCGCTGTCGGCGCTGGCGCTGGTGCGTCAGCGCGACCTGCTGCGCGCCCATGCCGCCACGGCCCAGCTGGCCGCCGAGCAGCAGGCCATGCTGGACAACGAGCTGGTCGGCATCGCCAAGGCGGCCGACCGCCGCACCGTCTGGCACAACCGCGCGCTGGCCCGCATGCTGGGCTACCCGCCCGGTGGCATGGTGGGCCTGCCGACGAGCGAGGTCTATGCCGACGAGGCGGACTACCGGCGCGTCGGCCAGGCCTATGCGGAGCTGACCGAGGGCAAGCAATACCGCACCGAGCTGCAGATGCGGCGCACGGACGGCAGCACGCTCTGGGTGGACCTGAGCGGTGTGCGGCTGCCGGACGGGCAGTCGCTGTGGGTCATGGTGGACATCTCGCGCATGAAGGCCAGCGAGGCCGACGCCGAGCACCGCGCCGGGCACGACGCGCTGACCGGCCTGCCCAACCGCAGCCAGCTGGGTCCGGCGATCGCCGACGCCATCCGCCTGGCGCGCCAGGGCGGCCACAAGCTGGCCGTGGCCTTCATCGACCTCGACGGCTTCAAGGCCGTCAACGACGAGCTGGGCCACGAGGCCGGCGACGTGCTGCTGCGCGAGGTCGCCCGCCGCATCGCCCAGGGCATACGCGCCAGAGACCTGGCGGCCCGGCTGGGCGGGGACGAGTTCGTCGTCGTGCTGAACGGCGTGCACCGGCGCGAGGACGTGGAGCCGGTGCTCAGCCGCATGCTGGATGCGCTGACGGTGCCGGTCGAACTGCCGGGCGGCGCGCTGGCGGCGGTGGGCGCCAGCGTGGGCGTGGCGCTGTGGCCCGACGACGGCCCGGAGGCCGGTGGGCTGATGGAGGCCGCCGACCAGGCCATGTATGCCGCCAAGCGGGCCGGCAAGCGCCGCATCGTGTTCAGCGCGGCCGGCGAGGACCGCGCACCGGATCAGGCCTGCGTGTAGGCCGTCTTCACGGTCGTGTAGAACTCGGCCGCGTGGCGGCCCTGTTCGCGCGGGCCGTAGCTGCTGCCCTTGCGGCCACCGAAGGGCACGTGATAGTCCACGCCCGCGGTGGGCAGGTTGACCATGACCATGCCGGCCTGCGAGTGGCGCTTGAAGTGCGTGGCGTACTTCAGCGACGTGGTGGCGATGCCGGCGGCCAGGCCGAACGGCGTGTCGTTGCTCAGGGCCAGCGCGTGCTCGTAGTCGCGGGCGCGCAGTACGCTGACGACCGGGCCGAACACTTCCTCGCGATTGATGCGCATCTCCGGCGTCGTGTCGGTGATCAGTGCCGGCGTCAGGTAGAAGCCCGGCGCGCCGTCGGCGTTCTTCTCGATGCGCTCGCCGCCTTGCGCGACCTTGCCACCCTCGCCCCTGGCGATGGCGATGTAGTCGGTGTCCTGGCCCAGCTGGCTGGCGTCGACGACGGGGCCGATGTCGGTGCCGGCCTTGCGCGCGTCGTCGATCTTCAGCGTCTTCATCTTCTCGACCATGGCCGCGATGAAGCGGTCGTGGATGCCTTCGGTGACGATGAGGCGACTGGAGGCCGTGCAGCGCTGGCCGGTGGAGAAGAAGCCGCTGTTGACGGCGGCGTTCACCGCGAGCCCCAAGTCGGCGTCGTCCAGCACGATCATCGGGTTCTTGCCGCCCATCTCCAGCTGGAACTTGGCCATGCGCGCGACGGCAGCCGCCGCGACCTTCTGGCCGGTGGCGACCGAGCCGGTGAAGCTGATGGCCGCCACGCGCGGGTCGTTCAGCAGCTTCTCGCCGACGACCGAGCCGCGGCCCATGACGAGGTTGAACACGCCGGCCGGCAGGCCGCTGCGCGACAGGATCTCGGCCAGCGCCCAGGCCGAGCCCGGCACCAGGTCGGCCGGCTTGAAGACCACCGGGTTGCCCCAGGCCCG
>CBFGPX010000285.1:0-5269 GCA_965650725.1 uncultured Comamonadaceae bacterium | reverse complement strand
CGCGCCGCCGAGAACCTGTTCTGGCTGGGCCGCTACACCGAGCGCGCCGAGAACAGCGCGCGGCTGGCGCGTCACGTCATCGAGGCCAGCGTCATGGTGCAGCGTGGCGCCATGGCGGCGCCCATGCTGCCGCTGCTGGATGCACTGGCGCGCCGCCACGGCCTGGTGGGCGCGGACGCGCCGCCGGCCGCTGACGATCCGCGCGGCTTCGAGCGCGCGCTGCTGGCCGCGCTGCTGCCCGGCTCGGGCGTCAGCAGCGCCGGCTGGAACCTGCGCGCGCTGCAGAACTGCGCCCAGGCGCTGCGCGAGCGGCTGTCGCCCGAGACCTGGCGCCTCATCCACGAGACGGCTGCGCATTTCGAGCAGCACCTGCGCGCCGTGCTGGACCGCCCCGCCGCCGCCACGCCGGTGACCGACGTGCTCAACGTGCTGGCCCGCGCCGACACCCATCTGGCCGCCATCACCGGCGCGCAGACCGACCGCATGACCCGCGACGACGGCTGGCGGCTGCTGTCCATCGGCCGGCAGCTGGAGCGGCTGTCCTTCCACGCCGAGGTGCTGGCCGAGGTGTTCGAACAAGACCTGGCGCTCACCGAGGACGGCTTCGCGCTGCTGCTGGGCGTGTTCGACTCCACCATCACCTACCGCGCGCAGTTCCAGGCGCGCCGCGAGGCCGCGCCGCTGCTGCACCTGCTGGTGCATGACACCGAGAACCCGCGCTCGCTGGGCTGGGTGGCGCGCACGCTGCGCGAGCGCTTCGCCAAGCTGGCCCGCCGCGACCCGGAGTGGGCGGCCGACATTGCCACCGAGCTGCCCCAGCCCGAGGCCTGGCCGCTGGACGAACTGGCCATGCCCGGCCCGGCGCTGGTCGAGCGGCTGCGGCGCGCCGCGGCCCAGGCCGGCGAGCTGTCCAGCCTCATCAGCCAGCGCTATTTCGCGCATGTCATCGGCGCGGAACAACGGGTTTGGCAATGACGGTGAAGCTGTCGGTCCACCACGTCACCGAGTACACCTACGAGGACTCGGTGGAATGGGCCCATCACACCGCCTGCCTGGCGCCGCAGTCCACGCCCTGGCAGCAGGTCAGTGGCTGGCGGCTGACCATGGCCCCGCTGCCCGACGGCTGGGGCGTGGACGGGCTGGAGCTGGACGCCGCCGAGCTGGCCCGCCACCTGCGCCGCGACCCCTGGGGCAACCGCCACCTGACCTTCGGCCATGCGCGCGTGCACGAGCAACTGGTGGTGGACAGCCGCTTCACGGCCGAGCTGCGGCCGCGGCCGGCCCCTGACCCCAACCGCGGCCCGAGCTGGGACACCGTCGCCGCCAGCCTGCGCTACCGCGCGGGTCGCGCGATGCACGAGGCCGACGAGTTCGCGCTCGCGTCGGCCTACGCCGCGCCCGACGCCACGCTGGCCGCCTATGCCCGCCGCGCCTTCTCGCCCGGCCGCACGCTGGCGGCTGCCGGCCTGTCGCTGATGCACCAGATCCACGCCGATATGCGCTACCTGCCCGAGAGCACCACGGTGGCCACGCGGGCGGCCGACGCGCTGGCGCAGCGCAGCGGCGTGTGCCAGGACTTCGCCCATGTCTTCATCGCCGCCTGCCGCGCGCTGGGTCTGGCGGCGCGCTATGTGTCGGGCTATCTGCTGACCCGACCGCCCGAAGGCCAGCCCAAGCTGGTCGGCGCCGACGCCTCGCATGCCTGGGTCGAGCTTTGGTGCCCCGAGCAGGGCTGGCTGGCGCTGGACCCGACCAACGCCGTGCCCGCCGACCTGGACCACGTCACGCTGGCCTGGGGCCGCGACTACGCCGACGTGGCGCCGCTGCGCGGCGTGCTGCGCGGCGGCGGCGTGGCGACGCTCAGGGTGGCCGTGACGGTCGAGCCGACGGCGGACAGCTGATCGCGATGCTGGCGGCCGTGGCGCCTCCTTCGGGCCGAGCGCCGGGCCGCTCCCAAGCCGGCCCGCGTGGCGATGTGCTCGCGGCTCGATGCCGCGAGCATCGCCGTCCCCTTGGGGGCTTCGGTCGGACGCATTGAGCCCGGTGGGCTCGATGTGCCTGCCGAAGGGCGGCGGCCACTGGCCGCTGCGCGGTCCCGACCAGGCTCGCTCGCGTTCAGCGAAGCGAGGCGGGGCGAGGGGTCCTCAGTGACGCACGCTTGTTGGCATACATGGCCTCGTCGGCATGGCGCATCAGCGCGTCGGGCGTGCGGCCGTCCGCCGGATAGTTGGCCAGCCCCAGGCTGCTGCCCACGGCCACCTGCGAACCGCTGGTCAGCGTGATGGGCTGCGACAGCGCGTCCAGCAGCCGGCCCAGCACCAGCTCGGCCTCGGTATGCCCCTGCGTGGGCGACAGCAGCACGACGAACTCGTCGCCGCCCAGCCGCGCCACCGTGTCGCTGGCGCGCAGGCCGGCCTGCAGGCGCGACGCGACGGCGCGCAGCACCTCGTCGCCGGCGTCGTGGCCATGGGTGTCGTTGATCTGCTTGAAGCCGTTCAGGTCCAGGTAGGCCAGCGCGAACACCTGGCCGTTGCGCTCGGCGGCGTGCAGCGCCTGCCGCAGCCGGTCGCCCAGCAGCAGGCGGTTGGGCAGGCCGGTCAGCGCGTCGTGCAGCGCGGCGTGTTCCATGCGCGCCTCGTGGGCCTTGCTCTGCGTGATGTCCACCATCATCCACAGCGACTCCTCGTCGCTGCCGGGCAGCCGCACGCCGGACAGGTCCACCCAGATCAGCGAGCCGTCCTGGCGGCGCATCTGCAGCTGGGTGCGGAAGCGCTCGCCGGCCCGTAGCAGCGGGTGGGCCGCCGCACCCAGGGCCTCGTAGGTGGCCTCGTCGACATGGAGCAGGCTGACCGGCACGCCCTGCAGCTCGCCGTCGCCGTAGCCGAACATGCGCTCCAGCGCCTGGTTGCGCCAGGCCAGCCGGCGGTCGCGCAGCTTGGCGATGCCCAGCAGGTCGCTCTCCAGCATGGCCTCCTGGTCCAGCGTCAGCTGCTGCAGGCGCTGGCGGATCTGGTGGGTCTCGGTGATGTCGAACATCACCGAGCGGCTGCGCAGGTAGTCGCCGCTGGCGTCGTAGATGGCGGTGGCGGACAGGCTGACGCGGCGGGCCTCGCCGTGGCGGCCCTTCATGTCGAACTCCAGCCCCGACACGCGGCCCTCGCGCATGAAGCGCGGGAAGGCGGCGTCGAACAGCTGCTGGCTCTCGGGGCTGAAGAAGTCGCGCGGGCTCAGCCGGCCTATGGCCTGCTCGGCCGTGCAGCCCAGCCAGCGCAGGCCCAGCGCGTTGATCTGCAGGAAGCGGCCCGCGCGGTCCAGCGCGTAGTAGGCGCAGGGCGCGTTGTCGTAGAGGTCCTGCAGGCTCTGGCGGGCTTCGTCGGCCTGGGCCTGCAGCTGCTTGCGGGTGGTGATGTCGGACACGATGCCCATGAAGCCGGTGAACTCGCCGGCGTCGTTGAACAGGGGCTGGATTTCGAGATCGGCCCAGTAGTCGCGGCCGTCCTTGGTGCGCTGCTGCAGCTCGATCTGGCAGCCCAGCCCCACGCTGACCGCCTCGCGCATGCCGTGCACGGTGTCGGCATCGGTGAGCTCGGAGTGCAGCAGATCCTCGGGGCGGCGGCCGATGGCTTCGTCGGGCGTGTAGCCGGTCAGCCGCGTGAAGCCCTCGTTGATCCAGACGATGTGGTTGGCCGTGTCGGTGATGCTGACGGCATTGGTCGTGCGGCTGGCCACCATGGCCAGGCGGGCGAGGTCGGCGGTCATGCCGCGCGCCAGCTGCTCGGCGCGCGCGCGGCCGGCCGCCAGCAGCCAGACCGTCACGGCCAGCAGCAGACTCAGCAAGGTGCCGCCCAGCTGCAGCCCCAAGCCCGACAGGCCGATGAGGCGGCGCGCGGCGGTGTCCGTCAGCGCGGCCTGCAGCTGGAACTGCCGGCCGGCGATGTCGATCCGGCGGGTCTCGGCCATGGGAGCCTCGTCCAGCGAGTAGCCATCCAGATCGGCAAACGGCAGCATCGCGCCGGCCTGGGCGGCCAGCAGCGGCTGCAGCTCGCCATCCACCTTGCGCGCCGACAGCTTCAGGTCGAGCAGCGTGGCGGCCTGCTCGGCCACGCCGTCCAACAGCTCGCTGGCCACCAGCGGCGCGTACAGCAGGCCCAGCAGTGCCTCTCGGCGCGTCTCGGGCGTGCCGGGGTCGTAGCCGTCGCGGTAGACCGGCACCAGCAGCAGGAAGCCCGGTCCCTTCAGCGGCGCCTGGATCAGCGGCGCGGGGCTGGACAGCGTGGTCTCGCCACTGTCCACCGCCTGCTCGATGGCCTGCCGCCTCGCGGGGTCGGCGCCCGCGTCCAGCCCCCAGGCGGCGAGGTTGTTGGACTGCGGCGCGATCTGCGAGATGACGTACAGCACCGGCCCGTCGCCGGTGCCATGCACGCGGAACTCGGGAGCGTCGTCGCGACGCTGTGCCGCAATGAAGGCCGGCAGCCGCGCGCGTTCCACGCGCTCGATGAAGCCGAAGCCGCGCACGCCGGGAAACTCCTGGGCCAGCTCGCGCGAGGTGACGTAGGCCGTGAACGCATGGCGGCCGAGCCGGCCGCCGGCCGCCACCATCGCGCCGCGTGCGCCCTTCAGGCCGTAGGCCGGCGTGGACAGGCGCTTGACCAGATCGGCCTGCAGGCGCTCGATCTGGCGCTCCTGCAGGCCCAGCGCCTCGTCGCGGGCATTGCGCTGCTCCCAGACCACGGCGGCCGCGGTCAGTGCCAGCCCCAGCGACAGCGCGATGGCTGCAGCGACCCATGCGGTCGGGCTGGCCATCTCGGGGCCGGTGTAACCGTCTCCTATGCGCAAGCCGCAGCCTCCCGTCGCCTGGGTGCCTGCATTGAAGCACGCCCCGCGCCGGGCGTCAGCAGGGCCGTGTGGGGGGGCTTCAGGGCCGGGCGCGCAGCGCCTCGGCCTGGGCGCGGATGCGCGTGCGCTCGGCCTCGTCCACGCGTGCCAGGCCGCGCACCTGCAGCGCCAGCCGCGGGTGGTCGGCAAAGCGGGCCTCGTGGCGCAGCAGAAAGTCCCAGTACAGCGTCGTGAAGGGGCAGGCCTGCTCGCCCACGCGCTCGTCGGGGCGGTAGCGGCAGCGGCTGCAAAGCGGGCTCTGGCGGGCGATGTACTTGCCGCTGGCGATGTAGGGCTTGCTGGCCATCAGGCCGCCGTCGGCGTACTGGCTCATGCCGAGGGTATTGGGCAGCTCCACCCATTCCACCGCGTCCACGTAGACGCTCAGGTACCA
>CBFGPX010000284.1:0-5300 GCA_965650725.1 uncultured Comamonadaceae bacterium | reverse complement strand
CGCCGCCCATGCGGCCGCCGGCTCCGGCGACGGCAATCCGCGCTCGCTGCTGCCCGACCTGTCCAACCAGCTGGCCGACGCCGAGGCGGCCTATGCGCTGATCCATGCGCGCGCCAAGGAGTGGGGCGTGGACACCCAGCGGCTGGGCATGATCGGCTTCTCGGCCGGCGCCGGGCTGACGATGCACAGCACGCTGAACTCCAAGACCATGAAGCTCGCCTTCATCGGCCCCATCTACGGCGGCATGGGGCCGGTCGCCGTGCCCAAGGACGCGCCGCCGATGTTCAACGTCATCGCGACGGACGACTTCCTGTTCCGCGGCCAGTTCGGCGTCGTCAAGGCCTGGCACGACGCGGGCCGGCCGGTGGAGTTCCACCTGTTCCAGAACGGCGGCCACGGCTTCGGCCTGGGCTACCCGGGCAAGACGGCGCAGGGCTGGTTCCCGCTGTTCGTGAACTGGCTGGATGTGAACGGCTTCCTGAAGGTGGCGCCGTAGCGGCGCCCGCAACGCCGCGCCCTACCGGCCGTAGCGTGACGCTTCGTTGCGCGCCTAAGCATCGACGCGCGGTGGCGGCGCACAGTGCCGGCTCGTCACACCAGGAGCCGCCATGCCCGCCATCACCTGTTTCATCCGCTACGAGCTGGACCCGTTCCAGCGCGAGGCCTTCCGCGAGTACGCGCAGAACTGGGGCCGCATCATTCCGCGCCTGGGCGGTCGGCTGCTGGGCTACTGGCTGCCGTGGGAAGGCACGAACTTCGAAGCCTGGGGGCTGGTGGGCTTCGACTCGCTGGCCGACTACGAGGCCTACCGGGTGCGGCTGAAGGCCGACCCGCAAGCGCGTGCCAACTTCGAGTTTGCGCAGAGGCAGCGATTCATCCTGCGCGAGGAGCGCCGTTTCTGTGAGGATGTGCGGCCATGATCGCGGTCATCTTCGAAGTGCAACCGACCGCCGAGGGTCGGCAGTCCTATCTCGACCATGCCGCGGCGTTGAAGCCGCTGCTGGAGCGCATGGACGGCTTCATCTCGGTCGAACGCTTCCAGAGCCTCACGCAGCCGGACAAGCTGCTGTCGCTGTCCTTCTGGCGCGACGAGGACGCGGTGCGCGGCTGGCGTGAGATGGAGCGGCACCGCGAGGCCCAGGCGGCCGGGCGTGGTGGGCTGTTTGCGGAGTACCGGTTGCGTGTGGCGCATGTGATGCGCGATTACGGGCTCAACGACCGGGAGCAGGTGCCGCGATGAGCGCTGCGCCGGGACGTCCCAAGCAGGCTCGCTCCCGCCTGGCGGGCCAGGCCGCAGGCCGAGGGGTGCACCATTGAAGGCCGAGCCACGCCTGGCCCGCGTGGCTGCCGCCATCGCCGACCCGACCCGGGCGCGTGTGCTGGCGCGGCTGCTGGGCGGCCGGCTGCACACGGCGGGCGAACTGGCCGCGCACGCGGGTGTGACGGCGCCGACGATGTCGGCCCACCTGAGGCTGCTGGTCGACGAGGGCCTGGCACGCGTGCGCCAGCAGGGCCGGCATCGCTACTTCGGCCTCGCCGATGGCGACGTGGCGCATGCACTGGAAGCGCTGCTGCGCGTGGCCGACGGGCGCGAAGCCGGGCCGGCTGCCGACGTGCGCCGCTGGCAGAAGCCCGCGATGCGGGGACTGCGGCATGCACGCAGCTGCTATGGCCACCTGGCCGGTGAACTGGGTGTGCGGTGGCGGGAGACCTTGCTCGCTCAAGGCTGGGTGGTCGCGATGGCAGGGGGAGGCTACGAACTCAGTGAGAGTGGCCACGACGCGCTGGCCGAGCTGACGCCGGCAGGTTTCAACGCGACCGGCCGTGTGCTCTATGACTGCGTGGACTGGTCCGAACGCCGCGACCATTTCGCGGGCCCGCTGGCGGTGGCGTGGCTGGAGGCGATGCTGGCCATGGGCTGGCTGCGGCGCGCGGCGGAATCTCGTGAGCTGCAGGTGACGCCTCGCGGCCGGCAGGCCTTGACCGGGCGGCTGACGGATTGATGCTCAGCCGTGCTGCGCCGGCACATTCCACCGCCGCGTCACGTCCCCCCGGCCGTTGACGCTTTCGAGGTTGACCGCGAAGCCCCACAGTCGTCCCACATGCCTCAGCACTTCCTGCGCGCTGTCGTGCAACGGGCGGTTGAGATGCTGCTGGTGGCGCAGCGTCAGCGACCGGTCGCCGCGCAGGTTGACGTTCCAGACCTGGATGTTGGGTTCGCGCGTGGACAGGTCGTATTGGCGCGACAGCGCCTGGCGCAGGTGGCGGTAGCCGACCTCGTCGTGGATGGCGCTGATCTCGTACTCGCTCTTGGCCTCGTCGTCGAGGATGGAGAACAGCCGGAAGTCGCGCATGATCTTCGGGCTCAGGTACTGGCCGATGAAGCTCTCGTCCTTGAAGTTGCGCATCGCGTGGTCCAGCGTGGGCAGCCAGTCGCTGCCGGCGATGTCGGGGAACCAGTCGCGGTCCTCGGGCGTGGGGTTCTCGCAGATGCGCTTGATGTCGGTGTACATCGCAAAGCCCAGCGCATACGGGTTCAGGTTGGCGCCGGGGTGCTGGTAGACGACGTTGGTGTGCGACTTCAGCCACTCGATCATCATGCCGTCCGACAGGTAGCCGTCGTCGTACATCTGGTTGAGCAGCCGGTGGTGCCAGAAGGTGGCCCAGCCCTCGTTCATGACCTGGGTCTGGCGCTGCGGGTAGAAGTACTGTGCGATCTTGCGCACGATGCGCACGATCTCGCGCTGCCAGGGCTCCAGCAGCGGCGCGTTCTTCTCGATGAAGTACAGCAGGTTCTCCTGCGGCTCGTCGGGGAAGCGGCGGCTCTCGGCTGCTTCGTCGGGGCGGTCGGGCTTCTTGGGCAGCGTGCGCCACAGGTCGTTGATCTGCATCTGCGCGTGGTGCTCGCGGTCCTTCAGCCGCGCGCGCTCCTCGGCGAGTGACAGCTTGGCCGGCCGGCGGTAGCGGTCCACGCCGTGGTTCATCAGCGCGTGGCAGCTATCCAGCAGGCTCTCGACGGCGTCCAGCCCGTGGCGCTCCTCGCAGTCGGCGACGTAGTTCTTCGCGTAGACCAGGTAGTCGATGATGGACGAGGCATCCGTCCACATGCGGAACAGGTAGTTGCCCTTGAAGAACGAGTTGTGCCCATAGCTCGCGTGGGCGATCACGAGGGCCTGCATGGCCATCGTGTTCTCTTCCATCAGGTAGGCGATGCAGGGGTCGGAGTTGATGACGATCTCGTAGGCCAGCCCCATCTGGCCGCGCTTGTAGCTGCGCTCGGTGGCGATGAACTCCTTGCCGTAGCTCCAGTGGCGGTAGTTCACCGGCATGCCCACCGACGCATAGGCGTCCATCATCTGCTCGGCGGTGATGACCTCCAGCTGGTTGGCATAGGTGTCCAGGCCGTAGCGCTCGGCGGTCTGCTTGATGACGGCGTGGTATTCCTCGATGAGGTCGAAGGTCCAGTCATTGGGCGAGGGCAGGGGCTTGCTGGGCCGTTCCAGCAGCGGCTTCATGTGGCGCAGCGGCTGGCGCTGACGGCGCTCGACGACGCCTGGCGGCGGCACGGCCACGCGCTCGTGGTGGCGGCGGTCTTCGCGGCTGCTCATGCAGTGGCCCCTTCCTTCTTGAACAGGTCACGGAACACCGGATAGATCTCCGACGCCTCGACGGCCTTGCGCATCGCAAAGTGGCGTTGGTCCTCGGCGAGCTTCTGGTACTCCTCCCACAGGTTCTGCTCGGGCTCGGCCACCTGCACATAGGCGAAGTAGCGGCACAGCGGCAGGATCTTGTCGGCCAGGATCTCGCGGCAGCGGCCGCTGTCGTGGTGCCAGTTGTCGCCGTCGCTGGCCTGGGCGCCGTAGATGTTCCACTCGGTGGGCGAGTAGCGTTCGCGAATGATCTGCTCCATCAGCACCAGCGCCGACGACACCACCGTGCCGCCGGTCTCGGTGGCATGGAAGAAGTTCTGCTCGTCCACCTCCTGCGCCTGCGTGTGGTGGCGGATGAAGACGACGTCGATCTTCTCGTAGTGCCGCGTCAGGAACAGGTAGAGCAGGATGAAGAAGCGCTTGGCGAGGTCCTTGCGGCCTTCGTCCATGGAGCCGGACACGTCCATCAGGCAGAACATGACGGCGCGCGTCGTGGGCACGGGCACCTTCACGCGCGAGCGGAAGCGCAGGTCGATGGGGTCCAGGAAGGGGATGGCGTCGAGCCGCGCGTGCAGGTGGGCGATGCGTTCGCGCGTCTCGGCCAGCAGGCGCGGCGTCTCCGGGCGGTCTTCCTTCATCAGCTCCTGTTCGCGGGCTTCGAGCTCATGCAGCTCGCGGCGCTTGTCCATGCCCAGCGCGATGCGCCGGCCCAGGGCGCCGCGCATGGAGCGCACGACGTGCAGGTTGGTGGGCGTGCCGTCGGAGACGAAGCCGGCGCGGTGGCTCTTCCATTCGGGCGTGTCGGCCAGTGACGTTCGGGCCAGGTTGGGCAGGGCCAGGTCATCGAAGAAGACCTGCATGAACTCTTCCTTGCTGAGGTGGAAGACGAAGTCGTCCTCGCCCTCGCCCTGGTCGCTGGCCTCGCCGCCACCTCCGCCACCGCCCTGCCCACCCTTGGGCTTGGGCACGCGGTCGCCCTTCACGTACTCCTGGTTGCCGGGGCGCACGACCTCGCGCACGCCGCCGTCGCCATGGCCGAAGACGGGCTCGCTCAGATCCTTCTTCGGGATGTGCACATCCTCGCCGCGCTCCATGTCGCGGATGCCGCGGCCGTCCACCGCACGCTTCACCGCCTCGCGGATCTGGTCCTTGTGGCGGCGCAGAAAGCGCTCACGGTTGCCGATGGACTTGTTCTTGCCCGAAAGGCGCCGGTCGATGATCTGTTGCAGAGACATCGAGCACCTGCTTTCTTAACTGCTCTTCCTCACGCGCAGATACCACTCGCACAACAGCCGCACCTGCTTGGCCGTGTAGCCCTTGTCGACCATGCGCTGCACGAAGTTCTCGTGCTTCTTGGCTTCGTCGGCACTGGCCTTGGCGTTGAAGCTGATGACGGGCAGCAGCTCCTCGGTGTTGGAGAACATCTTCTTCTCGATGACGGTGCGCAGCTTCTCGTAGCTGGTCCACAGCGGGTTCTTGCCGGCGTTGTTGGCGCGCGCGCGCAGCACGAAGTTGACGATCTCGTTGCGGAAGTCCTTGGGGTTGCTGATGCCCGCGGGCTTTTCGATCTTCTCCAGCTCCGCGTTGAGCGACTGGCGGTCGAACACCTCGCCGGTGTCGGTGTCGCGGTACTCGTGGTCCTGGATCCAG
>CBFGPX010000283.1:0-5347 GCA_965650725.1 uncultured Comamonadaceae bacterium | reverse complement strand
ACGCCGGCGGCCTTCATCGCGTCGGCCTGCGGGATGGTGCGCGGGAAGCCGTCGAACAGGAAACCGGCAGCACAGTCAGGCTGGGCAATGCGCTCCTTGACCAGCGCGATGATCAGGTCGTCACTGACCAGGCCACCGGACTTCATCACTGCATCGGCCTTCTGCCCCAGTTCCGTGCCGGCCTTGACGGCGGCGCGCAGCATGTCGCCCGTCGAAATCTGCGGAATGCCGAACTGCTTGCAGATGAAGGCGGCTTGGGTGCCTTTGCCGGCGCCGGGCGCGCCCAGAAGAATCAGTCGCATGGGTCTCCTCGTCTCGTCAGGACCGTGAAAAAGTCCTGCATCAGGTCAGCAGCCGAGTATCGCATGCGGCCTTTCTGCGGCCTGACATAGGCGGGCCGGCTTCAACCCTGGACGAGCCGGCGCACGCGCTCCAGGTCTTCGGGCGTGTCGACGCCGGGGCCGGGCCGCTCGGCACTCACGTGCACGGCGATGCGCTCGCCATGCCACAGCACCCGCAACTGCTCCAGCGACTCGATCTGTTCCAGCGGGCTGACCGCCAGCGTCGGGAAGCGGTGCAGGAAGCCGGCCCGGTAGGCATACAAGCCCACGTGGCGCAGCGCCTGCTGGGGCTGGCCTGCACCGTCGCGCCACCAGGCGATGGGGGCGCGCGAGAAGTACAGCGCCCGGCCCGCCTTGTCGGTGACCAGCTTGACGACGTTGGGGTTCGCGAACTCGGAAGGGTCGGTCAGCGCATGCGCCACGGTGGCCATTACGCAGTCGGGTTGGGCGGCCAGCGTCGCGGCGCAGGCGTCGATCATGGCCGGCGCGATCAGCGGCTCGTCGCCCTGAACGTTGACCACCGCCGCATCGTCGGCCAGCCCCAGTTGTTCGACGGCTTCGGCGAGGCGGTCGCTGCCAGAGGGGTGGTCGGACCGGGTCATCAGCGCACGCACGCCGTGGGCCGCGCAGGCGGCCGCCACTTCGGGGGCGTCGGTGGCCACGACGATCTGGCCGGCGCCCGAGAGCGCGGCCCGCTGGGCGACGCGCACGATCATCGGCAGACCGCCGATATCGGCCAGCGGCTTGTTGGGCAGGCGGGTGGACGCCAGCCGCGCCGGGATGATGACGGTGAAGCCCATCACTCGGCCAGCGGTGCCGGGGCGCTGGCGGTGTCGGGATCCCAGGGCTTGGCCTCGCTCTCCAGCATCAGCGGGATGCCGTCGCGGATCGGGAAGGCCAGGCGGTCGGCGCGGCAGGCCAGGGCCGGTTCATCGCCGCGCAGCAAGGTCAGGGGCGACTTGCACAGCGGGCAGACCAGCATTTCGATCAGGCGTGGGTCCATCGGGGGAGGGAGAGTCTCTGGAGTTGGGCGTCCAGCGCGGCCTCGAAGCCGGCGCCGGGCGCAAAGTCTAGCGTCACCACCCAGATCGGCGTGCCGCCCACGCGCTCCGGTGGCAGTTTCACGGCGTCCTTCTCGGTCAGCAGCACGCCGGTGGCACTGGCCGGCCAGGGCAGCGTGGCGAAGTCGGCATGGTCCGGCAGCGGCAGCGGCGTGATGTCCAGGCCTTGCGCGCTCAGCATGTCGAAGAAGCGCTGCGGGCGCGCCAGCCCGGCGCAGGCCAGCAGGCCCGGCTGGCTTTGTAGCCGCAACAGCGTGTCCAGGCTGGCGGGCTCGCCGGCCCACCAGTCGGCCAGCGTCACCGCGCCCGAGAGCCGGCGCTGGGCCACGAAGCCGGGCAGCGGCGTGCTGGGTGCCGGGGCGTTGTAGACCACCAGTTGGTCGCCCCGCAATGCGGCGGGCGGCTGGCGCAGCGGGCCGGCGGGCAGCAGCCGGGCGTTGCCCAGGCCGCGCTCGTCGAACACCAGCAGGCTCAGCTGACGGGGCAGGCGCCAGTGCTGCAGGCCGTCGTCGCTGACCAGCAGGTCCAGCTCGGGATGGGCTGCCAGCAGTGCGCGCGCCGCCGCAACGCGGTCGCGGCCCACGGCGACCGGTACCCGCCCGCGCAGATGGATGAGCAGCGGCTCGTCGCCGGCCTCGCGGGCGGTCGATGCGCGCGTGAGCACGCGGACGTCATCACCGTCGCGGCCATAGCCGCGCGACACGACGCCAGCACGCAGGCCGCGCACCTTCAGCAAGTCCAGCAGCGCCAGCGTCGTGGGCGTCTTGCCGGCGCCGCCGACGATCCAGTTGCCGACCACGATGACCGGCACCGGCAGCGTCTCGACGCGCTTGAGTCCGAGGCGATAGGCGAGGGTGCGCAGGCCCAGCAGGCCGCGGTACAGCCAGCTCAGCGGCAGCAGTGCGGCGGACAGCGGTCCGCCGGTCAGCCACTCGCTTTGCAGCCGATCAGCGAGCGTCGGTCTGCGCGGCGAAGGTGACACGCGTCAGGCCCACGCGGCGCGCGGCGTCCATCACGTTGATGACGGCCTGGTGCGGCGTGGCGGCGTCGGCCGAGATGATGACCGAGGCCTCGGCGTTGCCGCCCGACGCCTGGCGCAGCGCGCCGATCAGAATGTCCACCGAACGGCCTTCCACGGCCTGCTTGTTGATGACGAAGCGGCCGTCGGCGGCGATGCCGACGATGACCTCCTGCGGCCGGTCCTTCAGCTTCTCCGCGTCGGCCGACGGCAGCGTGATCTGCAGTTCGGTGAACTTGGAATACGTCGTCGACAGCATCAGGAAGATCAGGATCACCAGCAGCACGTCGATGAACGGGATCAGGTTGATCTCCGGCGGCTCGCTGTGCGGGGAGCGGAACTTCATGCCACTGTCCTCAAGCGGTGTAGCGGCGCAGTTGGCCGAGCAGGCGGTCGGCCGCGGCCTCCAGCTCCAGCACGTACTCCTCGATGCGTCCGCGGAAGTAGCGGTGGAACATCAGTGCCGGGATGGCGATCATCAGGCCGAAGGCCGTGTTGTAGAGTGCGATGGAGATGCCGTGCGCCAGTTGCGCGGGGTTGCCGCCGCCGGGCGTCTGGCTGCCGAAGATCTCGATCATGCCCACCACCGTGCCCATCAGGCCCAGCAGCGGCGCGGCCGTGGCGATGGTGCCCAGCGTGTTCATGTAGCGCTCCAGCCGGTGCACGGCGCGACGGCCGGCGAACTCGAACACCGAGCGCAGCTTGCTCTCGGGCATCTGCGGCTCGGCAGTGACGGCGCGCAGGCCCGACGCCAGCACTTCGCCCAGCAGCGAGTTCTCGGCCAGCCGGTCCACCATCTCGGGGCTGGGCAGTTGCTGCAGGCTCACGCTCATCACGTCGTCCAGCAGGCGCTTGGGCAGGATGCGACTGGTACGCAGGCTGGACAGCCTCTCGATGATCAGGGCCAGGGCCACCACGGAGCACAGGAGCAAGGGCCAGATCGGCCAACCGGCGGCTTGTATGATCGAAAACAAGGTGGTCGTCCCCGTCGAGAAGGTGGCCGCGGGCGGCCGGGAAAGTGCGCGGGATTATGACCTCAGGCCCGCACCCCTCCGCCAGTCGAAACCCGGCGGGAAAGCCTTCCCACAATCCACCGCCGCTGTGGACAACTTTGTGGGCAAGCTCGGGGCGGGAGCCCGCACGGGCCGTCAAATCAAGGCCTTGGACAACTTGCCTCCATTTTGAGCAGTGGAATTCGAATTGAAAAACAAGGCCTTATGGGCTCATGACGGCGCCGTGACGGCGCGCCTGCAGCCGAATCGACCGCCAGCCCAGCATTGGCGCGGCTGTGGACTTCCCGGCCCGCGCCGGCATTGGGTTTGCGCGTGATTGACGGCCGCGAAGCCGCATCGAGTCGGCGTGTCTGGGGTGTGGCGGGTCTCGTCGAGGCCATTGCGCAGAGCCTGGCGGAGCGCTTCTCGGTCGTGGCGGTGGGTGGCGAGATTGCCGGCTTCACGCGCGCGGCCAGCGGGCATTGCTACTTCACCATCAAGGACGCCGACGGCCAGGCCGCCAGCCTGCGTTGCGCGATGTTCCGCCGCGCGGCGGCGATGCTGGACTTCTCGCCGGCCGAGGGGGCGCTGGTCGAGCTGCGTGGGCGCGTGGCCGTCTACGAGCCGCGCGGCGAGCTGCAGTTCGTCGTGGAAGCCATGCGCCGGGCCGGCGCCGGCACGCTGTACGAGCAGTTCCTGAAGCTGCGCGCACGGCTGGCGGCCGAGGGCCTGTTCGATGCCGACGCCAAGCGGCCGCTGCCGGCCCATCCGCGCCGCATCGGTGTCATCACGTCCACCGCCGCTGCAGCGCTGCACGACGTGCTGACCGCGCTGGCGCGGCGCGCGCCGCAGGTGCAGGTGGTCGTCTATCCCAGCCTGGTGCAGGGCGCCGAGGCACCCCCTGCCTTGGTCGACGCGCTGCGGCTGGCCAACGAGCGCGCCGAGGTGGACGTGCTGCTGCTGGTGCGCGGCGGTGGCTCGCTGGAGGATTTGTGGGCCTTCAACGACGAACGCGTGGTGCGCGCCGTGGCGATGTCGGGCCTGCCCATCGTCTGCGGCGTGGGCCATGAGACCGATGTGACGCTCAGCGACCTGGCCGCCGACCTGCGTGCTCCCACGCCGACGGCGGCCGCCGAGCTGGCTGCGCCGTCGCGCGAGGCCCTGCTGCAGCAGCTTGCCAGCCTGGAGCGAGCGCTGCTGAGATGCCTGGACCACCGGCTGCAGACCACCGCCCAGCGCCTGGACCGCCTCGCGCTGCGTCTGGCCCGGCCCAGCGACGCGCTGGCCCGCCAGCGCCGCCTGCTGGACCTGCTGGCCCAGCGCGCCGCGGCGGCACCAGGGCGGCGCGTCGAACTGCAGCGCCAGCGGCTGGACCATCTCGCCCCACGCCCTGGGCGCGCGCTGGCCGACACGCTGCGGCGCCAGACCGCTCGCCTGGACGCCCTGCAGGCCCGGTTGCAGGCGCTGGACCCGCAGCACGTGCAGGCGCGCGGCTATGCCTGGCTGGATGACGGGCAGGGCGGCGCGATCACGTCGGTGCACACGCTGCTGCCCGGTCACGAGGTGCGCGCCGTGCTGGCCGATGGCAGCGCCGACTTGCGCGTTCTCGGGGTAGTGCCTTCGCCAAAAGGGTGATCCCCTCTCCCTACAATCTTTCGGTTTCCCCTTCCCCCAACACTGAGGACTCCACGATGGAACACACGCTGCCCCCGCTGCCCTACGCAATCGACTCGCTGGCCCCGCACTACAGCAAGGAAACGCTGGAGTTCCACCATGGCAAGCATCACAACGCCTACGTGGTGAACCTGAACAATCTGCAGAAGGGCACCGAGTTCGAGAGCAAGACGCTTGAAGAGATCGTCAAGACCTCCAGCGGCGGCATCTACAACAACGCCGCGCAGATCTGGAACCACACCTTCTTCTGGAACTGCATGA
>CBFGPX010000282.1:0-5363 GCA_965650725.1 uncultured Comamonadaceae bacterium | reverse complement strand
ATGGGCGACATCGCCGAGTACTTCGTGCACCACAACGTGCGCAACTTCTACTCGGTGTCGATCTCGGGTTATCACATCGCTGAGGCCGGCGCGAACCCGATTTCACAGCTCGCGCTGACGCTGTCCAACGGCTTCACATTCGTGGAGGCGTATCTCGCGCGCGGCATGCACATCGACGACTTCGCGCCCAACCTGAGCTTCTTCTTCAGCAACGGCATGGACCCGGAGTACACCGTGCTGGGCCGCGTCGCGCGCCGCATCTGGGCGGTGGCGATGCGCGACAAGTACGGCGCCAACGAGCGCAGCCAGAAGCTGAAGTACCACATCCAGACCTCGGGCCGCTCGCTGCATGCGCAGGAGATCGCGTTCAACGACATCCGCACCACGCTGCAGGCGCTGATCGCGATCTACGACAACTGCAACTCGCTGCACACCAACGCCTACGACGAGGCCATCACCACCCCGACCGAGGAGAGCGTGCGCCGCGCGATGGCGATCCAGCTCATCATCAACCGCGAGTGGGGCCTGGCGAAGAACGAGAACCCGAACCAGGGCGCCTTCATCATCGACGAGCTGACCGAGCTGGTGGAAGAGGCGGTGCTGGCCGAGTTCGAGCGCATCAGCGAACGCGGCGGCGTGCTGGGCGCGATGGAGACCGGCTACCAGCGCGGCCGCATCCAGGAGGAATCGCTGCACTACGAGATGCTCAAGCACACCGGCGAGTACCCCATCATCGGCGTCAACACCTTCCGCAACCCCAAGGGCGACCCGGTGCCGGAGCACATCGAGCTGGCACGCTCGACCGAGGAGGAGAAGCAGAGCCAGCTCACAAGGCTGGCCGACTTCCACGCCCGCCACGCGGCGCAGGCGCCGGCCATGCTGGCGCGCCTGCAGCAGGCCGTCATCGAGAACCGCAACGTGTTCGAGGTGCTGATGGACGCGGTGCGCGTGTGCTCGCTGGGCCAGATCACCGGCGCGCTGTTCGAGGTGGGCGGGCAGTACCGGCGCAGCATGTGACACCCGCAGCGGGCTGCGGGCTACTGCAGCAGCCTGACCGTCAGCCGCCGCCCGGCCAGGTTCTCGACGCGGAAGCTGCCGTCGGCCTGCACCTGCCAATCCGCCAGCCCCAGCGGCGAGACCAGCGCTGCACGCGCAATGCCGCCTTGCAGGCCGATGACGACCAGCTTGTCCCGGTCCGGCTGCGGCCCGGGGTTGACCAGCTTGGCCAGCGCCGCCGGCAGGCTCAGCTCGCCGCGGCACAGCCCGTCGGCATCGCGGCGGAAGGCGGCGCGGCCCTGCAGCGCGACGCCCTCCAGTTCGCCGTCGAAGCGCACGGCGTTGACCGGGCAGGCCAGCTCGGACAGCCCCGGCAGCGGCGCGCGGAACGGCGCACTCAGCAGCTCGGCGCTGCGCTCGATGGAGGAGGTCCACATCACGTTGGACAGCAGGCTGACGCTGGTGCCACGGTCCGCGCCCTCGGGCCACAGCAGCAGCACGCTGCGCGCCCCCAGCGTGCTGCCGGCATGGTGGGCGGTGGGCTGGCCTTGAGCATCGGTGCCCAGCCGCCAGCCGAAGCCCATCTTGAAACTGCGCTCGCCCACCGGCTGGCCGGCGCCGTCCAGCACCGGCCGCCACATCCAGTCGCGCGTGGCGGCGTCCACCACGCGGCCCTGAAGCACGCGGCCACCCCATTCGGCCAGCGCGGGCGCACTGGCAGCCAGGCCTGCACCACCCCAGCTGTAGCTGAAGTCGTGCGCCGGGGTCGGCTGCACGCTGCCCTTGGCGTATTCGTAGGCGATGGACATCGTGGGCGACGCGCCGGTCTCGTCCGGCCCGATGGTCAGCCCCGGCGCGACCCGGCTGCGCAGCAGTTCCAGGTAGGGCTGGCCGCCGGCCGCCTCCACCGCCGCGCCCAGCAGCGTGTAGCCCCAGGACGAGTAGGCGTAGCGGCTGCCCGGCGCCGACTGCAGCTCGCGCCCCTTCAGATGCACCAGCGATTCACGCGCAGTCGCGTAGTGCGTGCCGCCGCGCGAAAAGTCCCGCCACCCGTAGTGCGGCATGCCGCTCAGATGGGTGGCCAGCTGGCGCGGCGTGAGCGCGGCCTGTGGCGCATCCAGCTCGGGCAGCAGCGGTCCCACGGGCTTGTCGGGGTCCAGCCTGCCCTGCGCCTTCAGCTGCGCGGCAGCCGTCGCGGCGAACAGCTTGGACACGCTGGCCAGCCGGAAGCGCGTGTCGGCCTGCACCGGCAACTGCTTCTCCACGTCGCGCCAGCCGCTGCCGCCCTGCCAGCGCAGCCGGCCGTCCTGCCAGACGGCGGCGGCCATGCCGGGCACGGCGGCGGCCTCGCGCATCGCATCCAGCAGCGCCTGCGCATGGCGCTCGGGCGTGGGTTGGGCAGCCGCGGCCTGGGCCGCGGCAAGGCAGATCAGCGTGAGGACGGTGCGCATGGTGGCGGCATTCTGGGCAGCGCCACCGGGCATGTCGAAAGTCAACGCGCCTGAATGGCCTGCATCTGTGCCTTCACGCGCTGCACCATGGGCGACGGGGTGGTGATGCTGGCGTCGAAGGGATGCAGCCGCTGGCCGCCCACGGACGCCATGATCTTGCGCACGTACAGCCGCGTCTCGGCATAGGGCGGCACGCCGAGATACCGGTCCACCGCGCCCTCGCCGGCGTTGTAGCCGGCCAGCGCCAGCATCACGTCGCCCTCGAAATAGGCCAGCAGCCAGCGCAGATAGGCCATGCCGCCACGGATGTTCTGCGCCGGGTCGGTCAGGCGCGTGACGCCGAAGCGCGCGGCCGTGTCGGGGATGAGCTGCATCAGACCCATGGCCTTCTTGGGCGACTCGGCGGCGGGGTCGAAGTTGGACTCGGCCGCCATGACGGCCAGCACCAGCGCGGGCGACAGCTGGTACTCGGGTGCCATCAGCTTGACGTAGTTCACCAGCGCCGGCGGCGCGTGTTGCGGCAGCGGCAGGCTGGCCCACAGCGAGACAGGCTTGGTGCCGCGTGGCGCCGGCCTGGGCGCCACCACGGGCTCGGGGTCGGTCTCGGGCGGACGCAGGCAGGGCGGCGGGTCGCCCAGCGGCGTGCCGCCCATGCGGTCCAGGATGTTCTGCGCCTGCACCATGCCCTGCTCGGCCGCGGCCGCGAACATGTGGGCCGCCTCGGCGTCGTTGCGCTGGATGCCGCGCGCATTGGTCAGCATCCAGCCCAGGCTGTACTGCGCCTCGGCGTCGCCATAGCGGGCCGCGCGGCAATAGAGCTTGGCGGCGGCCACCTCGTTGCGCGGCACGCCGTCGCCGTGCTCCAGCGCCTTGGCCTCCTGGCGCCAGCGCTCCACCTGCGCCGGCACCACCGGCCCGCGCTCGCCGGGCGGCATGGTGGGGCGGGGCAGCTGCTCCAGCGTCAGCGTGGGCAGCTGGGCCAGCGCGAACAGCGGGGCGAGCGTCAGGGAGGCAAGCAGGCATTTCATCAGGGGCGCAAGTCTAAGGACCCCTACAAGCGCTCCCCGGTCTCCTCGTCGAACACCAGCAGCCCCTCGGCCGGCAGGCACAGGTCCAGCGCATCGCCGGCGCGCAGGTCCGGCCAGCCGGCACAGCGCCAGTGCAGGCGGTGCTCGCCCAGCTGCAGCTGCACCAGGCTGTCCACGCCGGTGGGCTCCACCAGCAGCACCGGCGCGCGCAGCTGCAGGCAGGTGTCGCTGCCTTGGCCCGCCCGCAGCGACTCGGCCCGCCAGCCCAGCAGCAGCGGCCGGCCCAGCAGGCGCGGGCGTGGTGGCAGCAGCGAGAACGGCACGCGCCAGCTCAGTGGCGCAACGCCGCGGGTCAGCAGCGTCAGCTCGCCCTCGGGCTCCAGCCGCGCCGGCAGCAGGTTCATCGCCGGGCTGGACAGGAACTGCGCGACGAACAAATTGGCCGGGCGCTGGTAGACCTGCTGCGGCGTACCCAGCTGCTGCAGCCGGCCCGCCTTCAGCACGGCGATGCGCTGGCCCAGCGTCATCGCCTCGGTCTGGTCATGCGTCACGTAGACGGCGCTGCGGCCCAGGCGCTGGTGCAGCAGCTTGATCTCGCCGCGCATCTCGGCGCGCAGCTGTGCGTCGAGGTTGGACAACGGCTCGTCGAACAGGAACAGCCGCGGCTGGCGCGCCAGCGCCCGGCCCATCGCCACGCGCTGGCGCTGGCCGCCGGACAGCTGCGCTGGCTTGCGGCCCAGCAGCGTCTGCAGCTGCAGCATGCGCGCCACCTCCTGCACGCGCTCGTCGCGCTTCGCGCGCGGCCAGCCCTGCATCTCCAGGCCGAAGCCGATGTTCTCGGCCACGCTCATGTGCGGGTACAGCGCGTAGTTCTGGAACACCATCGCGATGTCGCGCTCGCGCGGGCTCAAATGCTCGATGCGCCGGCCGTCCAGCAGGATCTCGCCGGCCTCGTGAGGCTGTAGCCCGGCAATGACGCCCAGCAGCGACGACTTGCCGCAGCCCGACGGGCCCACCAGGATCAGCATCTCGCCGGCGTCCAGCTCCAGCGTCACGTCGTCCAGGATGGTGTGTGCGCCCACGCGGCGCGTGACGCCGTGAATCTTCAAGCCGCTTGCTTTCTCAACCATCGTCATCCCTTCACGGCACCTGCCACCAGCCCCCGCGTGAAGTGCCGCCCCGCCAGCAAATAGACCACCAGCGTGGGCGCCGCCGCCAGCAGCGCCGCGGCCATCTCCAGCGGATAGGCGCGCGCGCCGGTCTCGGTCTGCGCGCTCAGCTGCGCCAGCGCCGCCGTGATGGGCCGTGCGCCGTCGGGGCCGAACACCAGGGCGAACAGGTACTCGTTCCAGATCGTCGTGAACTGCAGGATCAGCACGACGACGAAGATCGGCTTGGACAGCGGCAGCACGACGCGGCGCAGCAGCGGCCAGAAGCCGGCGCCGTCCAGTCGGGCGGCCTGCAGCAGCGCGTCGGGGAAGGCGAGGAAGTGGTTGCGGAAGAACAGTGCCAGCGGCAGGCTGTAGATCACATGGATGGCGATCAGGAGCGGCAGCGAGCGGGCCAGGCCCAGCTGCGCCATGCTGATCGCCAGCGGCAGCAGATAGACCTTGATCGGCAGGAAGAAGGCGAGCAGCAGCAAGAGCCCGACCAGGCCGTCGCCGCGGAAGCGGATCTTGCAGAGGATGAAGCCATTGATCGCGGCGATGAAGGCCGAGAGCAGCACGGTCGGCACCGCCAGCATCAGGCTGGCGCCGAAGCTGCCCGAGAGCAGGGCCCAGGCGCGCCGCCAGGCAGCGAGCTGCGGTTCCTGCGGCAGGGCCAGGAAGCTGCCGAGCTGGATCTCGGCGCCGCCCTTCAGGCTGTTCATCGCCATCAGCAGCAGCGG
>CBFGPX010000281.1:0-5397 GCA_965650725.1 uncultured Comamonadaceae bacterium | reverse complement strand
CGAGTGGCTCAAGGGCACGCTGGAGCTGTCGAAGCACGGCGAGATCATCGTGGACGCCAAGGGCGCCACCTCGGTGCCCGGCGTGTTCGCGGCCGGCGACGTGACCACCGTGCCCTTCAAGCAGATCATCATTGCGGCCGGCGATGGCGCGAAGGCGGCGCTGGGCGCCTTCGACCACCTGATGCGCAGTTGAGCGAAAGCTAACACCGCAGCCTCCTACACTGCCTCCCCAGCGCCCGGCAAGCGGCGTCAAAGGAGGCGGTCTTGAAACTGGCGTTGCTGGTAGTGCAGGGGGGGCTGCTGTGCGCGCTGCTGCTATTGCTGGGTGGGCTGCTGTACCACCAGCGCCGCACGAAGCGGCAGCAGGACGCGCTGCTGGATGAGCTGCTGCCGGGCCTGGCGCCGCAACAGCGCTGGTTCCGCGTCAACGTGGCCCGCCAGCCGTTCTTTGCCCGCCGGCTGCGCATGCTGAGCTTCGAGGCCAAGGGGCTGCTGATCGACCTGGGCGAGCAACTGCGGCTGGTGGCCGTCCAGCGCGACGGGGGCCGGGTTGAATGGCTGTTGCCCAAGTCGCCTGAATCCGTGCGTTGGGACGGCAATGTGGGCCTGCGCGCCGGCAACCTGCATTGGCTGGCGCTGGGCGTGGGAGATCAGACCATCATGGTCAGCGCCGACACGGGCATGAATGCCGTGGCCTCGCGCGAAGCCACGGCGGACCTGCTGCGCGCACTGCTGCCCCGCCAGCCGCTGGCGCCCTCGGCGCGCGGTGATTTCGCGCTGGAGAAGAACGCGGCGTCCCGCCTGGTCGTCGTCGTGTTCATCGTGCTGCTGCTGGCGGTGCTGGCCGACCATGGCCTCAGCGAGCACCAGGTGCTGCGCGCGCACCACGTCATGCTGCTGGGCCTGCTGGCGGTTCCGTTGTGGCCGCTGCTCTACCTGTACCTGTCGCGCCGCCAGGTGCCCGGCCGCGAGTCGATGGCGCTGGTCACGCTGCTGACCGTGCTGTTGGCGGCGGCCGTGCCGCGCGCGGCGCTGCGCCTGGATCAGTGGCTGGCGGGCGCGGCGGTTGCCACGCCGTATCGATTGGCCGCCGGCGCACTGCTGCAGCCGGTGCAGGCCGGTCCGCCGGACGTCCGGCTGCGCGATGTGAGCGAGTACTGGGCCCAGTTCGAGCCCGGGTCCGTCCATGAGCTGGACATCGTGCGCGGCCCGCTGGGCCTGTGGCAGCTGGATCGCCGCCGCCTGAACGCCGTCACGCGGGCTTGGTATCTCCGCCAGGACGCCGCCACGCCAGCCGCAGACCATCCAGCGAGTACAGCGCCAGCGCCGCCCAGATGAACCCGAACGCGACCAGCCGGGTCGCGTCCATGGGCTCTCTGAACAGAAACACGCCGAGCAGGAACTGCAGCGACGGCGACGCGTACTGCACGATGCCCAGCGTGGCCAGCGGGATGCGCCGCGCGCCGGCCGCGAACAGCAGCAGCGCGCCGGCGGTGACCGGGCCGGTGCCGATCAGCCATGCCCAGTCCACGGCCGTCTGGCCGGCCATTTGCCCGTCCAGGCCCCAGTACGCAAAGCCTGCCAGCGCCAGCGGCGCGAGGATCAGCGTCTCCAGCGCCAGCCCCTCCAGCGCGCCCAGCGACGCGGTCTTGCGCATCAGCCCGTACAGCCCGAAGCTGACCGCCAGCACCAGCGCCACCCAGGGCAGGCGGCCGCCCGCCACGGTCAGCCAGATCACGCCGAACGCGGCCAGCCCGACCGCGACCCACTGCACCGGCCGCGGCCGCTCGTGCAGCACGGCAAAGCCCAGCGCCACGTTGACCAGCGGGTTGATGAAGTAGCCCAGGCTGGCGTCGATGACGTGGCCGTTCCCCACGGCCCAGACATAGGTCAACCAGTTCACCGCGATCAGCGCGGCCGACAGACCGAAGCGCCGCCACGTGGCCGCGCTGACCTCGCTCAGCCATTTCAGGTGCCCGGTCGCCAGCAGCACGACGGCCACGAACACCAGCGACCACAGCGTGCGGTGGGCCACGATCTGCAGCGACGGGATGGCGGCGATCTGGCGGAAGTAGAGCGGGAACAGCCCCCAGCTCAGGTAGGCGCCAAGGGCGTAGAGGATGCCTGGATTCAAGCGCGGCTTTCGGTGAGGCGGGCGCGCCATTGTTCCCCGCCCGTCAGCGCCGGCGGGCGCCGGCATCGGACGGGCATGCGAGGACTGGGGTCAAGGCTGTCGATGGGTTTGACAGCGCCCGGCCGCAGCTAACGCCACGGCCTTTTCAAGATTTGTCATAAATGACTGATGTAAAAGTATTTATGGCGAATTTGTGTTGATCTGGCTTATTTGTTGCTTGATGACCTTGGCAACGGTTTCCTGTCCTGAAGTTCAAGCATGCAGGAGGTTCCGACATGAAAACGCTCCAACGTTCTCTGCTTTGCGCCAGCGCGCTGGTTGCTTTGTTCGGTCTGGTGGCGGTGGGCCATGCGGCTCCGGTCATCAAGCTCAAGACCATCAGCACCGCCTTCTCCAACCCGGTCGGCATCGACTACTACGAGCCGACCAACGAACTGATCCTGTCGTCTCACTATCCCAGCGGCCTGCCGTCCAACCTGGAGAGGGTGTCGGCCAGTGGGGCACATTCGATCTACTCGGCGCTGTCCGGTGCGACGGACGAACTGAAGATCGCGACGGTGCGCTCTGGCTATGCCACCGGTTTTGCGGTCGGCACCACCTTTACCGGCAACGGCGCCGACGGGCAGATCGTCAAGGTCGATCCGGGTGGCGGCACGACCGTCAATCCGTGGGTCACGCTGCCGGGTAGCGGCCATGGCGTGTTCCGCGGCTCGCTGTATGTGGATCGCACGGGCGTCTACGGTGGGGACCTGATCGCGGCGACCACGGCCGGTGAGGTCTGGCGGGTCAACGCGGCCGGTACGGCCACGATGATTGCCGATGTGGGCGTGCACCTGGAGGGGCTGGCCACCGTGCCCAATGACGTGGGTCGCTGGGGGGCCATCGCGGGCTGCATCATCGCGGGTGCCGAGGGCCAAGGCCTGATGCATGCCTGGTGTCCGAGTGCGTCGGGGGGCTACAGCCACACCACCCATTCGCTGGGCGTGGCCATCGAGGACATCGACTTCATCGACGGCGGCAACTTCTTCGGCGTCAACTACGGCACCGGACAGTTGCTGGGGGCGGATGCCGCTCAGTTCGCCGGCATGGAGGGCGACATTCTGTTGACGCAGGAATTCCCGGTGGGCGGTGGCTCGGGCCTGTTCCGCATGACCTGGACCGGCTCGGCGCTGGCGGTTGAGCAGTTCGGCCTGGATCTGACCGACGTGCGCTCCGGCTTTGGGCAATGGGAGCACGTGACCTTCGCCAATGCCGGGGTGGTCGAGATCCCGCCGGTGGGCCGCCTGCCCGAACCTGCGGGGCTGGTGCTTGCAGCAGTGCTGGCGCTGGCCTGCACGCGGCGCCGTCGCTGACGGCCCGTAGCAAGGCGGTCGGCAGGCGCTGGGAAGTGCCGGACCGCCGCGCCAGGTGGGGCAGCGTGCCCGTGCCTGTCCGGGTAACCCCTGGTGAAATCGCCCAGGTCTGGCCGTCGAATCGGGCCCGCCCCGTTCGTCGTGCTGACATGGCCCTCATCGAATTCACCCCGCAGCTGCGCCGCTTCGTCGACACACCGGTGGTCGACACGCCGGCCACCGTGCTCGGTCAGGGCCTGGAAGTCGCCTTCGCGATCAACCCGCGGCTGCGCGGCTACATCCTCGACGACCAGGGCCATCTGCGGCCCAACGTGGTCGTCTTCATCGACGGCCGGCGCGCTCGCGACCTGCGCGGCCTGACCGACCCGCTCGGGCCTGACAGCCGGGTCCATGTGCTTCAAGCTTTGTCTGGAGGATGAGATGACGACTGATCGCGCCTGGGCCGCGACCCGCAAGGGCCTGTTCGAACTGCGCCGCCGCGGCGGCGCCTGGCAGGTCGAGCGCCTCAGCTTCGTGGCCGACCCGGTCACCATGCTGCTGCCGCCCGATGCGTCGGGCCACATGCTGGCCGGCCTCAACCTGGGCCATTTCGGCGCCAAGCTGCAGGCCAGCGACGATGCCGGTCAGACCTGGCGCGAGGTGGCTGCGCCCAGCTTCCCGCCACAGCCCGAGGGCGCCGAGGGGCCGGCCTGGAAGCTGGAGCAGGTGTTCGCGCTGGAGCGCGCGGGCGACGCCATCTGGTGCGGCAGCGTGCCGGGCGGGCTGTTCGTCAGCCGTGACCGGGGCGAATCCTGGCAGCTGGACGAGACGCTGTGGCGTGACCCGCGGCGCGAGCAGTGGATGGGCGGCGGCAATCCCAACCCGGCGTTGCACTCCATCTGCCCGCACCCGGCGCAGCCGCAGGAGCTGCTGATCGGCGTCTCCTGCGGCGGCGCGTGGCGCACGACCGACGGCGGCAAGACCTGGGACCTGCGCGCCAAGGGCATGCGCGCCGACTTCATGCCGCCCGAACTGGCCGGCGACGAGAACTCGCAGGACCCCCACCTCATCGCCCGCTGCCGCGACCAGCCTGAGGTGCTCTGGTGTCAGCACCACTGCGGCATCTTCCGCAGCAGCGACAACGGCGCCAGCTGGGTCGAGCTGCAGGCCCAGCCGTCCAGCTTCGGCTTTGCCGTCGCCGCGCATCCGCGCGACGGCGACACGGCCTGGTTCGCACCGGCCGTCAAGGACGAGCGCCGCATTCCCGTCGATGCGGCCCTGTGCGTGACGCGCACCCGCGACGGCGGCCAGAGCTTCGAGGTGCTGCGCGCCGGCCTGGCGCAGCAGCACTGCTACGACCTGATCTACCGCCACGGCCTGGCCGTGGACGACAGCGGCGAGCAGTTGCTGATGGGTTCGACGACCGGCGGGCTGTGGGCCAGCGGCGACGCCGGCGACAGCTGGCAGGCCCTGCCGGCCCGCCTGCCGCCGATCTACGCGGTCAAGTTCGGTTGAGCCGCTCGCGCGTGGTCGGGGCTAGCATGGTGCCCAAACGACCACGAGGAGACGACCATGGCCCTGACCTCGACCTATGGCCCGGCGGCGTTGACGGCCGGCTCGCAACGCGCGAGCGCCCGTGAGGCGGCCTGGCGCGAGTCCGACCGGCTGCTGCTCGCCACGCTGGGCCTGCACCTGGTGGTCGCGCTGGCGCTGGGCAGCTACTTCGGCGGGCTGGGCCTGGCGTTCGGCGTGGGCGGCGTGGTGATCGCGCTGGCGCTGGCCGTGCATCGCGCGGCGGGCGGCACGGCGCTGTCGGCCCACACCATGGCGCTGGCCAGCATGGCCATGGTGGCGCTGCACATCCAGCTGGCGCGCGGCATGCTGGAATTCCACTTCGGCGTGTTTGTCACGCTGGCCTTTTTGCTCGCCTAC
>CBFGPX010000280.1:0-5400 GCA_965650725.1 uncultured Comamonadaceae bacterium | reverse complement strand
TGCCGAACTCGTCGTTGACGTCCAGGATGAAGCGGCACATGTCCTGCTTCTCCTCCACGTTCATCCCAGCCATGGGTTCGTCCAGCAGCAGCAAGCTGGGCTCCATCGCCAGCGCGCGGCCCAGGTCCACGCGCTTTTGCAAGCCGTAAGGCAGGCGGCCCACCGGCGTCTTGCGGTGCGCCTGGATCTCCAGGAAATCGATGATGCGCTCCACAACCGCCCGCTGCTCGCTTTCCTCGCGCCGCGCCGGGCCCAGGTGCAGCGCCTGCCAGAACAGGCCGCGCTTCATGCGCAGGTTGCGGCCGGTCATGATGTTGTCCAGCACGCTCATGCCCTTGAACAGCGCCAGGTTCTGGAAGGTGCGCGCCACGCCCATCTCGGCGACCTGGCGCGAGTTCATGTGGTCGAAGGTCTTGCCGCGGAAGGTGATCGAACCTTCGGACGGGGTGTACACGCCGTTGATGCAGTTGAGCATGGAGCTCTTGCCCGCGCCGTTGGGGCCGATGATGGCGCGCACCTCGTGCTCGCGCACGTCGAAGCTGATGTCGGTCAGCGCCTTCACGCCGCCGAAGGCGAGCGAGATGTTCTGCACGTTCAGGATCACGTCGCCGACGCGGCGTGCGGCGGCCGGTGTCTCCCGGGTCGTCTCGTGCTCGGCAGCCGCGGGCATCATCGCGGCCCGCATGGTGGTGGCGGCAGCAGCAGTCATGCGGCACTCCTCATCGCGGGGAAGGTCTTCGCATCAGCGATGCGAAGGTCGGCCGACACCATGCCGGTGCGGCCATCCTCGAACTTCACCTGCGTCTCGATGTATTGGGATGACTTGCCCGCGTACAACGCATCGACCAGCACCTGGTACTTGTCGCCGATGTAGCCGCGGCGCACCTTGCGCGTGCGGGTCAGCTCGCCGTCGTCGGCATCGAGCTCCTTGTGCAGGATCAGGAAGCGCGCGATCTGGCTGCCGGCCAGCTTCTCGTCCGCGGCGAGATCGGCGTTGACCTTCTCGACGCACTCGCGGATCAGTTCGTACACCTGCGGCTTCTGCGCCAGGTCGGTGTAGCCGGCATAGGGCAGGTTGCGCTTTTCGGCCCAATTGCCCACCGCTTCGAAATCGATGTTGATGAAAGCGCAGACCTTCTCACGGCCATCGCCAAATGCCACGGCCTCCTTGATGTGCGGGAAGAACTTCAGCTTGTTCTCGACGTACTTGGGCGCGAACATCGCGCCGTCGTTGGGGCCGCCGGCGATGCGGCCGACGTCCTTCGCGCGGTCGATGATCTTCAGGTGGCCGCCGGCATCGAGGAAGCCGGCGTCGCCGGTGTGGTACCAGCCGTCCGGCGTCAGCACCTCGGCGGTGGCGGCGGGGTTCTTGTAGTACTCCTTCAGCAGGCCGGGCGACTTCACCAGGATCTCGCCCGAGTCGGCGAGGCGGATCTGCACGCCCTCGACCGGCACGCCAACGGTGTCGGCCTTGGCTTCGTTGTCGGGCTGCAGGCAGACGAAGACCGCGGTCTCGGTGGAGCCGTACAGCTGCTTCAGGTTGATGCCGATCGAGCGGTAGAAGGTGAAGAGGTCCGGCCCGATGGCCTCGCCCGCCGTGTAGGCCACCCGCACGCGCGAGAAGCCCAGCGTGTTGCGAAGCGGGCCGTAGATCAGCACATCGCCCAACGCATAGGCGAGGCGGTCCAGCAGGCCCACGGGCTCGCCGTCCATCAGCCGCGTGCCGACACGGCGGGCCAGCGCCATGCAGCGGTCGAACAGCCAGCGCTTGGGCGCGGCGGCGTCTTCCATGCGGATCATCACCGTGGTCAGCAGGCCCTCGAACACGCGCGGCGGGGCGAAGTAGTAGGTGGGGCCGATCTCCTTCAGGTCGATGCTGACCGTGCTGGCCGACTCCGGGCAGTTGACGACATAGCCCACCGCCAGCCATTGCGCGAAGCTGAAGATGTTCTGGCCTATCCAGGCCGGCGGCAGGTAGGCCAGCACTTCCTCGTGGGGCGTCAGCTTGTCGAAGCGCTGGCCCGCGCGGGCGCGGTCGATCAGCGTCGCATGCGTGTGGATGACGCCCTTGGGATTGCCGGTCGTGCCCGACGTGAAGAACAGCGCGGCGACGTCACCGGC
The DNA here is from genome assembly GCA_965650725.1 of uncultured Comamonadaceae bacterium. Lineage (GTDB taxonomy): Bacteria > Pseudomonadota > Gammaproteobacteria > Burkholderiales > Burkholderiaceae_C > Pelomonas. The sequence goes on along the minus strand of CBFGPX010000280.1, from coordinate 3,279 downwards.
GCTGCCCGCGGCCACCTGGGCGGCGAAGAAATCCGGTCGTTGAGCACGCTCGGCGCGGCCCTGCTCCGTGAGCGCATCCAACGAGGCCAGGCCCGGTTCGTCGTAGTGGCGCAGGCCGCGCGGGTCATCGAACCAGATGTGCTTCAGCAGCGGGCAGGGTTCGCGCAGCTCCAGCAGCTTGTCGACCTGTTCCTGGTCCTCCACGACGGCGAAGGCGATCTCGGCGTTGTTGATCGGAAAGGCGAACTCGGTGGCCGCCGCGTCCTGGTACAGCGGCACCGGCACGGCGCCCAGCGCCTGCGCTGCCAGCATGCTGGCGTACAGCCGCGGGCGGTTCTCGCCGATGACCACCAGGTGCTCGCCGCGGCGCAGCCCCGCGGCCGCAAACCCCAGCGCCAGGTCCTGCACCAGTGCGGTCAGCTCACCCCAGCTCAACGTCTGCCACAGGCCGAAAGCCTTCTCGCGCAGCGCCGGCGCATGCGGCCGTTTCGCAGCATGGTCGAGCAGGAGCCGTGGGAAGGTATCCGCCAAGCTTGTCTCCGTCGCGGGGGCTGGAGCCTCCGTCTGTGCGGACCATTCTGGCCACGACTTTGACGCCCATCTGTCGGTACGACGACAATTTACGGGTCTTCACGGCCCAGACTTTCCCGCACACGATGGCCGACTTCGCGCCTTTGCCGCTGCGTCAACGTGCCCGCCGCCCCAGCCCGGCGGAGCTGGAGGCCATTCCGTGGCTGCAATTGCTGGACGGCGCACAGCGCGAGCTGGCCGTCGCCGCGCTGGAGGTGGCCGACGCGGCCCCTGGCGAACGGCTGTGCCGCATCGGCCGGCCCGCCACGTTCTGGTTCGGCGTGGTGGATGGCCTGCTGAAGATGAACAACGACGACTCGACGGGCCAGGCCGTGACCTTCACCGGCATCCCGCCCGGCGGCTGGTTCGGAGAGGGCACGCTGCTCAAGCGCGAGGCCTACCGCTACAACATCCAGGCGCTGCGGCCCAGCATCGTCGCGGGCCTGCCCATCGCCAGCTTTCACGCGCTGCTGGACGGCAGCATCGCGTTCAACCGCTTCGTGCTGGACCAGCTGAACGAGCGGCTGGGGCAGTTCATCGCCGCGCGCGAGACCGACCGCATCCACGAGCCCGACGTGCGCGTGGCGCGCAACCTGGCCGCGCTGTTCCACCCGCTGCTGTACCCGGGCGTGGGCAAGGGGCTGCGCATCACGCAGCAGGAACTGGGCTATCTGGTGGGGCTGTCGCGCCAGCGCGTGAACCAGGCGCTGCACCGGCTGGGTGATGCGGGCCTGATTCGCATCGAGTACGGCGGCCTGCGGGTGCTGGACCTGGCGGGGCTGCGGCGCTTTGCCGGTTGATCAGGCCGCGAAGGCGATGGCCTCGGGCTCGCCGTGCGGCAGGCTGGCCCAGCGGTCTGCGGTCACTTCGTACAGCAGCGCTGCGGCACTGCCCGGGCCATCGGCCAGCGCACCCTTCAGGCGCAGGCCCAGGCCCTCCAGCGTCTTGCGGGTGGGGGCGTTGCTGGGGAGCACTGCGGCGGCCACGGAGGGCTCCCGGCGCTGCTCGAAGGCCTGCTGCATCGCGTACTGCGCCATCTCGGACGCCAGGCCGCGGCCCCAGGCCTGGGGCGTGATGCGGTAGTACAGGAACAGCCCAGCGTGGCCGGCCACGCTGCGATGCATCAGCCCGCCGAAGCCGATCAGACGGTCCGGCTGCTCGCGTTCGGCGATGGCCCAGTGACCGAATCCGTAAGTCTGCCAATGGGCCAGCCACGCCTGCAACTGGGCCCGGGTTGCCGCCAGGCCTTGCGGTGTCGCCGCGGCGCAGAAGCGGCTGACCGCCGGGTCGGCGTACAGCGCCATCAGCAGATCCAGATCGCTGTCCTTGGGCGGACGCAGCACCAGGCGGCGGGTGACCATGGCGGCCGGAACGGCGGCGACGGGCTCGCGGGACTCAAGCTGGACCATCTAGTCAGAATTCGGTGAAAACCCTAGGAGGGTATCCACTCGCCGCCACGGCCGGAAGCCCCGGTCGCCGGGATTTGTCGCATTACTGTCACAAATCCCGGCAATAGCGCACAACTGCCGCTTCCCGGCGCGTTGTGCACCTTTTTGGACGGCCTTTTCAGCCCAGCAGCAGCGCGTTGACGCGTTTTACATAGGCCGCCGGGTCTTCCAGGTGGCCGCCCTCGGCCAGCACGGCCTGGTCGAACAGCACCTGGGCCAGGTCGTTGAAATGGCTCTGGGATGCCGAACTTGCGTCGAGCTTCTTGACCAGCGCGTGCTCCGCGTTGATCTCCAGCGTAGGCAGCGACACCGGCGCCGTCTGGCCGGCCTGCTTCAGCAGGCGCGCCAGGTGGCCTGACACATCGCCCTCCTCCACGACGATGCAGGCCGGCGAGTCGACCAGGCGGGTCGTCACGCGCACGTCCTTGGCGCGGTCCTTCAGCGCGTCCTTGAGCTTGTCCAGCAGCGGCTTGAGGCTTTCGGCGGTTTCCTCGGCCTTCTTCTTCTCGTCCTCGTCCTGCAGCTTGCCCAGGTCCACGGCGCCCTTGGCGACGGACTGCAGCGGCTTGCCGTCGAACTCGTAGAGGTGGCTCAGCATCCACTCGTCGACACGGTCCACCAGCAGCAGCACCTCGATACCCTTCTTGCGGAAGATCTCCAGCTGCGGGCTGTGCTTGGCGGCGGCCAGCGAGTCGGCGGTGATGTAGTAGATGGCCTCCTGGCCTTCCTTGGCGCGCGACACGTAGTCGGCCAGGCTGACGTTCTCGTCGGCGTGCGTGGACGCGAAGCGGAACAGCTTGGCCAGGCGCTCCTGGTTGGCGTGGTCTTCGCCGATGCCTTCCTTCAGCACCTGACCGAAGTCCTTCCAGAAGTCGGCGTACTTCTGCTTATCGGCGGCGTCCTCGCTGTTGGCCAGCGACTCCAGCATGCCCAGCACGCGCTTGGTCGAGCCCTCGCGAATGGCGCGCACGTCGCGGCTTTCCTGCAGCAACTCGCGGCTCACGTTCAGAGGCAGGTCAGCCGAGTCGATGACGCCCTTGACGAAGCGCAGGTAGACGGGCATCAGCGCCTCGGCGTCGTCCATGATGAAGACGCGCTTCACGTAGAGCTTCACGCCACCGCGCTTGTCGCGGTTCCACAGGTCGAACGGCGCCTTGGCCGGGATGTAAAGCAGCTGCGTGTACTCGCTGCGGCCTTCCACCCGGTTGTGCGTGTAGGCCAGCGGCGCTTCGGTGTCGTGGCTGATCTGCTTGTAGAACTC
>CBFGPX010000279.1:0-5458 GCA_965650725.1 uncultured Comamonadaceae bacterium | reverse complement strand
CTGTTTGCGCTGGACGTGAAGAACGGCCAGCGCCGCCAGTTGCCCGTGGGCCAGGCCAGCGACGGCGCGCTGAGCGCCGACGGCAAGACGCTGTACTTCACGCGCAGCGGCCTGCGCGGCGACAACGCGCGGCAATACCGCGGCGGCGCCATCTCGCGGCTGTGGTCGCTCGACCTGAGCGGCAATGCCGAGGCGAAGCCGCTGCTGGCCGAGGGCAACAACGACAGGCGCCCCATGCCCTACCGCGCGGGCGGCCAGGACCGCGTCGCCTTCCTGTCGGACCGCGACGGCACCGTCAACCTCTGGAGCGTGGATGCCCGCGGCGGCGACCTGCGCCAGCACACGCAGCACAAGGGCTGGGACATCCGCCATGCCGGCGTCGATGGCAGCCGCGTGGTCTATGCGCTGGGGGCCGACCTCTACACAAGCGACCTCACCCAGACCGGCGCACCGCAGAAGCTCAACGTCGCGCTGGGCGGCGATTTCGACCAGACCCGCGAGCGCTGGGTCAAGAAGCCGCAGGACTACCTGACCGACACATCCTTCGCGCCCAACGGCGAGCGCGTGCTGCTGGCCGCGCGCGGCCACCTGGCCACGCAGGGCGTTCAGCAGTTGCGCCGTGCCGAGCTGCCGCAGCCGGCCGACGGCCGCTGCCGCAAGGGCGAGTTCAGCGCTGACAGCAAGAGCGTGTTCGCCACCTGCGACTTCAGCGGCGAGACCGAGATCTGGCGTTTTGCGGCCAACGGCACCGGCAAGCCCGAGCAGCTCACGCGCGGCGCCACGACACAGCGCCGCGACCTGTCGCCCTCGCCCGACGGCCGCTGGCTGGCCCACACCGACAAGGAAGGCCATGTCTGGCTGACCGACCTGAAGACCCAGGCCACCCGCGAGATCGCCCGCGGCACCTACGCCGACGCGCCCACGCTGCAGGGGTGGAGCGCCGATGGCCGGGTGCTGGCCTGGACCGTGCAGCTGCGCCATGGCGACCGCAGCCAGCTGCAGTTGCACCAGATTGCCGAAGGCCGCACGCACACGCTGACCAGCGACCGCTTCGACGTCGCCGGCGCCGCCTTCAGTCCCGACGGCCAGTGGCTGTACTTCGCATCGGCGCGCAATTTTGCCGTCACCGGCAATCCCAGCCCCTGGGGCGACCGCAACACCGGCCCGTTCTTCGGCTTGCGCACCAAGCTGTACGCACTGGCGCTGCAGCCGGGCCTGCGCTCGCCGTTCGCCCCCAAGGACGAACTGGAATCGCCCGCCGACAAGAAGGACGACGAGCAGCGTGCCGAAGAGCGCAGGGCCGACAAGAAGGACGACAGGAAACCCGAAGACAAGAAGGACGAGAAGAAGGGCAAGCCAGCCATCGTCTTCGAAGGCCTGGCCGAGCGGCTGCACGAGCTGCCGGTGCCGGCCGGCAGCCACCGCGCGTTGCGCGCGGACGGCAAGCGGCTGTGGTTCCTGGACCAGGACCTGGACCGCAAGGCCCAGCTGAAGTCCATCGCCATCGACAACCAGGGCGGGCCGCCCGAGACGCTGGCCAGCGACGTGCGCGGCTACGAGCTGAGCGCCGACGGCAAGAAGCTGATGCTGGTGCGCAACCAGGGCCAGGGCGCGCCCGAGGTGCTCATCGTCGAGGCCGCGCCCAAGCTGCCGGCCGACCTCGCCAAGATGCAGGTGCGCTGGAGCGACTGGCAGATCGCCACGCAGCCACGCGCCGAATGGCGGCAGATGTTTGCCGACGCCTGGCGCATGCACCGCGACCACTTTTACGACAAGGACATGCACGGCGTGGACTGGACCGCCGTGCGGGCCAAGTACGAGCCGCTGGTGGACCGCGTGACCGACCGCTTCGAGCTGGCCGAGCTGATGGCGCAGATGGTGGCCGAGCTAGGTGCGCTGCACAGCCAGGTTGGTCCCGGCGACACGCGCGACGCCGGTGAGGTGCCGGGCCTGGCCGGGCTGGGCGGACGCTTCTCCAAGGTGGCGGACGGCTGGCGCATCGATGCCATCTACACGTTCGACGCCGAGCTGCCGTCCGAGGCGCCACCGCTGGCCGCGCCGGGCCTCTCGCTGAAGGCGGGCGACGTCATCACGGCCGTCAACGGCCGCCCGACGGCCGAGGCGCCGCACCTGCTGGAGCTGCTGCGCGGCCAGGCGGGGCGGCAGGTGCTGTTGGACGTGAAGCAGGCCGGCGGCAAGGCGGTGCAGCGCATCGTCACGCCGGTGGCGCAGCTGCGCGAGAACCAGCTGCGCTACAACGACTGGCGCGTCGGCCGCGCCCGCGCGGTGGAGCAGGCAGGCCAGGGCCGCATCGGCTACGTGCACCTGCGCGCGATGGGCGCCAACGACATCGCCGACTTCGTGCGCGAGTTCTACGCCGCCGGCGACCGCGACGGCCTCATCATCGACGTGCGCTACAACAATGGCGGCAACATCGACAGCTGGATCCTGGAGAAGCTGCTGCGCCGCGCCTGGGCCTTCTGGCAGCCGCGCTCGCCGGCCGGCGCCGCGCCTTACTCCAACATGCAGAACGCCTGGCGCGGCCACACCGTCGTGCTGATGAACGAGGACACCTACTCCGACGGCGAGACCTTTGCCGAGGGCTTCAAGCGGCTGAAGCTGGGCCCTGTCATCGGCCGGCAGAGCTCCGGCGCGGGCGTGTGGCTGTCCGATGGCAACCGGCTCATCGACAACGGCATCATGCGCGCCGCCGAGTTCGGCCAGATGGGCACGGACGGCCGCTTCATCATCGAAGGCGTGGGCGTGAAACCAGACGTCGATGTCGACAACCTGCCGCGTGCGACGTTCCTGGGGCAGGACGCGCAGCTGGACGCGGCGATTGCGGCCCTGAAGAAGAAGATTTCGGAGGAGCCGGTGACGACCGTGAAGCCGGGCAGCTATCCACGGCCGGTCAGGCCATGAAGCAAAAAAAGGGGGGGGCCGCGGCCCCCCTTGTCGTTTCAGCTCAGCACGATCCGCGCGAACTTGCGCTTGCCCACCTGCAGCACGTGCTCGCCGGCATCGAGCTTGAGGCCCTTGTCCGACAGCACCTCGCCCGAACGGCGCACGCCGCCCTGCTCGATCATCCGCAAGCCTTCGCTGGTGGAGGCCACCAGGCCCGCGGCCTTCAGCACCTGCGCGATACCCAGCGGCGCGCCGCTCAGCTGTAACTCGGGAATGTCGTCCGGGATGCCGCCCTTGGAGCGGTTGATGAAGTCCTGCTCCGCCGCATCCGCCGCCGCGGCGCTGTGGAAGCGCGCCGTGATCTCCTTGGCCAGCGCGACCTTGGCGTCCTTGGGGTTGCGCCCCCCCTCGACCTCGGCCTTCAGCGCCGCGATCTCGGCAATGGACTTGAACGACAGCAGGTCGTACCACTTCCACATCTGCACGTCGCTGATGGACAGGATCTTGGCGAACATCGTGTTCGGCGCTTCCGTAATGCCGATGTAGTTGTTCTTGGATTTGGACATCTTCTCGACGCCGTCCAAGCCCTCCAGCAGCGGCATGGTCAGGATGCACTGCGGCTCCTGGCCGTACTCCTGCTGCAGGTGGCGGCCCATCAGCAGATTGAACTTCTGGTCCGTGCCGCCCAGTTCCAGGTCGGACTTCAGCGCCACCGAGTCATAGCCCTGCATCAGCGGGTACAGGAACTCATGCACCGAGATGGGCGTGCCGGCCGCGAAGCGCTTCGTGAAATCGTCGCGCTCCATCATGCGCGCCACCGTGTACTTGGCCGCCAGCTGGATCATGCCCACGGCGCCCAGCGGCTCGCACCACTCGGAGTTGTAGCGGATCTCGGTCTTCGCCGGGTCCAGCACCAGCCTGGCCTGGGCGTAGTAGGTCTCGGCGTTGGCCTGGATTTGCTCCTTGGTCAGCGGCGGGCGCGTCGCGTTGCGGCCGGACGGGTCGCCGATCAGCGACGTGAAGTCGCCGATCAGGAAGATGACCTGATGCCCCAGGTCCTGCAGCTGGCGCATCTTGTTGAGCACCACCGTATGGCCCACATGGATGTCGGGCGCCGTCGGGTCCAGCCCCAGCTTGATGCGCAGCGGCACACCGGTGGCCGCCGAGCGGGCCAGCTTCTTGGTCCACTCCGCCTCGGGCAGCAACTCATCCACGCCACGGCGCGTGATGGCCAATGCCTCCAGAACGGCATCGGTGATGGGGAATTTCGCAGCGTCGGACATGGCACGGCACCACTCGGCAACAAGCCGAATGAAATTGTTAAGTTATTGATCCATCGGGGTAAACCGGCATGCCGGGTAGGACAAAGCCGTTAGAATTCACCCTTCGAACCGGGGGTGTTGCTTCAACACAACCGAGATGGATTTTAAGGGCTGCGCCGCTGCGGCCCTTTCGCGTGGAACCGGCCTGGCCGGGATTGCCCCAGCGACAACCCCGGGAAGCCGAGCGTGACCGCAGTCGAGAGACGTCTACAGCAAGTCAAAACCGCGTTGAAAGGCGCGGAAAACTTCGCCGCCAGGCATCCGCGCGCACTGACTGCCTCCGTCGTGGGCGCGCTGAGCTGCTTCGCCGTGACCGCCTTCGGTATTGCCCCGATCGCACCCGACGCAGCCGAACTGCCCAAGCGCACTGTCGTCGAGACGCTGGCCCCGGTGGACATCGAATCCCAACTGGATCAGCTGGCCAGCCACAGCATCGGCCTGACCCGCTCCGAGGCCACCCGCTCCAGCGACACGCCAGACAGCCTGCTGCGCCGTGCCGGCGCCTTCGACCCCGCTGCCGCCGCCTTCCTGCGCAGCGAGCCGCTGGCCCGCCGCATCTTCCAGGGCCGCGCCGGCCGCATGGTCCATGTGACGGCAGACGCATCCGGCCAGGTGCAGAAGATCGTCGTGCGCTTCCCGGCCGAGAAGGCAGAGCAACAAGGCAGCCACTTCACGCGCCTGAGCATCGAGCGCGACAGCAGCCGCTTCACGGCCCGCACCGAGACCGCCCCGCTGCAAGCCCAGATCGCGCTGGGCAGCGGCAGCATCCGCTCCTCGCTGTTCGCTGCCACAGACGACGCCAAGATCCCCGACAGCATCGCCTCGCAGATGGCCGACATGTTCTCGGGCGACATCGACTTCCACCGTGAATTGCGCAAGGGCGACCGTTTCAGCGTCGTCTACGAAATGCTGACCGCCGACGGCGAGCCCGTGACCTGGGACGGCGGCGCCGGCCGCCTGCTGGCCGGCGAGTTCACGAACAACGGCCGCACCTACTCGGCGGTCTATTTCAAGGACAGCGCCTCCGGCAAGGCCAGCTTCTACGGCTTCGACGGCCAGAGCAAGCGCCGCGCCTTCCTGGCCAGCCCGATGGAGTTCTCGCGCATCACCTCTGGCTTTGCGATGCGCTTCCATCCCATCCACAAGACCTGGCGCCAGCACAATGGCGTGGACTACGGCGCGCCGACCGGCACGGCCGTGCGTTCCGTCGGCGATGGCGTCGTCGACGTGGC
>CBFGPX010000278.1:0-5478 GCA_965650725.1 uncultured Comamonadaceae bacterium | reverse complement strand
CTCGCCGGCCGACACCGACTGCAGCGTGTACTGGTAGCGGCTCTTGCTCTGGCGACCACCCAGCTGCAGGTTCTGCACGGGGCTCAGATAGACCTGGATGCCGGGCACCGCACGCAGCTTCTTGCGCAGGCCCTCGACAACCTGCTTCATGGCCAGACGATCACCGCGCGGCTTCAGGTTGATGAACATGCGGCCGGTGTTGCTGCCACCGCCGCCACCGCCGCCCACCGAGGAACTCAGCGCCGCCACGTTGGGATCGTTGCGCACGATCTCGGCGACGCGGTCCTGCAGCTGCGTCATCGCGGCGAAGGAGGTGTCTTCGGGCGCCTCGGTGCTGGCGCGCAGCTGCCCGATGTCCTCCTCGGGGAAGAAGCCCTTGGGGATGACCACCCACAGCCAGATCGTCAGGCCGAAGCTGGCGAGCGCCACCATCAGCACCCAGGTGCGGTGGCGCAGCGCCACGTCCAGCGTGCGGGTGTAGAAGCCCAGCACGGCCGTGAAGCCACGCTCGAACAGCCGGCCCAGCCGGCCGTCCTCATGGTGCTCGTCGGCCTTCAGCAGCCGCGCGCACAGCATGGGCACCAGCGACAGCGACACCACCGCCGACACCAGGATGGACAGGCCCACCACCACGGCGAACTCGTGGAACAGCAGGCCGATGACGCCCGGCATGAAGAAGATGGGGATCAGCACCGCCACCAGCGAGATGGAGATGGAGATGATGGTGAAGGCCATCTCGCGCGCGCCGCGCACGGCGGCGTCGAAGGGCTTCATGCCGTCCTCGACGTGGCGGACGATGTTCTCCAGCATGACGATGGCGTCGTCCACCACCAGGCCCACGGCCAGCGTGATGCCCAGCAGCGAGATGTTGTCCAGCGAGTAGCCCAGCGCGTACAAGAGTGTGAGCGCGCCGATCAGCGAGATGGGCAGCGAGACCGTGGGGATCAGCGTCGCGACCGCGCGGCGCAGGAAGATGAAGATGACCAGCACCACCAGGCCCACGGTCAGCGCCAGCGTGAAGTACACGTCGTGCAGCGACTCGCGGATGGACACCGAGCGGTCGTTCAGCGTGGACATCTTGACCGACGCCGGCATCTGCTCCGCGTAGCGCGGCAGCAGCGCCTTGACCTTGTCCACCACCTGCACCGTGTTGGCATCGGGCTGGCGCTGGATGGCCAGCACGATGGAGCGCTCGCCCTGGTAGGTCGAGTAGGTCTTGGCGGTCTCGACACTGTCCTCCACGTCGGCCACGTCGCGCAGCAGCACCGGCGCGCCGTTGCGCGACGCCACGACGATGGCGCCGAACTCGGCCGCGTTGCGCAGCTGGCGGTTGGCCTGGATGGTCAGCGTCTGGCGCGCGCCGTCCAGCGTGCCGACCGGCGTGTTGGCATTGGCCGCGCGCACGGCGTTCTGCAGGTCGTCCAGCGTGAGGTTGCGCTGGTTCAGCAGCTCGGTGCGCACCTTGATGCGCACCGCATAGCGCTTCTGGCCGTAGATGGACACCTGCGCCACGCCGGCTATGGTGGACAGGCCCGGCGACAACAGGTTTTCGGCGTAGTCGTTCAGCTCGGTCAGCGCGATGGACGGCGAGGTCAGCGCCACCAGCAGCACCGGCGCGTCGGCCGGGTTGACCTTGCGGTAGTTGGGTGGCGAGGTCATCTCGGCCGGCAGCGCGCGCAAGCTGCGGAACAGCGCCGCCTGCACGTCCACGGCCGCGTCGTCGATGTTGCGCGAGGGGTCGAATTCCAGCGTCAGCGAGGTGCTGCCCAGCGTGCTGGTGGACGAGATGGTCTGCAGGCCGGCGATGGTGGAGAACTGCTTCTCCAGCGGCAGCGCGACCGACGAGGCCATGGTCTCGGGCGACGCCCCCGGCAGCGACGCGCCCACGTTGATGACGGGCGTGTTGTACGACGGCAGCGCCGCGACCGGGATGCGGCTCCAGGCCGCCAGGCCCGCGATGACCAGCGACAGGTTCAGCAGCACGGTCATGACCGGCCGCCGGATGAAGGCTTCGGTGATCCTCATTTGCTGGGGCCCGAGGCCGGCTTGGCAGCGGCCGAAGCCGGCGCCTGGATGCGCAGCGGCGTGCCCGGCCGCAGGTTCTGCTTGCCATCCATGACGACCTGCGCGGTCGCATCCAGGCCCTCGACGACGGCCTGCTCACCCACGGCCTGGCGCAGCTGCACGGTCACCAGCCTGGCCTGGTTGTCCGGCCCCACCACGTACACCGAGCGCTCGTTGCCGCGCATGATGAGGGCCGCCTGCGGCACCACGGTCACGCCCTTCAGCGTGCGCAGCGTGACGCGCACGCGCAGGTATTGACCCGGCCACAGGGTCTGCGCCTGGTTGCCGAACTCGGCCTTGACCTTGATGGTGCCGGTGCTGGCGTCGACCAGGTTGTCCACCGCCGTCACACGGCCCTGGATGGTCGTCGCACCGCGCGGCGACCCGGGCGGTGGCAGGGCCTCCACGTCCAGCTCGCCGGCCCGCGTGGCGGCCAGCAGCGCGCCCAGTTGCGTCTCGGGCACCGTGAAGCTGATGGCGATGGGGTCCAGCTGCGCGATGTTGACCAGCGGCGTCGCGCTGGCATTGGCCTGCACCAGCGTGCCGGGGAAGACGTTGACGATGCCGGCGCGGCCGCTGATGGGCGCGCGCAGCTCGTTGTAGCCGGTGGTGACCTGGGCCGCCTGCACGGCCGCGTCGTCGCTGCGCACCAGCGCCTGGCCGGCATCGAAGGCCGCCTGGGCCGCGTCCACGGCGCTCTGCGCGACGAAGTTCTGCGCCTTCAGCTCCCTGGCGCGGTTCAGCTGGCGCTCGAGGTCGCTCAGCGCGGCCCGGTCGCGAGCCACCTGGGCGCGCGCCTTCTCCAGCGCGGCGCGGTCGGCGCGGTCGTCGAAGCGGAACAGCAGCTCACCCTTCTTCACCATCTGCCCGTCCTTGACCAGCACCTGCGCCACCGTGCTGGTGGTCTGCGCGCGCAGGTCCACGCTCTGCAGCGCGGTGACGGTGCCGCTGGCCTCCAGCGTGATGGGCACGTCGGCCTGCCGCACCTGCACGACGCTGACGTTCTGCGGCGGCGGCGTCGCCGCGGCACCGGCGGCCGGCGGCGCATCGTCCTTGCGCCCGCAGCCGGCCAGGCCGGCCAGGCCGGCCACGACGAGGCCGCAGAGGATCAGGAATGGGGTCGCGCGCATGCAAGCCTGCCGAAAGTAATGGGGGTTGACCGCAAGGTCATCCCAGATTAATCAGCCTGTTTTGCTCGCAGATTGCTGGCGCGCCGGATCGCGCTTTTTTTGCGCCTACTGCTGCAGGGCGCGCGCGAGCCGCGCCCCCACCACCGCGTTGTGCTTGACCAGCGCGATGTTGGTGGCCAGGCTGCGGCCGCCGGTCAGCGCCTTGATGCGCGCCAGCAGGAAGGGCGTGATGGCCTTGCCGACGATGCCCTGCTGGTCCGCCTCGGCCAGCGCCTGGGCGGTGATCGCGTCTATCTCCTCGCGCGGCATGGCCTGCGCCGCCGGCACCGGGTTGCTGACGACCACGCCGCCGCCGAGACCCAGCGCCCATTTGGCGCGGATGAACCGGGCCTGCGTTTCGGCATCGTCCATGCGGAAGTCGGCCTTCAGGCCTGAGTCCGGCGTGAAGAACGCGGCGAAGTTGTCCTGGCCCACCGACAACACCGGCACGCCGTGCGTCTCCAGGTATTCCAGCGTCAGGCCCAGGTCCAGGATGGACTTGGCGCCCGCGCAGACCACGGCCACCGGCGTGCGTGCCAGCTCCTGCAGGTCGGCCGAGATGTCGAAGCTGGTCTCCGCGCCGCGGTGCACGCCGCCGATGCCGCCGGTGACGAACACCGCTATGCCCGCCAGATGCGCGCAGATCATCGTCGCGGCCACCGTGGTCGCGCCCAGGCGGCCGGTGGCGATGGCGAAGGGCAGGTCGCGGCGGCTGAGCTTCATCGCGTCGGGCGACTGCGCCAGCTGCTGCAGCTCCTCGTCGCCCAAGCCCACGCGGATGCGGCCACCGATGACGGCGATGGTGGCCGGCACGGCACCCTCGGCGCGGATGACGTCCTCCACCTCGCGCGCCGTCTCCAGGTTTTGCGGCCAGGGCATGCCGTGGGCAATGATGGTGGATTCGAGCGCCACGATGGGCCGGCCGGCCTCGCGGGCGGCGGCGACTTCGGGCGAGAGCTGGATCAGTTCGTTCATGACTGTTGTTCTTCGAGGAAGCGGGGGTTGAGGTCGGCGTGCACGCTGTCGGTGGTCTGCAGCGTCAGCGCCGCGAGCGCCAGGCCGAGGCGGGCCGCGGCGTCGAAATCGTCGGCATTGCGCAGCAGCGCAGCGCAGACGCCCGCCGACAGTGCATCACCCGCGCCGGTCACGTCCACCACGGCCACCTGCGGCGCGGGCCAGTGGCGCGTCGGCTGGCCGGGCTCGCTAAGCAGCAGGCCGCCGGCGCCCGCCGACACCAGCACCCGCTGCACGCCGCGCGCATGCAGCGCGGCCAGCGCCAGCGCGGGGTCGGCGTCCACGGTGGCCAGCTCACCGGCATTCAGGATCAGCAGGTGCAGCCCCGTCAGCCGCTCGGGCAGGCGCTCCATCTTGGCCTCGGACACGGCCACGCAGACCAGCGGCGCGCCGCCGTCGCGCGCCTCGCCCAGCAGCAGCGGCCAGGCGTCGGTGGGCAGGTTGCCGTCGGCGACCACCAGCGCGGCGGCGGCGCGCAGGCCCTTGCTGGCCTGCAGCGCCCAGGGGTTCAGCGTCTCCACCAGCGGCATCGCGGCCAGGCCCAGCGTCAGGCTGCCGTCGGGGTCCAGCACGGCCGTGTAGCTGTCGCTGGCGTGGCGGCGCAGCCGGATGACCGCGCTCATGTCGATGCCAGCCTGCGTGGCCTGCTCCAGCAGCATGCGGCCGCCGGCGTCGTCGCCCATGGCCGCGACCAGCGCCACCGGCAGGCCCAGCCGCGCCAGGTTCTCGGCCACGTTGCGCACCACGCCGCCGGGCGTCTCGTGCGCCTCGCAGGGATTGGACGAGCCGGGCAGCGCATGGGCCAACAGCTTGAGCTTGCGGTCGATGTTGAGGCCGCCGATGCAGACGATGGGGGCGGCGGGTGCAGTCATCGCGACATTCTAGGAAGGCGCTACATTCGTACCCGGCGCGGCGCCACGCCGCCCACGTCGCTCGGACGGTTCCGGGCGCTTACGTACACCGCCAATGACTTCTCCCTCTTCCGCCTCCGGCGGCAAGCGCCGTTTCGCGCGCATCGACCGCCTGCCGCCCTACGTCTTCAACATCACGGCCGAGCTCAAGCTGGCCGCCCGCCGACGCGGGGAAGACATCATCGACATGAGCATGGGCAACCCCGACGGGGCCACGCCGCCGCACATCGTCGCCAAGCTCACCGAAGTGGCCCAGCGGCCCGACACCCACGGCTACAGCGCCAGCAAAGGCATCCCGCGCCTGCGCCGCGCCATCAGCC
>CBFGPX010000277.1:0-5558 GCA_965650725.1 uncultured Comamonadaceae bacterium | reverse complement strand
GCGCGCCGTCTTGGCGTCCACGCGGCCGAAGTTCACGCGCTTGCCGCTGTACAGCACGATGCCGTACAGCGTCGCCCGCTCCAGCGCCACGACCTCGGCGGCCTTCTTCTCCCAGTGCGGCTCCAGCAGCTGGGTCTTGATGAGGTGGCCCGCGATGGGCGGCAGCCACTGAGGCTCGATGTTGGCGAGACCCCGGCCGTACAGCCGCGACGTATCCACCAGCTCGGCCGCGACGATCCAGCGGCCCGGCTTCTTGGAGAGATGCGCGCCCGGGTGGCGGTAGAACTTGATGCCGCGCGCGCCGAGATACCAGTCCTCGTCGTCGCTCTTCTGGCCGATGTTGCCCAAGAGGCCGGCCAGCATGGACAGGTGCACCTGCTCGTAGGTGGCCGGGCTCTGGTTGAGCCGCCAGCCGTGCTCGGTGACGACGGTGTGCAGCTGCGAGTGCACATCGCGCCACTCGCGCACGCGGCGCGGGCTGACGAAGTTCTCGCGCAGCAGCGCCTCATGCTTGCGGTGGGACAGCTTGTGCTCGCCCTCGCCGCCCTTGGAGTCGCCCAGCCACTTCCAAAGCTTCAGGTAGCCCATGAACTCCGACCGCTCGTCGTCGAACTTCTTGTGCTTCTCGTCGGCGGCCTGGGCTGCTTCCTGCGGGCGGTCACGCACGTCCTGGCCACTCAGCGCCGACGCGATGACCAGCACCTCCGTCAACGCGTCGCGCGTGCGGGCTTCCAAAATCATGCGACCGACGCGCGGGTCCAGCGGCAGGCGGGACAGCTCCTTGCCCAGCGGCGTCAGCTCGTTGGCGTCGTCGGTCGCGCCCAGCTCGTTCAGCAGCTGGTAGCCGTCGGCAATCGCCTTGGGTCGCGGCGCTTCCAGGAAGGGGAAGCGCTCGACGTCGCCCAGGTGCAGCGACTTCATGCGCAGGATGACGCCTGCAAGACTGCTGCGCAGGATTTCCGGGTCGGTGAACCTGGGCCTCTCGTTGAACTCCTTCTCCGAGTACAGCCGCACGCAGATGCCGTTGCTCACCCGGCCGCAACGGCCCGCGCGCTGGTTGGCCGCCGCCTGGCTGATGTTCTCGATCAGCAGTTGCTCGACCTTGTTGCGGTAGCTGTAGCGCTTCACGCGCGCCAGGCCCGGGTCGATGACGTAGCGGATGCCCGGCACCGTCAGCGAGGTTTCGGCGACGTTGGTCGCCAGCACGATGCGGCGCGCGCCATGCGGCTCGAACACCTTGTTCTGTTCCGCCTCGGACAGCCGCGAGAACAGCGGCAGGATGTCCACACCCGGCCGGTGGTGCTTGCGCAGCGCCTCGGCCGCCTCGCGGATCTCGCGCTCGCCGGGCAGGAACACCAGCACGTCGCCGCCGCCCTCGCGCCACAGCTCGTCCACCGCATCGCAGATCGCGTTGTTCAGGTCGTACTCGCGGCTTTCCTCGAACGGACGGTAGCGCTGCTCGACAGGGAACAGCCGACCGCTGACCATCAGCACCGGCGCCGGGCCCTTGCTCGACTCGAAGTGCTTGGCGAACCGATCCGCGTCGATGGTGGCCGACGTGACGACGATCTTCAGGTCCGGCCGGCGCGGCAGCAGCTCGCGCAGATAGCCCAGCAGGAAGTCGATGTTGAGGCTGCGCTCGTGGGCCTCGTCGATGATCAGCGTGTCGTAGGCGCGCAGCAGCGGGTCGCTCTGCGTCTCGGCCAGCAGGATGCCATCCGTCATCAGCTTGACCGACGCGCCCTTGGACAGCCGGTCCTGGAAGCGCACCTTGTAGCCGACGACCTCGCCCAGCGGCGTCTTCAGCTCCTCGGCGATGCGCTTGGCCACACTGCTGGCAGCAATGCGCCGCGGCTGCGTGTGGCCGATCAGCCCGCCGCCGTTGGCGCGCCCACGGCCCATCGCCAGCGCGATCTTGGGAAGCTGGGTCGTCTTGCCGGAACCGGTCTCGCCGCAGACGATGACGACCTGGTGCTCGGCCAGCGCCTGCATGATCTCGTCGCGGCGGGACGATACCGGCAGCGATTCGGGGAAGGAAATGGAAAGAGCCGGTTGAGGCAACCGGCTCTCGGGTCGTTCGGAACTCATCGGGGCGGGATTGTCCCGCAAGGCGTCACTCGGTGCGCGGGAAGTAGCTGATGGCCTGGATCACGCTGCCCTGCGGATCCTGCAGCACGGCCATGCGACCAATGCCGGGAATGTCGAACGGGCCCGCGCAGAGCACCGCGCCCAGCCCCTTGGCCTTCTCGACGGTGGCATCACAGTTCTCCACGGTCACATAGGCGCCCCACATCGCCGGCCCGGGCTGCTGCTGAGCCATGACGCCACCCACAGCGACCTCGCCGACCTTGATGACGTGATAGTCGCCCTGCCCCAGGTTCATGGTGTCGAACTTCCAGCCGAACAGCGTGCCGTAGAACTCGCAGGCAGCCTTGGGGTCGGGGCTGGACAACTCGTTCCAGCTGAAGGCGCCGGGGGTCATGTAGACGTCTTGATAGTCCTTCATCGCGGTCTCCGGTTGATGGGAGCGCCGATGGTCGGCAGCGCGCATGACAGCGTCAAGTGACACTCGTCAGGCCGCACAATTCCGCCCCATGACCGGCCTTGTCTTTCCCCACACCTTCGTGCCCTGGTTCCGCTCGGTGGCGCCCTACATCCACGCCTACCGCGGCGAGACCTTCGTCGTGGGCATGCCGGGTGAGCTGATCGCCGCCGGCAAGCTGAACGCCTTCGTCCAAGACCTGGCCATCCTGCATGCGATGGGCATCAAGATCGTGCTGGTGCATGGGTTCCGGCCCCAGGTCAACGAGCAGCTTGCCGCCAAGGGGCAGGTGCCCAAGTTCAGCCGCGGCATGCGCATCACCGACGCCGTCGCGCTGGACTGCGCACAGGAAGCCGCCGGGCAGCTGCGCTTCGAGATCGAGGCCGCGTTCAGCCAGGGCCTGCCCAACACCCCCATGGCGAATGCCACCGTCCGGGTCGTCTCGGGCAATTTCCTGACCGCCCGGCCGGTCGGCATCGTTGAAGGTGTGGACTTCCAGCACTCGGGCCTCGTGCGCAAGGTCGACGGTGCCGCCATCCAGCGCGCCATCGACATCGGCGCCATCGTGCTGCTGTCGCCGTTTGGCTTCTCACCGACAGGGGAGGCCTTCAACCTGTCCATGGAGGATGTCGCCACCTCGGCCGCCATCGCCCTGCAAGCCGACAAGCTGCTGTTTGTCTGCGAAGTACCCGGGGTGCCGGAAGATCCGAATGACCCGGACAGCGCCATCGACACCGAACTGGCCCTGGCGGACGCCGAGCGCATGGTGGCCCAGGCCGGCCCGGCGCCGGAGCCCACCGACGTGGCCTTCTACCTGCGCCGATGCGCCGAGGCCTGCAGGGCCGGCGTGGAGCGCTCGCACATCATCCCGTTTGCCGTGGACGGCGCACTGCTGCAGGAGGTCTACACCCACGACGGCATCGGCACCATGGTCGTGGACGAGAAGCTGGAGAGCCTGCGCGAGGCCAGCGCCGACGACGTGGCCGGCATCATCCAGCTCATCGAGCCCTTCGAGCGCGACGGCACGCTGGTCAAGCGCAGCCGCACCGAGATCGAACGCGACGCCGAGCTGTACACGGTCATCGAACACGATGGCGTCATCTTCGGCTGCGCGGCGCTCTACCCGTATGTGGAGGCCCGCACCGCCGAGATGGCAGCGCTGACCGTGTCTGCCGAGGTGCAAGGCCAGGGCGACGGCGACCGGCTGCTGAAACGAATCGAGCAGCGCGCCAAGGCCATGGGGCTGGACAGCATCTTCGTGCTGACCACCCGCACCATGCACTGGTTCATCAAGCGCGGATTCCAGCAAGTCGACCCCGAATGGCTGCCCGAGGAACGCAAGCGCAAATACAACTGGGACCGCCGATCGCAGGTGCTGGTGAAGCGATTCAACTAACACCGCCTAGCCCCGACGCCTTCGTCAATTCAGCCGGCGCGCTAAAGTGCCGGCTGTTTTCTTTCTCGCGCCCAGGAGTACGCCATGCCCCGCACCGTTCAATGTGCCTATCTGAAGAAGGAAGCCGAAGGGCTGGACTTCCCGCCCTATCCCGTTCACACCGAACTCGGCAAAAAGGTTTGGGAAAGCGTCAGCAAGGAAGCCTGGGCGGCCTGGATGAAGCACCAGACCATGCTGGTCAATGAAAACCGCCTGAACCTCGCCGACCTGCGTGCCCGCCAATACCTGATGCGTCAGGCGGACCAGTTTTTCTTCGGCACCGGTGCTGAACAGGTCGCCGGCTACGTCCCGCCCAGCAATTAAATAGGTCCGCGACGCGCAAATCGCCACGAATACTCCCTGGTCCACACTCGGCGGCGCCGCCGACGGCAAATCCTCGCCTTTGCGCTTCGGGCACCTTCAGCAGGGGCATCCCGCTGCCGGCAATTCCAATTGAATCGCCCCTTGAATGGAAACCCGTAGCAATCGGCACAAAAAACTCTTGCACAAACCCGCGTCGGCACGATTTAATTCGGGCCACGGAGATACTTCAGGCCTTCCGGCCCAGTCCGTCTCCGAGGCCGCAGACAACGTCGCGAGCCTCCCCGCTCATATCGCAAGAGGAATAGCAGCATGTCCAATCTGAAGGAACTCCTGGCCCAGCGAGCCGCGCTGGATGAACAGATCAACCAAACCAAGGAGCGGGAACGCAGCGAAGCCATTGGCAAGGTCAAAACCCTGATGAGCGAATATGGCCTGTCGATTGCCGACCTGAGCGTGCGCACCCCCAAGCCGGTCAAGGTCTCCAAGGTCGCTGCCAAATATCGCAATCAGGCCACCGGCGAGACCTGGAGCGGCCGCGGCCTGCAGCCCAAATGGCTGAAGGCCGCCATTGCCGGCGGCGCCAAGCTGACCGATTTCTCCGTCTGATACTGCCCCGGCCGGCTGCGCGGCGCCGCCGCCCAGCCCCGCAAATCAGGGCCATCCTCGGGATGGCCCTTTTCATTTGTGGCGGGAGCATGCCTAAACTCGGGCGCATGCCGTTCGTCACGCCCAGCCATCCCCGTCTTGCCGGCCCCAAGCCGCAAGGCTCGGATCGCGCCCGGCCGACCTCGACCGGCGGGCGAGGCTGAGCCATGGCCCTGCTCTCTGGAGCCGGTGGCGGCTCTGACGCCCGCGCGGCCACCCACGGCCTGACCACCCACGGAGCCCCCCCGTCGACGCTGCCCGGTGGGCCGCAACGCATCCATGACCGCCGCGGCTGGCGCCGCCTGCGCCGCGTGGGCCTGGCCGGGCTGGCCGGGCTGGCCGGCGGCCTGGTGATTGCCTGGGCGCTGGCCGGCCCCGCCCTGCCGACCTGGCTGCGCCTGCCTCAGCCGGTCGGCGCCCTGCCCGCCACCACCTTGTTGCTGCCACTGCTGATCAGCGGCCTCGGGCTGGCAGTGTTGTGGCGGCTCAGCGCCTGGGTGCTGCCGCTGGCCATGGCCGGCCTGCTGGTGGGCTGCGGCCTGCCGCTGCTGCCGCAGTGGGGCAGCAAGCCGGCCGTGCTGCTGGCCTCCGTGCCGCTGTTGAGCGTGCTCG
>CBFGPX010000276.1:0-5573 GCA_965650725.1 uncultured Comamonadaceae bacterium | reverse complement strand
GGCACCCGCAAGCAGGCCCAGGCCTACCTGGAGTTCCTGTACGGCCCCGAGGGCCAGGAACTGGCGGCCCAGAACTACTACCGCCCGCGAGACGCCAAGGTCGCGGCCAAGTACGCGAACACCTTCCAGCCGGTCAAGCTGTTCACGCTGGAAGAGCTGTTCGGCGACTGGCGCAAGGTGCAGAAGGCGCACTTCGACGATGGCGGCGTGTTCGACAAGATTTACGTGAAGTAAGCCCCTCGTCCGACCTCGCTCCGCTGAACGCGGGCGAGTCCAGCCGGTCCCCCGAGGGGACGGCGACACGCGCTGCATCGAGCCGCGCGTACATCGCCAGACGGGCCGGCTTGGGAGCGGCCCGGCGCTCGGCCCGAGCCAAGGCACGACGGCCGCAGCGGGATGTGAAGTCTTGTTGCGCGCCTCGACAGCTGGCCCCGGGCGGCGTCATCATGGCGCCCGCATGAAACACCTCGCGCTCAGCCTCGCCCTCGCGTCCTGCCTGATCGGCTGCGCAACGGCGCCCTCGCCTTCCGCCACCACCACCGCCGCGCAGGATGCGCTGTGGCTGGATCGCCTCACCTGGGGCGCGCGCAGCGACGATCTCGCGGTGCTGCGCCAGAAGGGCCGCGCCGCCTGGCTGGACGCCCAGCTCGCACCCCAAGGCCCGGCCCCGCTGCCCGCCGCCGCGCAGGCGCAAATCCAAACGCTCGCCGTTGCCCAGACCGAGCTGATGCCGCTGGTGCAGCGCATGGAGGCGCAGCGCAAGGCCGCCGATGCGGTGACCGACGACGCGGCCAAGGCCGAGGCACAGAAGCAGTACCAGGCTGCGCTGACCAAGCTGGCCCGCGAGGCCTCCATCCGCCAGCTGCTGCAGGCGCTGTACTCGCCCCACCAGGTGCAGGAGCAGCTGACCTGGTTCTGGTTCAACCACTTCAACGTCCACCAGTTCAAGAGCAACCTGCGCGTCATGGTGGGCGACTACGAGCAGGGGCTGCGCGAGCGCTCGCTCGGCTCGTTCCGTGAGTTGCTGGGCTACACGGCCCGCCACCCCGCGATGCTGCGCTACCTCGACAACGAGCAGAACGCCGCCAACCGCATCAACGAGAACTACGCCCGCGAGCTGCTGGAGCTGCACACCATGGGCGTGGGCGGCGGCTACAGCCAGAAAGATGTGCAGGAACTGGCCCGCGTGCTGACCGGGCTGGGCGTGAACCTGACGGACAACAAGCCCAAGCTGCCGCCGCAGCGCGAGGCACAGTACCGCCGCGCGGGTCTGACGGAGTTCAACCCGGTGCGGCACGACTTCGGCGACAAGCAGTTGCTGGGCATCACCATCAAGGGCCAGGGCGAAGCCGAGCTGGACCAGGTGCTGGACCTGCTGGCCCGCCACCCGAGCACGGCGCGCTACGTGTCGCGCAAGCTGGCCCAGTACTTCGTCGCCGACGAGCCGCCGGCTGCGCTGGTCGAACGCATGGCGCAGCGCTGGCAGCAGAGCGACGGTCGCATCGCCGACGTGCTGCGCGCAATGGTGCAGTCGCCCGAGTTCGACGCATCGCTGGGCCGCAAGTTCAAGGACCCGACGCACTACGTCGTGTCCGCCGTGCGGCTGGCCTATTCCGACCGCGTGGTGCTGAACACCGGCCCCATGATCGGCTGGCTGTACCGCCTGGGCCAGGCGCCCTACAACCGCCAGACGCCCGATGGCTACCCGATGGACGAAAACGCCTGGGCCGGCCCCGGCCAGATGACCACGCGCTTCGAGATCGCCCGCGCCATCGGCAGCGGCAGCGCGGGCCTGTTCAAGCCGGAGGGCGAGGCCAAGGACAGGCCGGCCTTCCCGCAGATCGCCCAGCCGCTGTACTTCGAAGCCATCGCGCCGCGCCTGGCCGGCCCCACGCAGCAGGCGCTCGCGCAGGCCAACTCGCCGCAGGAATGGAACACCTACCTGCTGGCCTCTCCCGACTTCATGCACAGGTGATCGACATGCAACGCCGCCATCTGCTTCAACTCAGCCTGGGCGCCACGCTGCCGACCCAGCTCTGGGCTGCGTCGCCCGAAACGCCGCGCCTGCTCGTGGTCTTCATGCGCGGCGGCTACGACGCCGCCAACCTGCTGGTGCCCACGTCATCGAGCTTCTACTACGAGGCCCGGCCCAACATCGCCATCGCCAGGTCGGCGGCGTTGTCGCTGGATGCGGACTGGGGACTGGCGCCGGCACTGGCCGACAGCATCCACCCGCTGTGGGGCAAGGGCCAGGCCGCCTTCGTGCCGTTCGCCGGCAGCCACGACCTGTCACGCAGCCATTTCGAGACGCAGGACCACATCGAGCTGGGCCAGCCGGAGCAAGGCAGCCGCGACTTCCGCAGCGGCTTCATGAACCGGCTCGCGACGGTACTGGGCAGCAGCTCGCGGCTGGAGGCCATGGCCTTCACGGACCAGGTGCCGCTGATCCTGCGCGGCGACCGCCCCGTCGCCAACCAGGCGCTGCGCGACCTGAACAAGCCGGGCATCAATGCCGCACAGGCGGAGGTCATCGCTGGCATGTACGCCGGCACACGCTTCGCCGGCGCGGTCCGCGGCGGCTTCGAGGTTCGCGACGAGGTCGGCCGCGAGATGGCCGGCATGAAAGCCCAGGAAATGGCCGCCGAGATGGAGGCCGCCAGCCGCGGCGCGATCGCGCCCAGGGGCTTCGCGCTGGAGGCCCGCCGCGTCGCGCGGCTGATGCGCGAGCGCGTGACGCTGGGCTTCATCGACGTGGGCGGCTGGGACACGCACGTGGGCCAGGGCGGCGCCACCGGCCAGTTGGCCAACAAGCTTGGCGAACTGGGCAGGGGTCTGGCCTTGTTCGCCGACGAGATGGGGCCGCAGTGGAACAACACCGTCGTGGTGGTGGTCAGCGAGTTCGGCCGCACCTTCCGCGAGAACGGCAACCGCGGCACCGACCACGGCCACGGCAGCGCTTACTGGGTGCTGGGTGGTGGCGTGCACGGCGGGCGCATCGCCGGTGAGCAGCAGCAGATCAAAGCCGCCACGCTGCACCAGAACCGCGACTACCCCGTACTCAACGAGTACCGCAACGTGCTGGGCGGGCTGCTTGGCCGCATGTACGGCCTGAGTGCCGCGCAACTGGCGCAGGTCTTCCCCGGCGCCAGCCCGCGCGATCTCTCACTCGTTTAAGCCGCCTTCACCCAGCGGTCGACGACCGCCTTCACGCGCTCGCCGAAGTGCTTGGCCGTGGCGATGTCGCCCGGCACCATCTCCTCGGCCGACGCATCGCTGGGCGTTTGCGTGATGAGGCCCGCGTAGCCGCCCAGGTTGTTGATGTCGTCGCGCGTGGCGGCCTTGTGGTTGGGCGCCTTCAGGCCCATGCCCACCCAGATCATGCCGTGCTGCTGGCTCAGCGTGTGCAGGTACTGGATGGAGCCCTGCTTGTCGCCGTTGAGCGTGGCGCTGTTGGTGAAGCCGGCGGCGATCTTGTCCTTCCAGACCTGGGCGTACCAGGGCTTGCTGCTGGCGTCGGCGAACTTCTTGAACTGCCAGCTGACGCCGCCCATGTAGGTGGGCGTGCCGAAGATGATGCCGTCGGCCGCGGCCAGCATGGCCCAGTCGGCCTCGGTGATATTGCCCTCGGCGTCGATGGCGATCAGCTGCGCGCCGGCCGCGCCGGCCACGGCCTCGGCAACCTTCTTGGTATGGCCGTAGCCGGAGTGATACAGGACGATGATCTTGCTCATGGGGAGCTTCCTTCTTCGGGGTTGGAAAGAGTCGGTCAGGCGGCCAGGTCGAACACCAGCACCTCGGCGTCGACACCCGCCTTCAGGGCGACGCTGGATGCTTCACGAACTTGCAAGGCATCACCCGCCGTCAGGTCTTGCCCGTTGACGTTAAGCGAACCGCGCACCACGTGGATATAGGCCAGACGGCCAGGGGCAAGGTCCACCTCGGCGGCTTCCGCGCCGTCGAACAGCCCGGCATACAGACGCGCATCGGCGTGGATGGTGACCGCACCGTCGGCACCATCGTTGGCCGCCACCAGGCGCAGCTTGCCGCGCTTGGACGCCGTGTCGAAGTGCTTCTGCTCGTAGCTGGGCGCGATGCCGCGGTGGTCCGGCATGATCCAGATCTGCAGGAAGTGCGTGGTCTGGTCCTTGGCATGGTTGAACTCGCTGTGCATGACGCCGGTGCCCGCGCTCATGCGCTGCACGTCGCCCGGGCGGATGACGCCGGCGTTGGCGCCGCCGACTTCGCCGTTGCCCATGCTGTCCTTGTGCGCCAGCTCGCCCGACAGCACGTAGCTGATGATCTCCATGTCGCGGTGGCCGTGCGTGCCGAAGCCGCGACCCGGCTCGATCCTGTCCTCGTTGATGACGCGCAGCGCGCCGAAGCCCATGCGGGCCGGGTCGTAGTAGTCGGCGAACGAGAAGCTGTGGAAGGACTTCAGCCAGCCGTGGTCTGCGTAGCCGCGGTCGCTGGACTTGATCAGTTGAGTGGTCATCTGGGGCTCCTTGCTTGTTGGCGATGAGGTCAATGTAGGAGCCGCCTCCGTATCCATCGACAAGGCGCTCTGAGGACATCGTTCAAATAGACTGAACGCATGTCGAGCCCCCAAGACAAGCGCCGTGCGCTGACCCCTGAAGCCCTGTCCATGATGGACACCATCGCCCGCACCGGCAGCTTCGCCGCCGCCGCCCGCGAGATGGGCCGCGTGCCATCGGCGCTGACCTATTCGGTGCGCCAGCTGGAGGACGCGCTGGACGTGCTGCTGTTCGACCGCAGCTCCCGTCAGGCGGTGCTGACCTCGGCCGGCCAGGAGCTGCTGATGGAGGGTCGGCGCCTGCTGCAGGAGCTGGACGCCGTGGCCAACCGCGTGCGCCGCATCGCCACCGGTTGGGAGAGCGAGCTGACGCTGGTGGTGGACGACGCCGTCGCGCGCCGCGCAGTGTTCGACCTCATGGAGGCCTTCTACGCCGAGCGTGGCGAGGATGGCAGCCCGCCGCCGACCCGGCTGAAGCTGCGCGTGGAGGTGCTGGCCGGCACCTGGGAGGCGCTGCTGCACGGCCAGGCCGACCTGGCCCTGGGCGTGCCGGCCCAGTCGGCCAGCAGCAGCATCCACTGCGAACCGGCCGGCGAGCTGGAGTTCGCCTTCTGCGTGGCGCCCCATCACCCGCTCGCCGAGCTGGCAGAGCCGCTGACGGCTGCGCAGATCGCCGAGCACCGCATCATTGCCGTGGCCGACAGCGCCCGCACGCTGGCGCCCATCACCGTGGGCCTGATGCCCGGGCAGGACGTGCTGACCATGCCCTCCATGGCCACCAAGCTGGAGGCCATGCTGCGCGGCCTGGGCTGCGGCTCGCTGCCCATCAGCATGGTGCGCCGCCACGTCGACGCCGGCCGCCTGGTACGCAAGGCCACCTACGAAGGGCGCCGTGCGGGCGTCATGCACTACGCCTGGCGCGACACGGGCCAGGCGCCGGGCCGGGCGCTGGCCTGGTGGCTGGGTCGGCTGCGCAGCGAGACCACGCGCCGCGCCCTGCTGGAACAGCACGAAGGCCTGGTGTTGTGAAGCCTTACCGCGG
>CBFGPX010000275.1:0-5586 GCA_965650725.1 uncultured Comamonadaceae bacterium | reverse complement strand
AGCGCGTCGCTGATGATGGCGTCCTGCTCACCCAGCAGCGGCTCGAACAGGCCGCCGTTGGCGTCGAACGCGGCGGCGTAGAGGATGGCGTCCTCGCAGCCGACGAAGCGGGCGATGCGGGCTTCGAGCCGCTTGTGCAGGTCCTGCGTGCCGCAGATGAAGCGCACCGACGACAGTCCGAAGCCATGCGTGCGCAGCGCCTCGTGGGCGGCCTCGATGACCTGCGGGTGCGACGACAGACCCAGGTAGTTGTTGGCGCACAGGTTGATGACCTCGCGGCCGTCGGTCGTCTTCACGACCGCGCCCTGGGGCGTCGTGATGATGCGCTCGGCCTTGTAGAGACCGGCGGCGCGGATGCCGTCCAGTTCGGTCTGCAGATGTTCGTAGAAGGCTTGGCTCATGGCGCCGCTCCTGGTGCACAATTCGGTAAATTGAACATGTTCGATATATCGAACATGTGTGCAGTATCTGAAAATCATCCATCCAGGTCAAGCATGAACATGGACACCGAACCCCCGCGCGTCGGCGCCGCCTTGCAGGCGCTGCGCGGCAGCCGCGGCCTGTCGCTGGATGACCTGTCCAAGCGTGCGGGCGTCAGCAAGTCCATGTTGTCGCAGATCGAGCGCAACCAGGCCAACCCCACGGTGGCCGTGGTCTGGCGGCTGGCCAATGCGCTGGGCGTGGACATGGGCGAGTTGCTGGGCACCGAACGCGTGGCCGCGCCGGCCATCGAGACCGTGCCCGCCCACGCGACGCCGGGGCTGACCAGCCCGGACGGCCTGTGCAAGCTGCGCATCTTGGGGCCCATCGAACTGGCGGGTCAGTTCGAGTGGTACGAGCTGAGCGTGCAGCCCGGCGGCGTGCTGGACAGCCAGGCCCACGAGCCCGGCTCGCGCGAGCACCTGAGCGTGCTGACCGGCAGCCTGGAGGTCTCCGCGCAGGGCGTGACCAGCAAGCTCAAGGCCGGCGAGACGGCGCGCTACGCGGTGGACGGGCCGCATGCAATTCGCAACACGGCCAAGTCCGCGGCGACGGCGCTGCTGGTGGTGCTGCACCCGTAGACTTCCGCGGGTTCAACAAGGGAGCCCGCCGATGCTGCAACGTCGTTCCGCCCTGGCCGCACTGGCCGCCCTGCCCTTTGCGGCTGCTGCGCAGGATGCCAAGCCCGTCAGGCTGCTGGTCGGCTTTCCCGCCGGCGGCGGTACCGACGCCATCGCGCGGTTGCTGGCCGAGGCGCTGCACGCGTCGCTGGGCACGTCGGTCATCGTCGAGAACAAGCCAGGCGCCGGGGGGCAGTTGGCCGCCCAGGCATTGAAGGCCGCGCCGGCCGACGGCACGACCTTCTTCGTCAGCCACGACCACACGATCTCGATACTGCCGCTGGTGCTGAAGAACCCCGGCTTCGACCCCGCCAAGGACTTCACGCCGGTGGCAGGCTTCGCCACATTCGCCAATGCCATCGCGCTGTCGGGTGGTACGCCCGCAGCCAGCCTGCCGGACTACCTGGCCTGGGTGAAGAAGCATGGCGGCCAGGGCAACGTGGGCGTGCCGGCGCCGGCCTCGGTGCCGGAGTTCCTCGTCAAGCTGCTGGGCGAGAAGCACGGGCTGAACCTGCTCAGCGTGCCCTACCGCGGCAGCGCGCCCATGATCGCGGAGATGCTGGGCAACCAGATCAGCGCCGGCGTGGGCTCGGTGCCCGACCTCATCGTGAACCACCAGCAGAAGAAGCTGCGCATCGTGGCCGTCATGGGCCAGCAGCGCCAGGCGGTGCTGCCCGAGGTCCCCACGTTCGCGGAACTGGGTATCCAGGGCTTCGAGGACCTGCCCTACTACGGCCTGTTCGCGCCGGCGGGCACGGCGCCGGCGGTGGTCGAGCGCTTCTCGAACGCCCTGGCCGGCGTCATCGCGCAGCCGGGCGTCAAGGCGCGATTGGCCGAGTTGGGCCTGTCGGTGGGACACATGAACCCTTCGCAGCTCGCGGCCCGGGAGCGCGCCTATGCGGCGGCCTGGGCCCGGATCATCAGGGCGGGTGGCTTCCAGCCTCAGTGACCAACAGTTGTTGAAGCGTCAGGGCTGACCACTGCCCCTGACGCCACAGGTTGGCCAGCAGCCCCTGGCGCCCCGCGAGGAAGGCGGAGATCAGCGGTTCGGCCGGCGTGTGTTCGGGCGCGCACAGCAGCACCAGACGCTGCGCGCCGTCCTCCTCCAGCCGCCCCACCCAGTCCAAGGCCAGCAACTGGTCGAGGATGGGGCTGAGCTGCAGCGGGTCCACGCGCAGGGCGCTGGCCAGGCGCAGATGGGTCAGGCCGCTGCGGCCGGCATCGCGAGCGCGCTGCAGCTCGCGCAGCGTCTCCAGCGCCAGCGCCATGGGCTGGCCGGGCGTGCCGGGTCGCAGATGCAGCCGCCCGGTCAGGCTGGGCGTGTTGGCCGCCAGGATGGCGCCCAGCAGCACGATGACCCAGCCGAGGTAGACCCAGATCAGGAACACCGGCACGGTCGCAAACGCGCCGTACAGCGTCGAGTAGGTCGGCACCTTCTTCACGTACCAGGCCAGCAGCGACTTTGCGAGGGCGAAGCCGATGGACACGAACACGCCACCCAGCAGCGCGTGCCGCCAGCGCACGTGCGTGTTGGGCACGTAGTGGAACAGGCCGGCCATGGCCAGGCCCAGCAGCACGATGTCGGCACCGCCCAGCAGCGTGGAGACGCTGTCGGGCATCTTGCCTATGAAGCCCTGGCCGGCGCTGACGGCATAGCTGGTCAGCGTCAGGCTGCCGCCCAGCAGCAGCGGCCCCAGCGTCAGCGCAGCCCAGTAGACCAGCACGCGCTGGGCCATCGGGCGCGGGCGCTGCACGCGCCAGATGGCATTCAGCGTGCGGTCGATGGTCAGCATCAGCGCCAGCGCCGTGATGCCCAGCACCACGAGGCCGACGACCCCCAACCGGTTGGCCTTGGCCGCAAACTGCGTCAGCGACGCCAGCACCGGCTTGGCGATGTTGGGCGGGATCAGGCTCTTCAGGAAGTACTGCTCCAGCGCCGACTGGAAGCTGGAGAACATCGGAAAGGCCGTGAAGACGGCCAGCATCACCGTCAGCAGCGGCACCAGGCTGATCAGCGTCGTGAACGTCAGGCTGCCGGCGGTCAGGCCCAGCTTCTCCTCGCGGAAACGCTGGCGGAAGGTGTGCAGCGTCTGCAGCCAGGGCCATGCCAGCAGGTCGGCGATGAAGGCGTTCGCAAACGCGATGGGGTTGCGGGCCAGTGGCGCATCCGGGTTGTCGGCGGGAGGCGGAGACGAGGGTGTCAGGGACATGGCTTCTATGATGCCGCAGCTATGTCCCCTGCCCTCGAAAGAACCGAACCCAGCACCGGCGAACGCCTGTCGCGCCAACTGGCCTTCCTCAGCACCGCGCTGCTGTGCCTGCTGTGCCTGGCCTGGGAGCTGTGGCTTTCACCCACGGGCCGCGGCACGCTGGCCATCAAGGCGCTGCCCTTGCTGCTGCCGCTGCCGGGCCTGTGGCGCTATCGCATGTACACGTATCGCGCGCTGTCGCTGTTCATCTGGCTCTACATCATGGAGGGGCTGGTGCGCTCCACCAGCGAAAGCGGTGCGGGCCAATGGCTGGCGGTCGCCGAAGTGGCGCTGGGCCTGATCATCTTCACCGCCTGCACCGCGCAGATCCGCCAGCGCCTGGCGGCCGCGAAGGCGTCATGAGCGATTTCCTCGCTGCCCTGCGCGAGCGGCTGGGCGAGCCGGGGCTGCTGGCCGGTGGCGACCTGGCCGCCTACGAGAACGACTGGCGCAAGCGCTATGTGGGCCGCGCGCTGGCCGTGGCGAGGCCGGCGTCGACCGAGGAAGTCGCGGCCGTGATCAAGCTCTGCCACGAGCACCGTGTGTCCGTCGTGCCCCAGGGCGGCAACACCGGCCTGGTGGGCGGCTCCACGCCGGACGACAGCGGCCGGCAACTCGTACTCAGCCTCACGCGCATGAAGCAGGTGCGCAGCATCGATATCGCCAACGCAAGCCTGACCGCCGAGGCCGGCTGCGTGCTGGCCGACGTGCAGGCGGCGGCAGCGGGCGCAGGCATGCTGTTCCCGCTGAGCCTGGCGGCCGAGGGCTCGTGCACGCTGGGCGGCAATCTGGCGACCAACGCCGGCGGCACGCAGGTGCTGCGCTATGGCAATGCGCGCGAGCTGTGCCTGGGGCTGGAGGTGGTGACCGCCACCGGCGAGGTCTGGCAGGGCCTGTCGGGCCTGCGCAAGGACAACACCGGCTATGACCTGCGCGACCTGTTCATCGGCAGCGAGGGCACGCTGGGCGTCATCACCGCGGCGACGATGAAGCTGTACCCGCAGCCGAAGGAGAAGCTGACCGCGCTGGCCGCCTGTGCATCATTGGACGATGCGGTGGCGCTGCTGGGCCTGGCTCGCGAGCGCGCGGGCGATGCGCTGACCGGCTTCGAGGTGATGAACCGCGCGTCGCTGGCCTTGGTGGCCCGCGAGCTGCCGCAACTGGCGCAGCCGCTGGCGCCGGCCGAATGGACGGTGCTGCTGGAACTGTCCGACGCCGAAAGCGCGGAGCATGCGCGGGGCGTGTTCGAAGGGCTGCTCGAAGCAGCCTTCGAGCGCGGCGTTGTGCAGGATGCGGCCATCGCGCAGAACCTCGCCCAGGCGAAATCGTTCTGGCATCTGCGCGAATCCATCCCGCTGGCGCAGGCACAGGCGGGGCTGAACATCAAGCACGACATTTCGCTGCCGGTGTCCGCCATCCCCGGCTTCGCCGCCGAGATGGACGCGGCGCTGGCCGCCTACATGCCGGGCATCGAGGTCATCGACTTCGGCCACCTGGGCGACGGCAACCTGCACTACAACGTGCAGGCCCCGCGCGGCGTGGCGCCGGCCGAGTTCCTGGCCGCGCATGAGGCGGCGATCAACGAGCGCGTCTACGACGCCGTGCAGCGGCGTGGCGGATCCATCTCGGCAGAGCACGGCATCGGCCGGCTCAAGCGCGAGGAGCTGCAGCAGCGTAAAGACCCGACGGCCCTCGCGCTGATGCGCGCAATCAAGCGGGCGCTGGACCCGCTCGATCTCCTCAACCCTGGGCGGCTGGTGTAGGCGTGCCGCGACGGCCGGTCGCCAAGCGGCCGGCCTTGACGATCATGCGGAACACGAAGCGCACCAGCAGCAGCGTCAGCACGCACTCAATCAGCGTCAGCACGAAGGCGCCGGCCATCGTGAAGCGCGGCACGCGGCGGTGGAACTTGGCGATGGCGGCGTCGCGGGCGATCTCGATGCTGTCGTAGAAGCTGGGCACGACCAGCAGCGTCAGCAGCGTGGACGTGATGGTGCCGCCGATGATGGCCACCGCCATCGGGCGGTAGAACTCGCCGCCCTCGCCGATGCCTATGGCCACCGGCAGCATGCCGGCGATCAGCGCCAGGGTCGTCATCAAGATGGGCCGGAAGCGCTTGCGGCCCGCGTGCATCAGCGCCTCTTCGCGCGGGATGCCGGCGCGCTCCTCCTGGCGCGTCGCATCCAGCAGCAGGATGGCGTTCTTGGCCACCAGGCCCATCAGCATGATGACGCCGA
>CBFGPX010000274.1:0-5588 GCA_965650725.1 uncultured Comamonadaceae bacterium | reverse complement strand
TGATGAGCCGCAGCACCTTGAGACCAGCCAGCTCGGCAGCGTCCTTGGTCGCTTGGCGCTGGGCATCGTCGAAGTAGGCCGGCACGGTGATGACGACGCCGAACAAGTCGTCGTTGAAGGTGTCCTCAGCCCGGAAGCGCAGCGTGGCCAGGATCTCGGCAGACACCTCGACGGGGCTCTTCACGCCGTCGCGCGTGGCGATGGCCAGCATGCCGGGACGGTCTTCGAACCGATAGGGCAGTTGCTCGCGGTTGGACATGTCGGCCAGGCTGCGGCCCATGAAGCGCTTGACCGAGACGATGGTGTTCTCGGGGTCGTCCGCTTGCGCAGCCAGCGCATCGGCGCCGATCTGGCGGCGACCTTCCGACAGGTAGCGTACCGCGGAGGGCAGGATCACCCTGCCCTGCTCGTCCGGCAAGCACTCAGCCACGCCGTGGCGCACGGAAGCAACGAGGGAATGCGTCGTGCCGAGGTCAATGCCGACGGCGATGCGGCGCTGGTGCGGGTCGGGCGACGCGCCGGGTTCGGAAATTTGCAGGAGAGCCATGGTCAGGCGTCGAGCGCCGCGAGGCGCTGATCGATGTCGGCCCGGAAGCGCTGGATGAACATCAGCGCGCGGACCTGGGATGCGGCAGCCGGCGCATCGCCGGCCTCGTCGAGCAGGCGCTGCACGGCGGCCAGCGCGATGGATTCAGCGCGGGCCGCGTCGTCGTCGAGGGCGGTCAGCGCCGCCTCATTGTTTGCGTCGTCCAGCGCCTCGCGCCATTCCATCTGCTGCATCAGGAAGGCAGGCGGCATGGCCGTGTTGTTCTCGGCCTGAACCGGTGCGCCACGCAGTTCGCACAGGTAGGCCGCGCGCTTGAGCGGATCCCTCAGGCGCTGATAGCCCTCGTTCACGCGCATGGCCCACTGCATGGCCACCCGCTGCGCGGCAGCACCTTCCGCGGCAAAGCGGTCGGGATGAACTTCAGCCTGCAGCGCCTTCCAGCGCGCGTCAATGTCGGCGCGCGCCTGGGCTTGCGTCTCGGGCAGGCCAAAGAGCCGGAAGTCGTTGTCGGTCAGGCGCATGGCGGGTGCAAAAGCAAAAGGCGCGGTTCACACCGCGCCTGTCATCGGGTCAGCGAATCTCAGACACGGAAGGACTCGCCGCAGCCGCACTTATCCTTCTCGCGCGGGTTGCGGAACTTGAAGCCTTCGTTCAGGCCTTCGCGCACGAAATCCAGCTCGGTGCCGTCGAGGTAGGGCAGGCTCTTGGGGTCGATGAGTATCTTGACCTCATGCCCCTCGAAGACCACGTCCTCCGGTGCCACGTCGTCGGCGTACTCCAGCTTGTAAGCCAGGCCCGAGCAGCCTGTCGTCTTCACACCCAGGCGCACGCCCACGCCCTTGCCGCGCTTGGCGATGTAGCGCTTGACGTGGCGGGCGGCGGCTTCGGTGAGCGTGACAGACATGGCTTCAGGCAGTCTGTGCGTGCTTGGCGCGGTAGTCGTCCACCGCAGCCTTGATGGCGTCTTCGGCCAGGATGGAGCAGTGGATCTTGACCGGCGGCAGTGCCAGCTCTTCGGCGATCTGCGTGTTCTTGATCGTCAGCGCTTCGTCCAGGCTCTTGCCCTTGACCCATTCGGTCACGAGCGAACTGGAGGCGATGGCCGAGCCGCAGCCATAGGTCTTGAACTTGGCGTCCTCGATGAGACCGGTCGCCGGGTTGACCTTGATCTGCAGCTTCATCACGTCGCCGCAGGCCGGAGCGCCGACCATGCCGGTACCGACGTCTTCATCACCGTTGTCGAACTTGCCGACGTTGCGGGGGTTTTCGTAGTGGTCGACGACCTTCTCGCTGTATGCCATGAAAGTTCTCCTTGCTCGGGCGCTCAGTGAGCCGCCCACTTGATCGTGCTGAGGTCGATGCCGTCTTTGTACATATCCCACAGCGGAGACAGCTCGCGCAGCTTGGCGACGCGGTCAGTCAGCACGCTGACGGCGTAGGCTATCTCTTCCTCGGTCGTGAAGCGGCCGATGGTCATGCGCAGCGAGCTGTGCGCCAGCTCGTCACTGCGGCCCAGCGCGCGCAGCACGTAGCTGGGCTCCAGGCTGGCCGACGTGCAGGCCGAGCCCGACGACACCGCCAGACCCTTGACGCCCATGATCAGCGACTCGCCCTCGACGTAGTTGAACGAGATGTTCAGGTTGTGCGGGACGCGGCGCTCCAGGTCGCCGTTGATGAAGGTCTGCTCGATGCCCGAGAGGCCCTTGATGAGCCGGTTGTGCAGCGCGCGGATGCGTTCGTTCTCGGCGCCCATTTCTTCGCGGGCGATGCGGAAGGCCTCGCCCATGCCGACGATCTGGTGCACCGGCAGCGTGCCGGAGCGCACGCCGCGCTCGTGGCCACCTCCGTGCATCTGTGCTTCCAGGCGCACGCGCGGCTTGCGGCGCACGTACAGCGCGCCGATGCCCTTGGGGCCATAGCTCTTGTGCGAGGCCAGGCTCATCAGGTCGATGGGCAGCTTGGCAAGGTCGATCTCGACCTTGCCGGTGGCCTGGGCCGCGTCGACGTGGAAGATGATGCCGCGCTCGCGGCAGATGGTGCCCAGCGCGACGACGTCCTGGATGACGCCGATCTCGTTGTTCACGTACATGACCGAGGCCAGGATGGTGTCCGGGCGCAGCGCGGCCTTGAAGGCTTCGAGGTCGACGAGGCCGTTTTCCAGCACGTCGAGATAGGTCACGTCGAAGCCCTGGCGCTCCAGCTCGCGCATGGTGTCGAGCACGGCCTTGTGCTCGGTCTTCACGGTGATCAGGTGCTTGCCGCGGGTCTTGTAGAACTGCGCGGCGCCCTTCAGGGCCAGGTTGTTGGACTCGGTGGCGCCCGAGGTCCAGACGATCTCGCGCGGGTCGGCGCCGATCAGCTCGGCGACCTGCACGCGCGCCTTCTCGACGGCCTCCTCCGCTTCCCAGCCCCAGGCGTGGCTGCGCGATGCCGGGTTGCCGAAGTGCTCGCGCAACCAGGGAATCATCGCGTCCACCACGCGGGGATCGCACGGCGTCGTCGCGCCGTAGTCGAGGTAGATCGGGAAGTGCGGGGTCATGTCCATGGAACGACTTCTTTTGAGTTCTTCTGACTGATTGACTTACTTGCTGAACGCGCCACCCAGCGCGAACACCGAGTTCGGCGCCGTCACGCGGATGGGCTTGAGCACCGGCTGGCTGGAGATGGCGCGCTTGATGGGCGCCGCCTCGACCTCGAAGCCCTTGGCGAGTTGCTCATCGGCGAGCTTGCGCAGCGAGACGGAGTCGAGGTACTCGATCATCTTGGCGTTCAGGTTGGTCCAGAGTTCGTGGGTGATGCAGCGCCCCGTGTCCTCACCCATGCAGTTTTCCTTGCCGCCGCAGCCGGTGGCGTCCAGCGCCTCGTCCACAGCAACAATGATGTCGGCAACAGTGATGTCCTCGGCCTTGCGGCCCAGCGAGTAGCCGCCGCCCGGGCCGCGGGTGGACTCCACCAGTTCATGGCGGCGTAGCTTGCCGAACAGCTGCTCCAGGTATGACAGCGAAATCTGCTGGCGTTGGCTGATCGCCGCCAGGGCCACCGGGCCCGTATTCTCGCGCAGCGCCAAATCCAACATCGCGGTGACTGCAAACCGGCCTTTGGTGGTGAGACGCATACGAAACTCCTTTGCGAGATGCCTGAACCGGATTTGTCCAGGTCGATTGATTCGGGGTTAACCCGGGATGGCCGGGACAATAGCCGAGCGAATCATTTCCGATGATTTTACTCGACTAATCGGACGCATCCCAGGGTTACTGCCTAGCCCCTAGCTTTAAGCAGGTTTTTTGCTGCGACGCAGCAGCGTCAGCGCGGTGAACCCGCCTTGCGAGCGCTGTCCAGCGGCACGATGTTGTCGTGCACGCAGGCGCCGAAGGCTTGCTCACGCAATTGGGCCAGTTGGTCGCGCAGCCGCGCCGCCTTCTCGAACTCGAGGTTGCGGGCGTGCTCCAGCATCTGCTTTTCCAGCTGGGCGATACGTTTGGCCAGATCCTTCTCAGACAAGTCCTCGACCCTGGCCGCCGCCAGCAGCTTGGCCTCGTCGCGGCCGGCCTCTTCGGAGTAGACGCCGTCGATCAGGTCCTTAATGCGCTTTTGCACGCTGCGCGGCGTGATGCCGTTGGCCCCGTTGAACGCGATCTGCTTGGCGCGGCGCCGCTCCGTCTCGCCGATGGCCTTGCGCATGGACTCGGTGATCTTGTCTGCATACAGGATGGCCTTGCCGTTCAGGTTGCGAGCGGCGCGGCCGATGGTCTGGATCAGGCTGCGCTCGGCGCGCAGGAAGCCCTCCTTGTCGGCGTCCAGGATGGCCACCAGCGACACCTCGGGGATGTCCAAGCCCTCGCGCAGCAGGTTGATGCCCACCAGCACGTCGAACGCACCCAGCCGCAGGTCGCGCAGGATCTCGACACGCTCCACGGTGTCGACGTCCGAGTGCAGGTAGCGCACCTTGACGCCGTTGTCGCTGAGGTAGTCCGTCAGCTGCTCGGCCATGCGCTTGGTCAGCGTGGTGATCAACACGCGCTCGCCGACCTCCACGCGCAGGCGGATTTCCTGCAGCACGTCATCCACCTGATGCGTCGCCGGCCGCACTTCGACGATGGGGTCAACCAGTCCCGTCGGCCGCACGACCTGCTCAACCACCTGGCCCGCGTTGTCCTGCTCGTACTGGCCCGGCGTCGCCGACACGAACACGGCCTGACGCATCTTGCGTTCGAACTCGGCGAACTTCAGCGGCCGGTTGTCCAGCGCGGACGGCAGGCGGAAGCCGTACTCCACCAGCGTCGTCTTGCGCGCCCGGTCGCCGTTGTACATGCCGCCGAACTGGCCGATCAGCACGTGGCTTTCGTCCAGGAACATCAGCGCATCCTTGGGCAGGTAGTCCACCAGCGTCGGCGGCGGATCGCCCGGCTCGGCACCCGACAGATGGCGCGTGTAGTTCTCGATGCCCTTGCAGTGCCCCACCTCCTGCAGCATCTCCAGGTCGAAGCGCGTGCGCTGCTCGACGCGCTGCGCCTCGACCAGCTTGCCTTCCTTGACGAAGAAATCGACACGCTCGCGCAGCTCCTGCTTGATGGCCTCGGCCGCGGCCAGCACGCGCTCGCGCGGCGTCACGTAGTGGCTGCTGGGATAGACGGTGAAGCGCGGGATCTTCTGCCGCACCTGGCCGGTCAGCGGGTCGAACAGCGACAGCGCCTCGATCTCGTCGTCGAACAGCTCGATGCGGATGGCCAGTTCCGAGTGCTCGGCCGGGAACACGTCGATGGTGTCGCCGCGCACGCGGAAGTGGCCGCGGCTGAACTCCATCTCGTTGCGCGTGTACTGCATGCGGATCAGGTGGGCGATGACGTCCCGCTGGCCCAGCTTGTCGCCCACGCGCAGCGTCATGACCATCTGGTGATAGTCCGCCGGCGAGCCGATGCCGTAGATGGCCGACACCGACGCGACGATGACCACGTCGCGCCGCTCCAGCAGGCTCTTGGTGCAGCTCAGGCGCATCTGCTCGATGTGCTCGTTGATGGCGCTGTCCTTCTCGATGAACAGG
>CBFGPX010000273.1:0-5691 GCA_965650725.1 uncultured Comamonadaceae bacterium | reverse complement strand
GGCAGGCTCATCAGCCCCGCGCCGCACAGCGCGCCGACGACGAACAGCAGCGAATCGCCCGGCAGGAAGGGCATGACGACGACGCCGGTCTCCGTGAACACGATGAGGAACAGCAGCGCGTACACCCACACGCCGTAGGCCTGCACGAAGGCGGCCAGGTGGTCGTCCACGTGCAGGATGAAGTCGATCAGGAAATGCATCAGGTCCATGGCGGCGCATTATCCGGACGACTTCGTGACGCCTCGGGGGAAACGATAATCCCGGCGATGGATTCCCCCCTGTCTGAGGTCCCCGCCCCCCGCGTCATCCGCGAACTGCCCGACGAGCTGATCAGCCAGATCGCCGCCGGCGAGGTCGTCGAGCGCCCGGCCTCGGTGGTGCGCGAGCTGGTGGACAACGCGCTGGACGCCGGCGCGACCCACATCCAGGTCAAGCTGATGGCCGGCGGCGTGCGCGCCATCGTCGTGGAGGACGACGGCTGCGGCATCCCCGTCGCCCAGCTGCCGCTGGCGCTGAAGCGCCACGCCACCAGCAAGATCGCCAGCCTGAACGATCTGGAGTCGGTCGCGACGATGGGTTTCCGCGGCGAGGCGCTGGCGGCCATCGCCTCCGTCTCGGACATGGCCATCGCATCCCGCACCGCCGCCGATGCCCACGCCCACCGGCTGGACGCCCGCAGCGGCGAGCTGCAGCCCGCCGCCCGCGCGCGCGGCACCAGCGTGGAGGTGCGCGAGCTGTTCTTCTCGACGCCCGCGCGCCGCAAGTTCCTGAAGACCGACGCCACCGAGCTGGCCCACTGCGTGGAGGCCGTGCGCCGCCACGCGCTGGCGCGGCCGGACGTGGGCTTCGCGATCTGGCACGAAGGCAAGCTGGTGGACCAGTGGCGCGCCGGCTCCGCCGAGCAGCGCATCGCCGACGTGCTGGGCGAGGACTTCACCGCCGAGAGCCGCCCGTTCGAGCACAGCGCCGGTCCGTTGGCGCTCACCGGCCGTGCCGGCCTGCCCGAGGCGGCCCGCTCGCGTGCCGACCAGCAGTACGTCTGGGTCAACGGCCGCTACGTGCGCGACAAGCTCATCAGCCACGCGATCCGCTCGGCCTACGAGGACGTGCTGCACGGCCAGCGCCAGCCCAGCTATGTGCTGTTCATCGAGATCGCGCCCGAGCTGGTGGACGTGAACGTGCATCCGACCAAGATCGAGGTACGCTTCCGCGACGGCCGCGCCATCCACCAATCGGTGCGCCGCGCCTTCATCGACGCGCTGGCCGCCTCGCGCAGCGCCGAGGCGGCGGGTGTCGAGTCGGTCATGGCGCCGCTGGGCTTTGCGCCGACGACCGCCGCCACGCTGTACGTCGCCGAACCGCGCCAGCAGTACGCCGCGCCGGCCTACACGCCACCCGTGCCGCCCACGGCCGAGCAGGTGCGGCTGTCGCTGGTGCAGCACGAGACGCTGTGGCAACCCCGGGAGCGCGACGAGGCCCCCGCACCGGCGTCCAGCACGCCCACGGTCACGCTGCGCACGCCACTGCCCGACCAGGACTGGCCGCTGGGCCGCGCCATCGCTCAGATCCAGGGCGTCTACATCCTGGCCGAGAACCGGCAAGGCCTGGTCATCGTCGACATGCATGCGGCCCACGAGCGCGTGGTCTACGAACGGCTGAAAGCCAGGCTGGGCTCCGCCACCATCGAAAGCCAGCCACTGCTGATCCCGGTCAGCTTCGCCGCCACGGCCGAGGAGGTGGCCGCCGCCGAGCAGCATGCCGACACGCTGAGCCAGCTGGGGCTGGACGTGTCGCCGCTGTCCACCCACACGCTGGCCGTGCGCTCGCGCCCGGCGCTGCTGGCCGGCGGCGACCTGGTCGCGCTGACCCGCGAGCTGCTGGCCGAGATGGCGCAGTTCGAAGCCAGCTCGGTTCTGGAGCGCGCGCAGCACGAGATCCTCGCCACCATGGCCTGCCACGGCGCCGTGCGCGCCAACCGGCAGCTGACGCTGGACGAGATGAACGCGCTGCTGCGCGACATGGAAGCCACCGAACGCGCCGACCAGTGCAACCACGGCCGCCCCACCTGGCGCCAGCTCGACATGAAAGAGCTGGACGCCCTCTTTCTTCGCGGACGCTGAACATGGCCACGCTGACTCTCAAGAACAAGAAACCCGCCGCCAAGACCCGCAACGCCGAGGACGAGAAGCGCGCGCCCGTGCGCGGCAAGGGCGTGTCCAAGCCCCGCCCCACGCTGGCCCAGGCGCAGGCCGACCGGGCCGAGCGCGAGGAGCGCTACCAGCAGGCACAGCAGAAGCGCGAGCGGCCGGCGCCGCAGCGCGACGAGCGCCCTGCCCGGCCCAAGGCCACCGGCTTCAGGCCCGAGCACCCGCCACAGCGCGGCGAACCGTTCCGTCGCGATGACCGTGGCGACCGGCCCCGCGACGAGCGCCAGGGCCGCCCCGGCCCGCGCGCCGGCGGCTTCAACCCGGACGGCCCGCCTCAACGCGCGCAGCGGGGCGAGCCGGTGCGGCGCAACGAGCACCGCGATGAACGCCCGGCCGACCGCCCCCGCGATGACCGCCCGCCGCGCATCGACCAGCGCCGCGCGTCCAACCGTGGCCCGGATTTCGAGCCGCCACAGCGCCCGCAACGCCGCAACAACCCGGCCCGCCAGGTCGACGCCGAGGATGGCGAGCGCCTGTCCAAGCGCATGAGCGAGCTGAAGCTGGCATCGCGCCGCGAGGCCGACGAATGGATCGCCGCCGGCTGGGTGCGCGTGGACGGCAAGGTGGCCGTGCTGGGCCAGCGCGTCGTCGGCGACGTGCAGATCGATATCGACCCCGCCGCACGCCAGCAGCAGGCCCAGCTCGTCACCGTGCTGCTGCACAAGCCCATCGGCTATGTGTCGGGCCAGGCCGAGGACGGCTATGAGCCGGCGGCCGTGCTGTTCCAGCCCCAGAACCGCTGGGCGGACGACGCCTCGGGCATCCAGCCCAACGCCGGCCAGCACCGCAACCTGGCGCCCGCCGGCCGGCTCGACATCGACTCCACCGGCCTGCTGGTGCTGACGCAGGACGGCCGCATCGCCCGCGCGCTGATCGGCGAGGACTCCGACATCGAGAAGGAGTACCTGGTGCGCGTCGAGTACGTCGGCCTGCCCGGCGCCGACCCGGTGCCCGAGGGCACGCTGCCCAACGCGGCGCTGTCCAACAACAAGCTCGCGCTGCTGAACCACGGGCTGGAGCTGGACGGCGAGCTGCTGAAGCCCGCCAAGGTCAGCTGGCAGAACGAGCAGCAGCTGCGCTTCGTGCTGCGCGAGGGCAAGAAGCGCCAGATCCGCCGCATGTGCGAGTTGGTCGGCCTGAAGGTGGTGGGCCTGAAGCGCGTGCGCATCGGCCGCATCCCGCTGGGCAACCTGCCCGTCGGGCAATGGCGTTATCTCGCACCGTGGGAGAAGTTCTGACCACGCCGATTTGTCTTGCTGGGCCCACGGGCTGCGGCAAGACCGCGGCGGCCTTGGCGATTGCCGAGGTGCTGCCGGTGGAGATCATCAGCGTGGACTCCGCGCTGGTCTACCGCGGCATGGACATCGGCACGGCCAAGCCCACGGCGGCCGAGCAGGCGGCGGTGCCGCACCACCTGATCGACATCCTCGACCCGCTGCAGAGCTACTCGGCCGCCGAGTTCGTGCGCGACACGAAACGCCTGGCCGCCGAGATCAGCGCGCGCGGCAGGCTGCCGCTGCTGGTGGGCGGCACCATGCTGTACTTCAAGGCGCTGTTCGACGGCCTCTCGACGCTGCCGCAGG
The DNA here is from genome assembly GCA_965650725.1 of uncultured Comamonadaceae bacterium. Taxonomy (GTDB): domain Bacteria; phylum Pseudomonadota; class Gammaproteobacteria; order Burkholderiales; family Burkholderiaceae_C; genus Pelomonas. Next base: position 1,901 of record CBFGPX010000273.1, on the reverse strand, counting down.
CCGATGCCGCGCTGCGCGCCGCCATCGACGCCGAAGCCGCCGAGCGCGGCTGGCCGGCCATGCACGCGGAGCTGGCCAAGCTCGACCCCGAGACCGGCGCCCGCCTGGCGCCCAACGACAGCCAGCGCATCCAGCGCGCGCTGGAGGTCATCCGCCTGACCGGCCAGCCCTTGAGCGCGCTGCACGCCGCCACGCGCGAGGAAGGCGTCAACTGGCCGCTGTTCTCGCTGGAGCCCGACGACCGCGCCTGGCTGCACGAGCGGCTGGCGCAGCGCTTCGACATCATGCTGGAGCAAGGCCTTGTCGACGAAGTGAAGACGCTGCGCGCGCGTGGCGACCTGTCGCTGGCGCTGCCGTCCATGCGCTGCGTGGGCTACCGGCAGGTGTGGGAAGCGCTGGACGCCGACAACTTCTCCGACCTGCGCGAGCGCGGCATCGCCGCCACGCGCCAGCTGGCCAAGCGCCAGGTGACCTGGCTGCGCAGCATGCCGCAGCGCCGCGTCATCGCCTGCGACGGCGTGCAGCCGGTGCCGGAGTTGCTGGCCGGGCTGCAGCGCTTGATGGCCTGACGATCAGCAGCGGCGGCGGCGCAGTCCCAGCAACGCCAGGCCACCCAGCAGCAGCGCCGCACTGGCCGGCTCCGGCACGGGCTGAGCCAGATACAGCGCCCCGCTGGCGCTGCTGAAGCTGGCCCCCTCGGTCACCATGCGCACGCTGAAGTTCGCCACGGCCTCGAAGCTGCGCACCTGCGAGGAGCCGAAGGCGGCGTCTGCGGTGCTGCGCCCGTAGAGCACGGTCCTGAACGGCATCGCCTCTCCCACGGCCGAACGACAGAAGCCCGTCTGGCTCTGCTGGACCGAACCCTCGATCTGTATGGTCAGGAAGTTGGGCTTGTCGAAACCGCAAGTCGCCCAGCCGGTCACGCCCTGATTGGCGCCCGCGTTGAGTTGCCGACTCCACAGGTCCATCGTCACTTCCAGCATCACCGGCGTGCCCACCGGCAGCGTGGCGGACTGGATGGTCAGGGTGTCGTAGACGGAGCTGTCGTCCAGCCAGGCAACGGCGGAGGCCTGGTCCCCGTCCTTCGTGAAGGCCATGACCGTGCCCCGCCCCGACATGCGGCCGAACGTGGCCTCACCCGACACGAGTGATCGGCTGTACCAGTCGTTGCTGATCCCGTAGATGGCTTCGTAGGACGGAGCGTCACCGGATTGCGTGCTGCCCCACCAGAAGTCGCCGTTCTTGCGGTACAGGGCATCGGCGTAGTGATTCAGGTCGATGCTCTGGCCCTGGGCCAGCGTCGCGGACAAGGCCAGCACGGCCGGCAAGGCGATCTTCTTCATCATGGACGGTCTCCTTGAACAGGTCGCCAGCGTGCCGACGCCCGTCGGCCGCGCCAATGATGCAGATGCACTAGGACCGCCGAGCCCGGGGGGCTCGCGCTTCCGATTCAGGACAGCGCGCCTATCAGCCCCGTGCGATGCCCCACCTCCAGCTTGCGGTAGATGTTGGCCAGGTGGTTGCGCACCGTGGCGGGCGACAGCGCCAGCCGCCTGGAGATCTCCTTGTACGAGCTGCCGCCGGCATACAGCCCCGCGACCTCGCGCTCGCGCTGGGTCAGCTGGTCCATCCGGCTGCTGGGGCGCAGCCGCAGCAGCCAGCCATCCGCCTCGGGCAGACCGACGAGGCTGTGCTTGCCGTCGGCCAGCGGCCAGGCCCGCCCGGCCTGCAGCGCGCGCAGGCAGTCCGGCTCCAGCAGGCTGGTCTCCGGCGCTGCGCCGGGCCACATCAGCCGCGCAAAGGCCGGCGTGCTGACCAGCAGCCCGCCCCCATGGCTGGCCAACGCCACCGGCAGGTCCTGCGTGCCGACGTGGGGGCTGCGCATCAGCGATTGCGCGCGA
>CBFGPX010000272.1:0-5734 GCA_965650725.1 uncultured Comamonadaceae bacterium | reverse complement strand
TGTGGAGCGCCGGCCAGGCCATCGGCAACCAGCCCGCGCTGGGCGTGGACCTGGGCTTCGAGCTGCGCACCAACGGCGTGCCGCGCGCGGGCGACCGCATCAACATCGACCCCACCGTCTACACCGCCACCAACAACGGCAACGCCAAGGCCTTCCTGGACATCCAGAACGAGACCTTCATCGGCCGCCAGGTGCTGGCCGACGGCAGCATCACCGCGGGCTCCAGCATCAACGACACCTACGCCGCCGCGATGAGCGAGGTCGGCGCGCGGGTGCAGAGCGCCACCTACCTGTCCGGCGTGTCCACCAGCGTGGCCGCCGACGCCGAGTCCAACCGCGCCGGCCAGGCCGGCGTCAACCTGGACGAGGAGGCCGCGCGGCTGATGCAGTTCCAGCAGGCCTACCAGGCCGCCGCCAAGGTGCTGCAGACGGCGCAGTCGCTGTTCGACGAAGTGCTGCAGATCGCCGCCCGCTAGGTCCAGAGGTAATCCATGAGACTCTCCACCGCCAACCTCTACGACCAGTCCATCGCCAACCTGCAGCGCCGCCAGAACGCGCTGCAGGACCAGCAGCTGCAGCTGACCTCGGGCAAGCGCATCGCGCTGGCCAGCGACGACCCCACCGGCGCCGCGCGCGCCGAGCGGGCGCTGGCCTCCATCGGCCGCGTCGAGGCCAACCAGCGCGCGCTGGAGGCCAGCCGCAACAGCATGACGCTGGCCGAGTCCGCGCTGGGCGACGCCAACGAGCTGCTGCAGCAGATCCGCGAGACGCTGGTATCGGCCGGCAACGGCTCCTACACCGACGCCGAGCGCCAGGGCCTGTCCAACAAGCTCAAGGGCCTGCGCGACCAGCTGCTGACCATCGCCAACCGGCCCGACGGCGCCGGCGGCTACATCTTCTCGGGCCAGGGCTCGGCCAACCCGCCCTTCCTGGACCAGGCCGGCGGCGTCACCTACGTCGGCGTGGCCGGCAACATCCAGACCGGCAACCTCGACAACTTCCAGCTCACCGTGGACGGGCGCAGCGCCTGGGAGCAGGCGCGCAGCGGCAACGGCAGCTTCGTCACCGAGGCCAACCCCAACACCATAGACCCCACGCAGCCGGCCCGCGGCTGGATCGACTCCGGCCGCGTCACCGACCCGCCCAAGGTCACCGGCCAGAACTACCGCATCGACATCACCGGCACCGCGCCGGCCCAGACCTACGCCGTCACCAACACCGATACCGGCGCCGGCGTGGCCAGCGGCGCCTTCACGCCCGGCCTGAACATCCAGTTCGACGGCATCAGCGTCGCCATCGCCGGCGCGCCGGTGGACGGCGACAACTTCTCCGTCGCCCCGGCCACCAACAGCCTGAAGCTGTTCGACGTGCTGGACCGCGCCGTCAACGAACTGAACACGCCGCTGCGCAACAGCGCGCAGATCCAGCAGAGCAACGTCGGCCGGCTGCGCGACCTCGACGCCGTCATGGGCAACCTGCAGAACGTGCGCAGCCAGGTCGGCGAGCGGCTCAACAACCTCGACGGCACCGAGACCCGCCTCGCCGCGCTGAAGCAGTACAGCACCGAGGAACGCAGCGCCGCCGAGGACCTGGACATGGTGCAGGGCATCTCCGACTTCCAGAACCAGCAGTCGGGCTACGACACGGCGCTGAAGACCTACGCCATGGTGCAGCGCATGTCGCTGTTCCAGTACATCACCTGATCCCGGCCGCTTTGCGCACCCGGTGCGTGAAGCTGTCACGATTTGCCGCCATCGGCGCCGGACGGGCGTGGCAGACTGCCGCATTCCCCGCCCCCCCGCGCCGTGCCATGTCCGACAACATCCCCGCCGCCCTCGACCACGCCATCCTGCCCGGCGTCGCCCTGGGCTATGCCCCCGTCATCGACCGCCAGCACGCCATCGCCGGCACGCGGCTGACGCTGGTGCCGCTGCGCGCCGACGCCAGGATCGACCACGCCGAGCTGCTGGCTGCGCTGTCCGCCGCCTTCCCCCAGGGCGGCACGGTGCTCAGCCCGCAAGGCGAGGCGCTGCTGACCGCGCTGCTGCAGCAGCCGCCCGCCGAACCCTCGCAGATCGAGGTGCCCGCCTTCATCGCCTCCGACCCGGCGCACGCCGACGCGATCGCGGCGCTGAAGGGCGCCGGCCACAAGGGTCTGCTGAAGGGCCTGCCCAGCACGGCACTGGCCGCACCGGTGGCGGCAGCCTTCAAGCAGATCGTGCTGGAGCCCGGCCAGAGCGCACCGACCGGCACCGAGCTGGTCTGCGCCGGCATCCGCGGCGCCGACGCGGTGGACGCCGCCTTCGCCGCGGGTGCCACCGCCGTCATCGGCTGGCCCATGGACGGCCCCTACGAGCCCGCGCCGGGCGCCAAGATCGAGATCGCGGCCGACCTGCAGGTCATCATGGAGCTGATGACCCGCGTGGACGAGGGCGAGGACGTCGAGCGCCTGGAGCAGACGCTCAAGCGCGACCCCAGCCTGGCCTTCAAGCTGCTGCGCTACATGAACTCGGCCGCCTTCGGCCTGCCGGTGGAGGTGTCCAGCTTCCGCCACGCCATCATGCTGCTGGGCTATGCGCGGCTGAAGCGCTGGCTGGCGCTGCTGCTGACCACCGCCAGCACCGACCACAACATGCGCCCCATCATGCACGGCGCGTTGCGCCGCGGCCTGCTGATGGAAGAACTGGCGCGTGGCATGGAAGAGCGCGAGATGCGCGACGAGATGTTCATCTGCGGCCTGTTCTCGCTGCTGGACCACATGCTGAAGGCGCCGTTCGAGAAGCTGCTGCAGAGCATCCCCGTGCCCGAGCGCGTGCGCCAGGCGCTGGTGGACGAGAGCGGCCCCTTCCTGCCCTACCTGCAGCTGGTGCAGGCCATCGAGTCCGAATCAGTGTTCGACTACCGCGAGCGGGCCGAGGCGCTGATGATCGGCGCCGGCGAGATCAACGCCTGCGTGCTGCGGGCGCTGCACAAGGCCACCCAGCTCGAATGAGCTGATGTTCGGGTCGACTGCCCATCCGGCTGCGCTGCTGGACCTGGTCAGCGACCCGGTCCTGACGCTGCGCTCCGACCTGTCGGCGCTGCGCGCCAACCCCGCGGCACGCGAATGGCTGGGCGCCGACGCCGCCGAGGGCTGGCGGCTGCTGCGCCAGGCCGCCGGCAGCCGGCTGGAGACCTGGCTGCGCGAAGCCGCCCACGCCATCGACACCGGCCGCGCACCGCCGCCGGCACCACCGCTGAAGCTGGCGGACGGCCAGCGCGCCACGCTGCAGCTGCTGCGCGAACGCCCCAACTGGCTGCTGCACGCCCGCCTCAGCGCCGCCGACCCCGGCGAGCCGCCGCTGGCGGACTGGATGGCGCTGTCGCCACTGCCCCAACTGCTGGCCGATGCCGCCGGCGGCGCCCTGCTGCGCCACAACCTGGCCTTCGGGGCCCTGTGCCCCAGCCCGCCCCGCCACCTGAACGACCTGCCCGACCTGCTGCAGGCCCTGCTGGGCTGGCACCGCGGTGCGCCGCTGCCGGCGCTGAGCGGCCTGCGCGCACCGGACGGCCCGCTGGTCACCGAGGCCGAGTACGTCGACCCGCAGGGCCGCCACCGCTGGCTGCAGGCCCGGCTGCGCCTGTGGCGCCACGGTGGCCGCACGTTGCTGCAGGCGGTGCTGGAGGACCAGAGCCTGCTTCACGAGCGCGACCTCGCCCACCAGCAGCTGGACGCGCTGATGGACACCGCCGCCGTGGGCCTGGCCACCTTCCAGCCCGAGGGCGGCTGGCTGAAGGCCCACCGCAAGAGTGCGCCGTTCAAGGGTGCCGGCAAGACGGTGGGCTCGCTGCAGGGCATCAGCCGCGAGATCGTGGAGCCCGCCTCGGTGCCGGAGTTCGAGCGCCTGCAGCGGGCGCTGAAGAAGGGCGAGGCGGTGGAGGTGCGCTATGCCGTGCGCCACCCCGAGCTGGGGCGGCGCTGGCTGCTGACACGCGTGGCGCCCGGCCTGCTGGCCGGCGGCCGGCGCACCACCTCGGTCGTCACGCTGGACGTGACCGCCCAGGCCCAGGCCGAGAACGCGCTGCTGCTGCGCGCCGAGAGCGAGCGCGCCGTGCTGGACTCGGTGCTGGTGGGCATCGTCACCGTGGGGCCCGACGGCATCGAGTGGATGAACCGTTCGGCGCGGCGCATGTTCGGCTGCGAGCTGGAGGACGTGCTGGGCCAGCCGCTGGGCGTGCTGGCGCCCGAGGACGACGACCACGCCTTCCACGCCGAGCCCGGCAGCGACGTGTTCGAGTGCCGGCTGCGCGGCCGCGACGGGCGCGAGTTCTGGGTCATCGGCAACGCCGTGCAGACCACGCGCGACGACGGCGCGGGCACGCAGCTGACCTATGCGCTGCTGGACATCGACCGCCGCCGCCAGGCCGAGGCGCAGAGCCGGCTGGCGCAGGCCTCGCTGGCCCGCATCATCGAAGGCGCGCCCATGGCCATCACGTTGCACGAGGCGCACAGCCTGCGCATCGTCAAGCTCAACCAGGCCGCCGCCGCGATGGCCGGCCGCAGCGAGGCCCAGCTGCTGGGCAGCGGGCCCGAGGCCCTGTTCGGCGCCCAGCAGGGCGAGCGCGTGGCCGCCGACATGCGCGAGGCGCTGGCCTCGCTGGCCGTCGTGCAGCGCGAGTACCCCGTGCCGGCCGGCGCGATGACGCGCCTGTGGGACACGCGGCTGCTGCACCTGGCCGGCGTCAGCGGCGACGACGCGCCCGAGCTGCTGCTTCTCGTCGCCAGCGACGTGACCGAGCAGCGCGCCGCCGAGGCCGCGCGGCTGCAGGCCGCCATCTCGCAGCGCGAGCTGCTGGTGCGCGAGGTGCACCACCGCATCAAGAACAACCTGCAGGGCGTGGCCGGCCTGCTGCAGCAGATCGCCGCGCGCCGGCCCGAGGTGGCGCCGGTGCTGAAGGAGGCCGTGGGCCAGGTGCAGGCCATCGCCCAGGTCTACGGCCTGCAGGTGGGCGCGACCGGGCCGCTGGTGCTCAAGCGCGTGTTCGACGCCATCGTCGGCTCGGTGCAGCGCGCGCAGGGCCGCGTCATCACCACCACCGCCGAGGGCGGCGCGCTGCTGGACGACTGGTGCCTGCCCGAGGCCGAGGCCATCCCCATCGCGCTCAGCCTCAACGAACTGCTGGGCAACGCGCTGCGCCACGGCAACGGGGGTCAGGTGCGCTGCCAGCTCATCTGCGATCTGGCCGGCGTCAGCGTCGAGATCGTCAACCCCGGCCGGCTGCCCGACGGCTTCGCGCTGCAGAACGTGCGCAGCGGCGTGTCCGGCCTGGGCCTGGTGCGCGCACTGCTGCCACGGCGCAGCGCCATCCTGAGCCTGGAGCAGCAGCAGGACGAGGTGCGGTGCCGGCTGGAACTGATTCCACCCAGCGTGGTTCACAATCCGGCCACAAAACCAAGTTCGTGAGGGGCGCGGTGAGCAAGGGCAAGATCCTGGTCGTCGACGACGACCGTCTGGTGCTGGCGACGTTGAGTTATGGGCTGACGCAGGCCGGCTTCGAGGTCATCGACGCCGACAACGGCGACGACGCCATCCTGCTGGCCCGCGAACACCGCCCCGAACTGGCGTTGCTGGACATCCGCATGGAGGGCCTGACCGGCTTCGACGTGGCGGCCTATCTGCGCGAATACCTGCAGACGCCCTTCATGTTCCTGTCGGCGTTCACGGACGAGGCGACGGTGGCCAAGGTCAAGGAG
>CBFGPX010000271.1:0-5739 GCA_965650725.1 uncultured Comamonadaceae bacterium | reverse complement strand
GATCCGACCAATCCGATAATCGAGCGCGCGGTTCGCTGGATGATGATCAATCGCTCGTCGGGCTATTGGTATTCGACGAAGCAGACGGCGATGGCGATCTACGGTTTGCTCGGGTTCATGCAGGCCCGCGGCGAAAGTGGTTCATGGCGGGCGTCGGGGGTGGGGGGGGGTGGCCCCCATCATTCCGGCCGCCCCGGCGCGGAGCATCTCGGCGCCGTATCGCCGGGTTTCGGTTTGTATCGGGGGCGACCCTTAAAATCGTCGGCTCCCTCCCATGACGACATCGCTCCGTGTGCACGGAGCGCCAGCCGAGATCGCCCCGTGACCGAACTTGCCAAGTCCTTCGAACCCGCCGCCCTGGAAGCCCACTGGGGCCCGAAGTGGGAGGCCGCCGGCCTGTATGCGCCGACGCTGGACCCGGCCAAGCCCTCGTTCAGCATCCAGCTGCCGCCGCCCAATGTGACCGGCACGCTGCACATGGGCCACGCCTTCAACCAGACGGTGATGGACTCGCTGACGCGCTACCACCGCATGCTGGGCGACAACACGCTGTGGGTGCCGGGCACCGACCACGCCGGCATCGCCACGCAGATCGTCGTGGAGCGCCAGCTGCAGGCCGCCGGCCAGAGCCGCCATGACCTGGGCCGCAAGAACTTCGTCGCCCGCGTGTGGGAGTGGAAGCAGCAGTCGGGCAACACCATCACCAGCCAGATGCGCCGCCTGGGCGACTCGGTCAGCTGGGCGCACGAGTACTTCACGATGGACGAGAAGCTGTCCAGCGTGGTCGTCGAGACCTTCGTGCGCCTGTACGAGGAAGGCCTGATCTACCGCGGCAAGCGCCTGGTGAGCTGGGACCCCATCCTGCAGTCCGCCGTCTCGGACCTGGAGGTGTCGTCCGAAGAGGAAGACGGCTCGCTGTGGCACATCCGCTATCCGCTGGCCGACGGCTCGGGCTCGCTGGTGGTTGCCACCACGCGGCCTGAGACGATGCTGGGCGACGTGGCCGTCATGGTCCACCCCGAGGACGAGCGCTATGCCGCGCTGATCGGCAAGCTCGTCACGCTGCCGCTGACCGGCCGCGAGATCCCCGTCATCGCCGACGACTATGTGGACCGCGAGTTCGGCACCGGCGTCGTCAAGGTCACGCCGGCGCACGACACCAACGACTACGCCGTGGGCCAGCGCCACAAGCTGCCGATGATCTCGGTGCTGGACCTGCAGGCCAGGATCAACGACAACGCCCCCGAGACCTACCGCGGGCTGGACCGCTTCGTCGCGCGCAAGCGCGTGGTGGCCGACCTGGACGCGCTGGGCTTGCTGGTGGAAGTGAAGAAGCACAAGCTGCAGGTGCCGCGTTGCGAGCGCACCGGCCAGGTCATCGAGCCCATGCTGACCGACCAGTGGTTCGTCGCCGTCACCAAGCCCGGCAGCAGCGGCAAGAGCATTGCCGACGGCGCCATCGAGGCCGTGGCCAGCGGCGAGGTGAAGTTCTTCCCCGAGCAGTGGGTCAACACCTACAACCACTGGATGGGAAATTTGCAGGACTGGTGCATCTCGCGCCAGCTGTGGTGGGGCCATCAGATCCCGGCCTGGTACGGCACGAACGGCGAGCTGTTCGTCGCGCGCAGCGAGGAAGAAGCGCAAGCCCGCGCCAAGGCCGCCGGCTATGTGGGCGAGCTGACGCGCGACCCCGACGTGCTGGACACCTGGTACTCGTCGGCGCTGGTGCCGTTCTCGACGCTGGGCTGGCCCGACAAAACGGGCAAAAGCGCGCTGGAGCAGTCGCTGTTCCTGCCCTCCTCCGTGCTCGTGACCGGCTACGACATCATCTTCTTCTGGGTCGCCCGGATGATCATGATGACCAAGCACTTCACCGGCCAGGTGCCGTTCAAGGACGTCTACATCCACGGCCTGGTGCGCGACTCGCAGGGCCAGAAGATGAGCAAGTCCGAGGGCAATGTGCTGGACCCGGTGGACCTGATCCAGGGCTGCGACCTGGACACGCTGACGCAGAAGTCCACCACCGGCCTGCGCAAGCCCGAGACGGCGCCCAAGGTCGCCGCCCGCGTGAAGAAGGAGTTCCCCGACGGCATGCCGGCCTATGGCGCGGACGCGCTGCGCTTCACGATGGCGTCCTACGCCTCGCTGGGCCGCAACATCAACTTCGACACCAAGCGCTGCGAGGGCTACCGCAACTTCTGCAACAAGCTCTGGAACGCGACCCGCTTCGTGCTGATGAACTGCGAAGGCCAGGACTGCGGCCTCGCCAATGCGCAAGGCCACTGCCCGCCCGGCTACAACAAGTTCAGCCAGGCCGATCGCTGGATCGTCAGCGAGCTGCAGCGCGTGGAATCGGTGGTGGCGCAAGGCTTTGCCGAGTACCGCCTGGACAACGTCGCCAACGCGGTCTACAGCTTCGTCTGGGACGAGTACTGCGACTGGTATCTGGAGATCGCCAAGGTGCAGATCCAGACCGGCGACGAGGCCCAGCAGCGCGCCACCCGCCGCACGCTGATCCGCGTGCTGGAGACCACGCTGCGCCTGCTGCACCCCATCGCGCCCTTCATCACCGAGGAGCTGTGGCAGACCGTGGCGCCGGTGGCAGGCCGCAAGACGGTGGACTACATCACGCAGGCCGGCTACCCGCTGCCCGCGCCTGAACGCATCGACGCGAGCGCCGATGCGTGGATGGCCCAGTTGAAGGAAGTGGTGGGCACCTGCCGCAGCCTGCGCAGCGAGATGAACCTCAGCCCCGCCGAGCGCGTGCCGCTGCTGGTGGGCGGCGACCTGAGCTTCCTGAGCGAAGCGGCGGCCGTGCTGAAGGTGCTGGCCAAGCTCAGCAGCGTGGAGCTGATCGCCGACGAGGCCGAGTTCGCGAAGCAGAGCGCCACGTCGCCGGTGCTGGTGCACGGCGCGGCCAAGCTGGCGTTGAAGGTGGAGATCGACGTCGAGGCCGAGCGTGCGCGCCTCTCCAAGGAGATCACCCGTCTGGACGGCGAGATCACCAAGGCCGAGGCCAAGCTGGGCAACGAGAGCTTCGTCGCGCGTGCGCCGGCCGCCGTGGTGGAACAAGAGCGCGGCCGCGTGGCCGGGTTCAAGGAAACGGTCGCCCGCCTGCGCGAGCAACTGGCGCGGCTGGCCTAGTAGGCGACGGCGCGCTTCTTCGCTGCCTGCCCGGCGGCCGGCGCCTCGGCCAGCAGTTGGTCGATGGCCCGGGCCACCGCCCAGGCGGCGCGCACGCGGGACTCGCGCGTGGTGCCGGCCAGGCGCGGCGTCACCTGCAGCGTGGCGATGCCATGCAGCGGCCGGCCGGCGTCCACCCAGCCCGGCTCCAGGCAGTCGAACCACGCCGCCCGCACCTGACCGCCGCGCAGCGCGCGTGCCAGCGCTGCGTCATCGACCAGGCCGGACTGGCTCAGCACCACCAACACCTGGCCGGCACGCGCATGCTCCAGCTGGCGCGCGCCCAGCAAGCCGCGGAAGCGCTCGAAGTAAGGCAGCAGCAGCACCAGGCCGTCGCCCTGCTCCACCAGCTCCTTCAGGCCCACGGACTCGATGCCCCAGCGGGCCCAGATGCTGTCGTTGGGATGGCAGCCGGGGTCGTAGCCGATGACGCGGGCGCCAAAGGCCTGCAGCAACTGGGCCATCACACGGGCCGCGGGCGTCAGGCCCAGCAGACCAATCGTGGCGCAGCCCAGTTCGCGGCCCACTTTCAGGCCGTCACTGCCCTCCACCGGCACGCGCCGCAGCAGGCTCAGCAGCGCGCCCATCGCAAACTCGGCCTCGGCGCTGGCCGTGGAGGTCTGCGAGCGCACCACATCCACGCCGGCGTTGCGGCAGGCCTCGACATCGATGTTCTCCGCGCCGCCGCTGGCGCGGCCGATGGCGCGCAGCTGGCGCGCTTCGCGCAGCAGTTCGGCGTCGATGCGCACCTGGGGCGGGGCGACCAATGCGCGCGCCTGATGCAAGGCCGCCGCCAACCCCTCGGCGTCCCCCACCAATTCGGGTGCGAAGCGGGCATCGTGGCGCTCGGCCAGCCACTGCACGACTTCGGCTTCCAGGGGTTCCAGGATGAGGACGCTCATTGTTCTTTGTGCCCAACTCAGGGGTCAGGGCTGTCATCTTTGCCGTGACAGAATGGCCTGGACCTTGCTAACCCAGTGTAACCATGCCGTCTTCGCCCCGTTCGCCCATCACCAAGGCCATCTTCCCGGTCGCCGGCCTGGGCACCCGTTTCCTGCCGGCCACCAAGGCCCAGCCCAAGGAGATGCTGCCGGTGGTGGACAAGCCGCTGATCCAGTACGCGGTCGAGGAGGCTTATGAAGCGGGCGTGCGCGAGATGATCTTCGTGACCGGCCGCCACAAGCGCCCCATCGAAGACCATTTCGACATGACCTTCGAGCTGGAAGTGGCGCTGGAGAAGGCCGGCAAGCAGGAACTGCTGGACGTGGTGCGCAGCGTCAAGCCCGACGACATGGAGTGCATCTACGTGCGCCAGGCGCAGGCGCTGGGCCTGGGCCACGCCGTGCTGTGCGGCCAGCGCCTGGTCGGCAACGAGCCCTTCGCCGTGCTGCTGGCCGATGACTTGATGGTGGGCCCGCAGCCGGGCCGCGGCATCCTGAAGCAGATGGTGGAGCAGTTCGCCGACTGGCGCGCGTCCATCCTGGCCGTGCAGGAGGTGCCGGCCGAGCACACGCGCCGCTACGGCATCGTGGCCGGCACGCAGGTCAACGACAACCTGATGGACGTCAACCGCATCGTCGAGAAGCCCGCGCCCGAAAGTGCGCCGTCACGCCTGGGCGTGGCCGGCCGCTACATCCTGACGCCGGGCGTCTTCCACGAGATCGCCAACCAGCCACGCGGCGTGGGCGGCGAGATCCAGCTGACCGACGGCATCGCCGGCCTGCTGCGCCGCGAGAAGGTGTTCGCCTACCGCTACGAAGGCAAGCGCTATGACTGCGGCAGCAAGGAAGGTTTCCTGCAGGCCAATGTCGAACTGGCGCTCGCCCACCCGCAGCTGGGTGCAGGTTTCAGGGAATACCTGCAGAGCCTCGACCTCTGATCGTCGTATCAGCGGCGCCGCAGCACGTGGATGAACTCCGAGCCTGCGGTCTGCTGCTCGACCAGCTCGTTGCCCGTCTGACGCGCAAAGGCCTGGAAGTCGCGCAGCGAGCCCGGGTCGGTTGCGACCACGCGCAGCAACTCGCCGCTCAGCATCTCGGCCAGCGCCTTCTTGGCCTTCAGGATGGGCAGGGGGCAGTTCAGCCCCCGGGTGTCGATCTCGCGTTGCACGTCCATGGGTTCATTCTCGCTTCATGTCCGTGAGGTCGAGCCACTGCGGCTCGATACCGCGTGAGCGCAGCCACGTCGCCAGCGCCTGGCCCGTGCCCTGTGGCCAGCAACGCACCTGTTCGGGCGGGATCAGCTTGTACTCCGCCAGCTCGGGCGACAGCCGGATCTCGCCGTGCGCCGTCGCATGGTAGGCAATGATGATCTGGTTCATGCGCTGAAAGTCCCACACGCCCAGCAGCGCCAGCTGATCCACCTGCAGCGAGGTTTCCTCGCCGATCTCGCGGCGGATGCCGTCTTCAGGGGTCTCGCCGGCCTCCATGAAACCGGTGATCAGGCCGAAGAACCTGCCCGGCCATGCCGCGTTGCGGGCCAGCAGCACCTGGCCGTCGCGGTCCGTGCATTCGATGACCGCCGCCAGCACCGGCGTCGGGTTGTTCCAGTGCGTCC
>CBFGPX010000270.1:0-5809 GCA_965650725.1 uncultured Comamonadaceae bacterium | reverse complement strand
GCAGACCTGCATGTCGGCCACGTAGCGGCTCTTGCGCTCGTGGAAGCCGATCAGCACCACGCCCTTCTTCTGCACATAGCGCACCGAGAAGCGAGCGCGGTAGCGATAACCCCAGGTCGGGCCCTCGATGGGGCGCAGCAGCACCTCGGGCTTGACCTTGCCGAGATGCCAGAGCTGGTCCTCGACGACACGCTGCTTGACCGCCACCTGCGCCCCGGCCTGCAAGTGCTGCATCTTGCAGCCGCCGCAGGCGCCGGCGTGCAGCCCGAAGTGCGGGCAGCCCGGCGTCACGCGCAGCGGGCTTTCCTTCTTGATCTCGGTGAGCTGGCCCTGCTCCCAGTTGTTCTTGCGGCGCGCAATCGCCGCCCTCACGATCTCGCCCGGCAGGGCGCCGTCGATGAACACCACCTTGCCCTCGGCGTTGTGCGCCACGCCCTGCGCCTCAAGCTCGATGCTCTCGACCTTGAGCCAATCTGTCGTCTGATTCATCCTCGGATTATCCGAGGTGGCGGCAAGGACTCAGAAGATCGAGTCCCGGTCCACGCCGTGGCGCATCATGTTGCGCTTGAGCTTGGCCAGCGCCTCCAGCTGGATCTGGCGGATGCGCTCGCGCGTGAGCTTCAGGCGTATGGCCAGCACATCCAGCGTCTCCGGCTCGCGGTCGGACAGCCCGTAGCGTCCGGACAGCACCTCACGCTCGCGATCATTGAGACTGGCCAGGCCGTGCTGCAACAGCTGCTCGACCTCGTGCGACAGGCGCAGGCCCATGGGGTCGATGGCCTGCTCGTCGGCCACCAGGTCCAGCATGGATTCACCGCCCTCGCCGTTGCGGTCCACCGGCGAGTCCAACGAACTGGGCAGCTCGGCATAGGCCAGCAGCTCGGCCACTTCGTCGACCGGCCGGCCCAGCGCCTGCGCCACGTCCTCGGCACGCACGCGCCCCTCGGCACCCTGCGCGCTCTGCAAGGCCTCCAGCGCGCGACGCGCCTTCAGAACCTGGTTCAGCTCGCGCACGATGTGCACAGGCAACCGCACCAGACGGGCCTGGTGCATCAACGCACGCTCGATGCTCTGGCGTATCCACCAGCTGGAATAGGTCGAGAAGCGGAAGCCTCGTTCGGGCTCGAACTTGCTGATGGCATGCATCAGCCCCAGGTTGCCCTCCTCGATGAGGTCGCTCATCGGCAGGCCGCGCCCCAGGTAGTTCTTCGCGATGCTGACGACCAAGCGCAGGTTGTGCTCGATCATGGTCTGGCGGGCCTGGAAGTCGCCGGCGCGCGCGGCCTGAGCCGTGTCGAACTCCTGCTGCGGCGTCAGCAGCGGTGTGCGCCGGATGTCGCGCAGATAGGCCTGCAGCGCATTGCCCACGTCGACATCGTCGCCGGTGGCTCGCAGCGCCTGCCCCTCATCCTCCGCGGCCCCTGAAGCGGCCTCGGCCTCAGTGCCGCCGCTCATGCTCAAGATGACGCCGGGCCTGTGGCTGGCACCGTCATGGCCGTTGGACTTGGGCGCAGCGCGTTTCATGGCGTGTGGCTGGCCCGTTAGAGGTTGGAGGTGCCGAGCGCCTTCTCAGCGCGGCGGCAGCAGCTTGGCCGGGTCGACGGGCTTGCCCAGTTTGCGCACTTCGAAGTGCAGCTTGACGGTGTCGCTTTCGGTGGAACCCATCTCGGCAATCCTCTGGCCCTTGCGAACCACCTGATCCTGTTCGACCAACATCGCCCGGTTGTGGGCATACGCGGTCAGGTAGGTGTTGTTGTGCTTGATGATGACCAAGTTGCCGTAGCCGCGCAAGCCCGAACCTGCGTAAACAACGCGACCATCGGCGACAGCCAACACCGGGTCGCCCGGCTTGCCGGCGAAGTCCAGCCCCTTGTTGCGCTGCTCGTCAAAACCGGCGCTAACGGGCTGCGAGACGGGCCAGGCCCAGGCCAGATTGTCGTCGTCGGAGGCCGAGTCCTTGGCAGCGTCCTTGACCACTTCCTTGGGCGCTGCGGCCGTGGCTGCTGCGGAGGCGGCACTCGCCGACGCCACCGGCGGCTTGGCATCCAGCGGACGGGTCTCGGTCTTGGCCACACTCGCAATCGGCCGGGCCGTCGCAGTGCCCGGCTCCACACCCGGCGGCACAACGCGCAGCACCTGCCCCACCTCGATGCGGTTCGGGTTCTCCAGGCCGTTCCACTTGGCCACATCGCGCCAGCTCTGGCCGTTGTCCAGCGCAATGCGGATCAGCGCATCGCCAGGCTTCACGGTGTAGTAGCCCGGCTTGCCTGCGTGCTCGGCGCCCGGTGGCGGCTTGACCTCGGGAGCCGGGGCCGAAGCTGCCGGAGCGGGCGGCACGGCCGCTGCCTTGGGCGGTTGGGGATTGCGATCCTCGACGGGTGCCTGGTTCAGCGAGACGCTGCTGCAGGCGCTGAGCAGCAGTGCGGAGGTGAGGATGAAAAAAGAT
This sequence comes from uncultured Comamonadaceae bacterium, assembly GCA_965650725.1. GTDB lineage: Bacteria > Pseudomonadota > Gammaproteobacteria > Burkholderiales > Burkholderiaceae_C > Pelomonas. Next base: position 3,363 of record CBFGPX010000270.1, on the reverse strand, counting down.
AGGCGCAAGCTAGAGGGCATCGTGTGTGGCACGTTGAGGGCCGACCCGATTGTGCGGCGCGGTGCGCCAGCGGCCCCGTCAGACGACGCCGGATTTTAGGGGGACGAAAAGCACCGCCTCGTGTTCGCTGCGAACCCAGCGACTGACGCCCCCGTCGACGACATGGTCCAGCACGACAAGCACCTGGCCGCGCGTGCCCGAATGCGTCGGCGCGATCAGCCGCCCGCCGGGAGCCAGTTGCTCCATCCAGGCCGGCGGAATGTCCTCGCCGCCGGCTGCCGCGATGAGGCTGTCGAACGGCCCGCTGGCGGCGTGGCCCACGCGGCCATCGCCCCAGATGAGGCGCGGCGCGCGCGGTAGCACGACGCGCTGCAAGTTGGCCTTGGCCTTGTCGTGCAAGCCCTGCAACCGTTCGATGGAGATCACCTGACGCGCCAACAGCGCGATGACGGCGGCCTGGTAGCCGCAGCCGGTGCCGATCTCCAGCACGCGACCCAGCGACCCGTGCTGGCGCGCACCGCTGCCAGCCATCAGCAGGCCCAGCATGTGGGCCACAACCGAGGGTTTGGAGATGGTCTGACCGTGGCCGATGGGCAGGGCCGTGTCTTCATAGGCTTGCGCGGCCAGTGCGCTGTCGACGAACTCATGGCGCGGCACGGCGGCCATCGCCGCCAGCACCTGCTCGTTGAACTTGCCTTCGGCCCGCAGCCGGTTGACCATGCGCTCGCGCACGGCGCCACTGTCCAGGCCGCCACCACTGGGCCGAGCCAGCCGCGCCGCGTCGGCGGTGGCCTGGCGCAAATGCCGCTGCGGCATCAGCAACTCGCGCTGCGGCGCGGCGGCCGATTTCAGGCTGGCCGGGAATCGCTTCGGCGTCGACATTCAGAGGCCCAGGCGCTGCGCCCAGGAGCCGAGCGATGCATGCTCGGTCAGGTCCACCTGCAGCGGCGTGATCGACACCTGGCCGTTGGCGGTCGCATGGAAGTCGGTGCCCTCGCCGGCATCCTTGGCGTCGCCCGCCGGACCGATCCAGTAGATGGTCTCGCCGCGCGGGTTGATCTGCTCGACGATGCCTTCGGCGGCATGGCGCCGGCCCAAGCGCGTGATCTTGCGCGGCAACTGATCGGCATCGGCGCGATTGGGGATGTTGACGTTCAGCAGAAAGCCCTGCCCCAGACCGCCCGCAATCACCTGCTCGACGACGCTGCGCGCCGCGCGCGCCGCGGCTTCGAGCTCGACCCAGCCCTTCTCGACCTGGGAAAACGCGATGGACGGGATGCCGAACAGGTAGCCCTCGGTGGCAGCGGCGACGGTGCCGGAGTACAGCGTGTCGTCACCCATGTTGGCGCCGTTGTTGATGCCCGAGAGCACCAGATCGGGCCGGTAACCCAGCAGACCGGTCAACGCCAGGTGCACACCATCGGACGGCGTGCCACTGACATAACGAAAGCCGTTGGCGGCACGGTAGAGGTTCAGCGGGCGGTTCAGCGTCAGCGAGTTGGACGTGCCGCTGGCGTTCTGCTCGGGGGCGATGACGTCGATCTCGCCCAGGCCTTCGCAGGCCTTCACGAGAGCCGCCAGGCCAGGGGCCAGGTAACCGTCGTCGTTGGAAATCAGGATGCGCATGGTTGCCAATTGTAGGGAGGGCGTCACCTGCGAGACCGGGTGTAACCACCCTGATTCCTATCATGACCAGTTCTTGAGAACAGGAGACGACGATGAAGGCTTGGCTCTGTGAAAACCCGGTGGGCGTCGAGGCGCTGCAATGGCTGGACCTGCCGACACCGGCGCTGCCCGCCGGGCAGATTCGCGTGCAGATCAAGGCAGCCAGCCTGAACTTTCCAGACCTGCTCATCGTGCAGAACAAGTATCAAATGAAACCGCCGCTGCCCTTCGTGCCAGGCACGGAGTTCTCGGGCTTTGTCACCGAGGTGGGCGAAGGGGTCAAGGGTTTCGCCGTCGGCCAGCGCGTCGCGGCCTTCGGCGGTCTGGGCGGCTTCGCGACGGAAGTCTGCATTCCAGCGATGCTGGCCATGCCACTGCCCGACGGATTCGCGTTCGAGGACGCCGCGGCGTTCATCTGCACCTATGCCACCAGCCACCACGCACTGATGGACCGCGGCGCACTGCAGACCGGCGAGACGGTGCTCATCCTGGGCGCCGCCGGTGGTGTCGGCACGGCCGCCATCCAGATCGCCAGGGCTGCCGGTGCGCGCGTCATCGCCGCCGCCGGCAGTGATGCCAAGTGCGCCGCCTGCAAGGCGCTGGGCGCCGACGCCACGATCAACTACGCCACACAGAACCTGCGCGACGAACTGAAGGCGCTGACCGCGGGCAAGGGCCCCGACGTCATCTACGACCCGGTCGGCGGTGACCTGGCCGAGGCCGCCTTCCGCTCCATCGCGTGGCGCGGCCGCTATCTGGTCATCGGCTTCGCCCAGGGCCAGATCCCGGCGCTGCCGCTGAACCTGACGCTGCTGAAGGGCGCGTCCATCGTGGGTGTGTTCTGGGGCGAGTTCGCCAAGCGCGAGCCAGACCGCAACGCGAGGATGCTGGGCGAACTGGCCGCCTGGTACGCCAGCGGCAGGATCAAGCCCGTGCTTGACCGCGTGCTGCCCATGGAGCAATTGCCGGCAGCCTTCGCGCGCATGGCGGCGCGGGAGGTCATAGGCAAGGTAGTTCTCACCAACGCGTGAAGCCTGAAACGGGGGCGTCGCCCCCCGCGATCTCGCGGGGTTTCCACAGGGCCGTGCGCTACATTCGTCGGTCGAAACGACAGCCGCCGCTTCCGCCGCCATGACCGTCAAAGTCCTGATCATCGAAGACAACCCCGTCGCCCGCAGCTTCCTGTGCCGCGTGGTGCGAGAGAGCTTCAGCGATGCGATGGAGATCACCGAGGTCGGCGATCTCGAAAACGCGCGCCGGCAGGTGAGCAAGTTCTCGGGCAGCGCGCCCGACACGGGCTTCAAGCTCATCCTCGTGGACCTGGAACTGCCGGACGGCAACGGCATGGAGTTCCTGACGGAACTGGCCGGCTCCACGGCAATCAAGATCGTCACGACGCTGTACTCCGACGACGACCACCTGTTCCCGGCGCTGCAGTGCGGTGCGGATGGCTATCTGTTGAAGGAAGACCGCTTCGAGGTGCTGGTTGAAGAGCTGCAGCGCATCGTGCGCGGCCAGCCGCCGCTGTCGCCGGCCATTGCCCGCCGCCTGCTGTCGCACTTCCGGCCGTCATCCAGCGACAGCGGCACCATGCCGCTGAACTCGGGCTTCGGCTCGCTGTCGTCGTCGCACGCCCCCTTCAGCAACAGCCGCAGCGTCGCGCTGGACCCGCCGCCCGAGTGGGAGCGCCTGACGCCG
>CBFGPX010000269.1:0-5838 GCA_965650725.1 uncultured Comamonadaceae bacterium | reverse complement strand
AACCCGCACGCCTACATCGACAGCAACATCGTCGGCTTCACCAACATCCTGGAAGGCTGCCGCCACAGCGGCGTGCAGCACCTGGCCTATGCGTCCAGCTCCAGCGTCTACGGCGGCAACACGCTGATGCCCTTCTCGGAGCATCACAGCGTGGACCATCCCATCAGCCTGTATGCGGCCACCAAGAAGGCCAACGAGCTGATGGCGCACACGTATTCGCACCTGTTCGGGCTGCCGACCACGGGTCTGCGCTTCTTCACGGTGTACGGCCCCTGGGGCCGGCCTGACATGGCGCTGTTCCTGTTCACCAAGGCCACCATCGAAGGGCGGCCCATCAACGTGTTCAACCACGGCAAGATGATTCGCGACTTCACCTACATCGACGACATCGCCGAAGGCGTGGTGCGGGTGCTGGATCGAACGGCCACGGCCGACCCCCACTACGACCCAGCCACCGCCGACCCGGCCCGCTCCAGCGCGCCCTACCGGGTGTTCAACATCGGCAACCATGCGCCTATTCAGCTGATGAGCTTCATCGAGGCGATCGAGAAGGCGGTCGGGCGCGAGGCGGTGAAGAACTTCATGCCGCTGCAGGACGGCGACGTGCCCGCCACGCATGCCGATGTCGAGGAGCTGGCGGCCTGGACGGACTTCCGCCCGGCGATGCCCGTACCAGAAGGCGTCGAGCGTTTTGTCGCCTGGTATCGGGACTACTACGAGGTCTGATGTGCATGGCGCCGTCACGCGCCGGCGTTACAAGCCCTTGAACCGCACCTGAACGAGGACAACGAATGAAAGTCACCGCCATCGGCACCGGCTATGTGGGCCTGGTCACCGGCGCCTGCCTGGCCGAGATGGGCAACCACGTCATGTGCCTGGACGTGAACCCGGAGAAGATCCGCATCCTCAACGAGGGCGGCATTCCCATCCATGAACCGGGGCTGGACGCGGTGGTCCGACGCAATGTGGCCGCCGGGCGGCTGCAGTTCACGACGGACGTGGACAAGGCGGTGCAGCACGGCACCATCCTGTTCATCGGCGTGGGCACGCCGCCGGACGAGGACGGCTCGGCCGACCTGCAGTACGTCGTGGCCGCTGCCTGCTCCATCGGCCAGCGCATGACGGACTACAAGGTCATCGTGGACAAGAGCACGGTGCCGGTGGGCACGGCGGACAAGGTGCGCGCCGCTGTCAAGGAAGAGCTGGTGAAGCGCGGGCTGGGCGACATGGCCTACGCGGTGGTGTCCAACCCCGAGTTCCTGAAGGAAGGTGCCGCGGTCGAGGACTTCATGAAGCCGGACCGGGTCATCATCGGCTCCGACGACGAGCAGGCCACGCTGCTGATGCGCGCGTTGTACGCGCCGTTCAACCGCACGCAGGACCGCATGCTGGTGATGGACGTGCGCAGCGCCGAGTTCACCAAGTACGCCGCCAACGCCATGCTGGCCACGCGCATCAGCTTCATGAACGAGTTGGCGCTGCTGGCCGAGAAGGTGGGCGCGGACATCGAACTGGTGCGTCGTGGCATCGGCTCCGACCCGCGCATCGGCTACCAGTTCCTCTACGCCGGCGCCGGCTACGGCGGCTCGTGCTTCCCCAAGGACGTGAAGGCGCTGGTCAAGGCCGCGGCCGACACGGGCATTCCGCTGAAGGTGCTGACGGCCGTGGAAGAGGCCAACGAGCGTCAGAAGCGCGTGCTGGTGGACAAGGTGGTGGCCCGTTTCGGCAACGACCTGGCCGGCCGCCGCTTCGCGATCTGGGGCCTGGCCTTCAAGCCCAACACCGACGACATGCGCGAGGCGCCGTCGCTGGTGGTCATAGCCGAGCTGACCAGGCGCGGCGCCACGGTGGCGGCCTACGACCCTGTGTCCATGACCGAGACGGCGCGGGTGCTGGGCCCGCGCGACGACGTGACGCTGGTGGAGCGCGCCGAGGCGGCGCTGCAGGGCGCGGACGCGCTGTTGATCGTGACCGAGTGGAAGGAGTTCCGCACGCCGGACTTCGATGCGATCAAGTCGGCACTGAAGGCGCCGGTCGTGTTCGACGGCCGCAATCTCTACGACCCCAAGCTGATGAAGACGCTGGGCATCGAGTACAGCGGCATCGGCCGCGGCTAGGTGGCTGGTTCGCTACTTGCTAGTTCCGTAGCAGGCGCTTCGATCAGATAGGGAGTCAGTGATGGCAAAGGCAATGATCCTGGCGGCAGGCCAGGGCACGCGGGTGCGCCCGTTGACCAAGTACACCCCCAAGCCCATGGTGCCCATCCTCGGCAAGCCGGTGATGGAGTACCTGGTCGAGCATCTGGCGTCTCATGGCGTCCAGCAGATCATGGTCAACGTGGCCTTCCTGCACTGGAAGATCGAGAACTACTTCGGCAACGGCGCGCGCTGGGGTGTGGAGCTGGGGTACTCGTACGAGGGCGTGCGCGAGCAGGGCGAGGTGGTCTGCAAGCCGGTGGGTTCGGCCGGCGGCATGCGCAAGATCCAGGACTTCGGCGGCTTCTTCGACGAGACCTTCCTGGTGCTGTGCGGCGACGCGATCATCGACATGGACATCACGGCCGCCATCGCCGAGCACAAGGCCAAGGGCGCCATCGCCAGCGTCGTGACGCTGGACGTGCCGCGCGAGGACACCAAGAACTACGGCATCGTCGTGGCGGATGCCGATGGCCGGGTCACGTCATTCCAGGAGAAGCCCAAGCCCGAGGACGCGCTGAGCACCTTGGCCTCCACCGGCATCTACATCTTCGAGCCCGAGGTGCTGGACCTGATCCCGCCCGGCAAGGAGTTCGACATCGGCAGCCAGCTGTTCCCGCTGCTGGTCGAGAAGGGCCTGCCGTTCTACGCGCAGAACCGCCCGTTCAACTGGATCGACATCGGCCGGCTGACCGACTACTGGGCCGTGACCCAGCGCGTGCTGGCCGGCGAGGTGGCGCAGATGCAGGTGCCGGGCCGCGAGGTGCGGCCGCAGGTCTGGGTGGGCCTGAATACCTCGGTGGACTGGGACAAGGTGCACATCGACGGGCCGGTCTACATTGGCTCCAACGTGCGCATCGAGCCCGGTGCCCGCGTCATCGGCCCGACCTGGATTGGCCATGGCTCGCACCTGCGTGCAGGCAGTGTGGTTGAGCGCTCGGTGCTGATCGAGCACACCCGCATCGGCGAGGGCATGACGGTGCGCGAGATGATCATCTCGCCGCAGTACTGCGTGGACCGCAGCGGGCACACCACCTACGTGGGTGACGAGGTCACGCCGCTGCGCTGGGGCGACGCTCGCGCCTGAAGGTTCGAGGAGCCGGCCGCGGGGCTCGCCCGACGGCCTCAGTCGAAGGTCTTGGCGTCGTGCAGCAGCGGCGCCGCCACGTCCTTGGCCGACAACTGCGGCGTGATGCCGTCCAGCGGCCAGGCGATGCCCACGCCGGGGTCATCCCAGCGCACCGCGCCCTCAAACTCGGGTGCGTAGCGTCCGCTGGTCTTGTAGAGGAAGTCCGCCGTCTCGCTGATGACCACAAAACCATGGGCGAAGCCCGGCGGGATCCACAGCTGGCGGTGGTTGTCGGCGGTCAGCTCAAAGCCCACCCACTTGCCGAAGTTGGGGCTGGAGCGGCGCACGTCCACGGCCACGTCGAAGACGGCGCCGGACACGCAGCGCACCAGCTTGCCCTGGGCGTGCGGCGCCAGCTGGTAGTGCAGGCCTCTCAGCACGCCTCGCGACGAGCGCGAGTGGTTGTCCTGCACGAACTGGACCTCATGGCCCACGGCCTCGTTGAAGCGGGCCTGGTTCCAGCTCTCCATGAAGAAGCCGCGGGCGTCGCCGAAGACCTTGGGCTCGATGAGCAAGACCTCGGGCAGGGCGGTCGGTATCACCTTCATCGTCAGAACGCCTTGTCGGTCAGCAGCTTCTGCAGGTACTGGCCGTAGCCGTTCTTGGCCAGCGGCTTGGCCAGCGCTTCCAGTTGCTCGGCGCTGATCCAGCCGGAGCGGAAGGCGATTTCCTCGGGGCAGGCGACCTTCAGGCCCTGGCGCTTCTCCAGCGTTGCGATGAACTGGCCGGCCTCCATCAGGCTGTCGTGCGTGCCGGTGTCCAGCCAGGCATAGCCGCGGCCCATGATCTCGACATGGAGCTGGCCCTGGCGCAGGTACTGGGCGTTGACGTCGGTGATCTCCAGCTCGCCGCGCGCGCTGGGCTTGATGGCGGCGGCGATGTCGCAGACCTGCTCGTCGTAGAAGTACAGGCCCGTGACGGCGTAGTTGCTCTTGGGCGCCTTGGGTTTTTCTTCGATGGACAGCGCGCGCTTGTCGGCATCGAACTCGACGACGCCGTAGCGCTCGGGATCCTGCACGTGGTAGGCGAAGACGCTCGCACCCTTGGCCTGGCTCGTTGCGCTGTCCAGCAGGCCGGCGAAGTCGTGGCCATAGAAGATGTTGTCGCCCAGCACCAGGGCGCTGGGGGCGCCACCGACGAAGTCGCGGCCCAGGATGAAGGCCTGGGCCAGGCCGTCAGGGGAGGGCTGCACGCAGTAGCTGATGTTCAGGCCCCAGCGCGAGCCGTCGCCCAGCAGCGCCTCGAAGCGCGGCGTGTCCTGCGGCGTGCTGATGAGCAGGATGTCGCGTATGCCCGCCAGCATCAGCGTGCTGAGCGGGTAATAGACCATGGGCTTGTCGTAGACCGGCAGCAACTGCTTGCTGACGGCCAGCGTGGCCGGGTGCAGGCGGGTGCCTGAGCCGCCGGCCAGGATGATGCCTTTGCGGTTCTTCATGCGGGTCCCTTCAGAGGATTTCGGTCAGCATGCGTTCGACGCCCTGCTGCCAGTGCGGTAGCGCCAGGCCGAAGCGCTGCTGCAGCTTGGCGGTGGACAGGCGCGAGTTCAATGGCCGCCTGGCGGGCGTGGGGTAGTCGCTGGTCGGGATGGGCAGGATCTGGTCCGGCGCCACCTTGACGACCTTGCCCCGCGCGCGTGCAAACTCGATGACGAAGCGGGCGTACTCGTGCCAGTTGGTCTCGCCGCCGGCCACCGCGTGGTAGGTGCCGGTCAGCGCCGGGTTCACGCGTGCTGCGCGCAGCATGTGCACGCTCAGGTCGGCCAGCAGCTCGGCGCCGGTGGGCGCGCCGACCTGGTCGGCGATGACCTTGAGCTGCTCGCGCTCGGCCGCCAGGCGCAGCATGGTCTTGGCAAAGTTGCCGCCGCGGGCCGCGTAGACCCAGCTGGTGCGCAGGATCAGGTGCTGGCAGCCGCTGGCGCGGATGGCGTCCTCGGCCTCGGCCTTGGTGGCGCCATAGACGCTCAGCGGCGCAATGGGCGCGTCCTCGTCGCGGGGCTGGGTGCCACTGCCGTCGAAGACGTAGTCGGTGGAGTAGTGCACCAGCAGCGCGCCCAGGCGCTTGGCCTCGATGGCCAGCAGGGCCGGCGTGGTGGCGTTGATCTGGCGCGCCAGGTCGGGCTCGCTCTCGGCCTTGTCCACGGCGGTGTGCGCGGCCGAATTGACGATGACCTGCGGCGCCAGCGCCTGCACACGGGCCAGCAGCTGTTCGGGCTGCGTGAAGTCGCCACCGTCGTCATGGTCCAGCGCCGTGACCTCGCCCACGACGGCGAGCGAGCGTTGCAGTTCCCAGCCGACCTGGCCGCCTTTGCCGAGCAACAGGATCTTCATGGCTCAGCCGTTGTACTGCTTGGAGACCCAGTCCTTGTAGGCGCCGCTTTGCACGCGGGCGACCCAGTCGGGATGGTCCAGGTACCACTGCACCGTCTTGCGGATGCCGGTGTCGAAGGTCTCGGCCGGGCGCCAGCCCAGCTCGCGCTCGATCTTGCGCGCGTCGATGGCGTAGCGGCGGTCGTGG